>NZ_JBEOTZ010000002.1:0-467374 GCF_040303825.1 Streptomyces sp. NPDC094143
CCGGCCCTCGGCCTTCAGTAGCGGGGACAGGATTTGAACCTGCGACCTCTGGGTTATGAGCCCAGCGAGCTACCGAGCTGCTCCACCCCGCGTCGTTGTGACTCCAGTGTACGCCATGCGCAGGACAGCTCGCGCCACACCCGCCACCGGGGCTCAGGACAGCAGATGGCGGTTGGGCGCCTGGGCCCGCTCGGCGTGCTCCGGGAGGACGACGACCTCCGCCCCGGCGGCGGCCAGGACGCCGCTGCCGTCGGCCGCCGCCACGAAGGTGTCCGGCTCGCGCCAGGCGGTGACCACCCGGCGTACGCCCGCGTCGAGGATCAGCCGGGCACAGGGCGTGGGCCGGGAGGAGCGGCGGGCGCAGGGCTCCAGGCTGCTGTACACCGTCGCGCCGGCAAGCCGCGGGTCGGCCGGGTCGATCCCCGCCAGGGCCGCCTCCTCGGCGTGCACGACCGGGTCGCCGCCCTCACGGGAGTGGCCGCGGGCCAGCTCCGTGCCGTCGGCCGCGACCACCACCGCGCCCACGCTGAACGCCGTGTCCGAGGGCGGGCAGCGCTCCGCCAGCTCGCAGGCGAGGGCCAGCCAGTGGTGGTCGGCGGCGACGGGCAGGGCGCCGGTGCCGGGGGCGGTCGGCGCGTAGCGCATGAGGACGACGTCCTCGATCCGCCGTGTCTCCAGCAGCCGGAGCCGGCCGCCCTGGTAGCCGCCGGGCCCGAAGAGGCGAGGGGCCTCGGGGTCGCCCACGAACAACGGGGCGAGGACCAGCTGGAGTTCGTCGGCGAGGCCCTGGGTGAGCAGCTGGGTGTGGATCAGGCCGCCGCCCTCGACCATCAGGCGCCGTACGCCGCGGACGTCGTGCAGGTGGGTGAGGAGGCGGCGCCAGTCGAGGTCCGCGCCGAGCGGGACGACGTCGGCGGCGATGCCGAGGGCGCGGGCGCGTCCGGCGCCGGTGTCGGTCGTGTACAGGACCTTCTCGCCGCCGGTGTGCCAGAACCGGGCGTCCGGGTCGAGGTCGCCCGACCCGCTGACGGTGACCTTGAGCGGGTACTCGGGCCGGCCGGCGGCCATCCGCGCGGAGCGCCGCTCGGGCGAGTTCACCAGCAGCCGGGGGTTGTCGGCGCGGATGGTGCCGGCGCCGATCAGGATCGCGTCGACGGACGCGCGGACCTCGTCGACCCGGTCGAAGTCGGCCGGGCCGGACAGCAGCAGGCGTTCGGGACCGGTGTCGTCCAGGTAGCCGTCGAGGGAGACGGCGGCGGACAGCAGGACGTACGGGTGGGACATCGACGCTCCGCGGCTGGTCGGGACGGCGGACGGACAAAGCTTGGTTCAAGTTTGAAACAAACCTACACTGGCGGCATGACGACCCGCTGGCTCACCCCCGAGGAGCAGCGCGCCTGGCGCGCCTACATCGCCGCTTCGCTGCTCCTGGAGGACGCGATCGACCGGCAGCTCCAGCAGGACGCCGGCATGCCCCACCTTTACTACTCCATCCTGTCCGTCCTGTCCGAGGCCCCGGAACAGCGGCTGCGGATGACCGACCTCGCCGAGCGGCTGAAGATCACGCGCAGCCGGCTGACGTACGCGGTGACGCGGCTGGAGAAGGACGGCATGCTGCGGCGCGAGGCGTGCCGGTACGACAGGCGGGGCAGCATCGCGGCGCTGACCGAAGAGGGGTTCGCCGTGCTGGAGCGGGCGGCGCCCGGGCACGTCGAGACCGTGCGGAACTCCCTGTTCGACCGGCTCAGCGCGGAGCAGGTCGGGCAGCTGGAGGAGATCTCCACGGCGATCGCGCGAGGGCTCCAGGAGGACGGGGCCCGGCCGGCGGCGGACGACGTGCCGTGGCGGCGGAGGTCCTCGACGGCCTGTTCGTGACGCACGCCACACGGGGCCACCCATCATTGCTTCAAACTTCAAGCAAGAGTAGGGTTCCGGCCGTGAGTCTGTTTCAAATCTGAAGCAACCCACCAGACGGCCTGTGCAGCCGAACAGGAACGGAACCCGGAGGCCCCGCATGCCCGACACCCCCAGCGTCCTCGCCACCCCCCGCTCCCGCGTCCGGGTCCCGCTGCGCTTCCACGACGGCTACGAGGCCGACGCCGAGCTCGTCACCTTCCACGGCCTGGCCGACGGCCGGGAGCACGTGGCCGTCGTCCTGGGCGAGCCGGGCCCGGTCCCCCTCGTGCGGCTGCACTCCGAGTGCCTGACCGGGGACGTGTTCGGCTCGGCCCGCTGCGACTGCGGCCCGCAACTGCGCGAGGCGGTCGAGCGCATCGCCGAGCGCGGCGGCGTGCTCCTCTACCTGCGCCAGGAGGGCCGGGGCATCGGCCTCTACAACAAGCTGGACGCGTACGCCCTCCAGGACCAGGGCCTGGACACGTACGAGGCGAACGCGGCGCTGGGGCTGCCCGAGGACGCCCGCGACTACACGGCCGCGGCACAGATGCTGCGGGCCCTCGGCATCGCCGAGCTGGACCTGCTCTCGAACAACCCCGACAAGGCGGCCCAGTTGCGCACCCTGGGCGTCGGTGTCCGGGACCGGGTCCCGACGGGCGTCTTCACCACCGCGCACAACGTCCGCTACCTGCGCGCCAAGGTCCTCCAGACGCAGCACACGCTGCCGCTCGCGGCGCTGACGGAGCTGAGCGCCGGCTGAGCCACCCGGGTCCGATCCGGCGCCGAACGGGACTGCTTGCCCTACGGCTCTTCGGGTACAGCCTTTGAATGAGGGCGACCTCCGCAGTACCCGGAGCTTATGGAAAGTGACCGTTTTGTGACCGATCTCGACGGCCCCGGCGACCACCGGGCGAAGGGACGGGGTGATGGCCCGGAGGCCGTCGCGGCGCAGATCACCGATGCCGTGGAGAGCCTGACGGCCCTGTGGTCCATCGCCGCCCAGGAAGCGTCCCTGCGGCTGTCCCCGCACCAACTGCGGGCGCTGCGCACCCTGCAGGAGACTCCCGGACTGAACCTCACGTCCCTGGCCGACCGGCTCGACATCGGCCTTCCCACGGCCAGCCGCCTGTGCGACCGGCTGGCGGCGGCCGGTCTCCTGGAACGCGTGCCGCATCCGGTCACCCGGCGCGAGGTGCAACTCCGGCTCACCGCCCACGGCCACCGCGTCCTGCGCGATGTGGCGGACCGCCGCGCCCAGGCGCTGACCACGGCACTGAAGGCGATGCAGCCGGCGGAACGGGCGGCGCTCAGCCGGGGGCTGCGGGGATTCCTGGCCGCCCGGCGGGCCGCCGTCCCCCGCGGGCACCGCACGGACGGACCGCGCGCACACCGGTGAGCGCGGGACGTGCCCGGCCGGCGGCACGTCCCGCGCTCACCGCGGGCTCAGGGCCTCACCCGGTCGCCAGCATCCCCGACCGCAGACGGGCCACCGTGCGCGAGAGCAGCCGGGACACGTGCATCTGGGAGATGCCGAGCCGGGCGCCGATCTCCGCCTGCGTCAGCTCCTCCACGAAGCGCAGGTGCAGGATGAGGCGCTGACGCTCGTCCAGTTCGGCGACCAGCGGGGCGAGGGAGTGGAAGTCCTCGACCAGTTCCAGCGCCGGGTCCTCCCCGCCGATGAACTCCGAGAGCTTGGTGTCGCTCTCCTCGGCGTCGGCGCTGATCGTGGCGTCGAGCGAGGAGGAGACATAGCCGTTGGCCGCGATCTGCGCCTCGACGACCTCCTCCTCGGAGAGGTTCATCAGGGCCGCCAGCTCCGCGACCCTGGGCGCGCGGCCCAGCCGGGAGGCCAGCTCCTCGGTGGCCTTGGCCAGTTCCGTACGGGCCTCCTGCAGCCGGCGCGGCACGTGCACCGCCCAGGACGTGTCCCGGAAGAAGCGCTTGATCTCACCGACGATGTACGGCACCGCGAAACTGGTGAACTGCACCTCGCGGGAGACCTCGAACCGGTCGATGGCCTTGATCAGGCCGATCACGCCGACCTGGACGACGTCCTCCATCGACTGGCCGCCCGAGCGGAACCGGCGGGCCGCGAAGCGCACCAGCGACATGTTCATCTCGATGAGCGTGTTGCGCGCGTACTGGTATTCGGGAGTGCCCTCCTCCAGCACCGCGAGGCGGTCGAGGAACTGCCCCGTCAGCTCGCGCGCGTCCTGCGGAGGGATCTTCTGCGGCTCCGCGATCTGCGGCAGCTCCTCGCCTGCGTAGGTGGCGGAATCCGTCGTCGTGCCGATGCGCGTGGTCGCGGTCACGGGCCCTCCCTCGTAGTTCCGGCCCGCTCCGATCCCCCGACAGGCCACCTCCACCGCCGCTACCCCCGCTCGCCCCGGTCATGCCCCGCATCGGCCCCGGCGAGACGTAGACCACAGTCGGCGCAGGTCGGGGCGGTGTCGGGGTACCCGCACAGGTGCTGTGTCAGTGCGGGCAGGAGGGTGGGCGGGTGTGGTGCGGCGAAAGAGACCCAGGGGGTCGTGGAACGGACAGTTGTCGTTTGACAACCATAGTCGTGGAGCAACAAAGTAGCGAGGCCGAGCAGGTGACGGGAAGGGTCCGCAAGGGACGGCCCGGCGCCGCGGCGGGCAGTTCAGGCAGTCCGGGTACCGGACGCGCGGGAGTCGTCGGAGTCGTCGTGTATCTGGGCCGCCGCCGCGTCGCAGAACGCCTCCAGACCCTGCAGCAGCGCGACCCGCTTGGCGGCGGGCATCTGGTCGAGCACCGCGCGCAGCGCCTCCTCACGGCGCACGCGCAGATCGGCCAGGAAGGCGCGGCCCCGGCTGCTGAGCCGCAGGCGCAGCTCACGCCGGTCGGCCGGGCTCACCACGCGTTCGACGAACCCGGCCGCCTGCAGCCGGTCGCACAGCCGGCTGGTGGAGGGCGGCGTGGACGCGAGGGAGTCGGCGAGCGTGCGCAGGTTGATGCCCTCGTGGTGCTCCAGGATGAGCAGCACGCGCAGCTGGGACGCGGACGCGGGCGCCGTCGAGGCCCTGCCCCACAGGACTTCCAGCAACTCCGCGGCCGTGGAGGTCACACGGGCGACCTCTGCGGGCTCAGGGCGGGGTCGGAGGGAAGTCACAGTCACACTCTCGCAGGCACCGGGATGGCCGTCAGCGTACTAGGCGTAGGGGACGCCGGCGGTGACGACGGCCGCGGACCCCGCCCGTCCCTCCCCCCACCGGCCGCCCGCGCGCTCATACCCGGGCCCTGGCACCCCGGCCCCTCATCCCCCGAGAACCCGTCGGCACCGGCCCGAAACCGGCCGGCGCCCGACCAAGGAATGGTGTAGCAACCCCGTGACCACGATCATGAACAGATTCGTGGCCGCCGAGCGCGCCCTGCGCACGGCGGCACCCCACCAACTGCTGGACGCGGTCCGTCGTGTACTGACCGATCAGTACGCGGCGGACTCCGTCGAGCTGTTCCTCGCCGACTACGGCCTGACCGTGCTGCAGCCGGTGTCCGTCCTGCCGCACACCCTCCAGCCGGTGCCGGTGCACAGCGGCCCGGCCGGCCGGGCCTTCGGCGCGCAGGAACCGTACGTGGAGACGCTCCCGGACGACCTCGTGCGCGCGCATCTGCCGGTCACCGTGCGCGGCGACCGCCTCGGCGTGCTGACGGTGACCCTGCGCGGCCACGAGCACGCCCGGGCCGTCCTGCCCGAACTGGCCGAGATCGCCGAGGTGCTGGGGCACGAGGTGGTGGTGGCCGAGCGGGACACCGACCTCTACCTCCAGGCCCGCCGCAGGGACCGGCTCACGCTGGCCGCCGAGATGCAGTGGCAGCTGCTGCCGGGCCGCTCCTGCGTGCGCCCCGAGTACGAGCTGGGCGCCCAGCTGGAGCCGGCGTACGCGATCTTCGGCGACAATTTCGACTGGTCCGCCACGGCCGACCGGCTCAGCCTGTACGTCACCAACGGCATGGGCGAGGGCATAGAGGCCTCCCTGCTGACGAACCTGGCGATCAACGCCCTGCGCAACGCCCGCCGGGCCGGCCTCTCCCTCGCCGACCAGGCGGCCCTGGCCGACCAGGCGGTGTACGCCCACTACCGGGGCCGCTCCTACCTGTCGGTGCTCATGCTGGACATCGACCTGGCCACCGGGCTGGTCCGGGCGGTGGACGCCGGGTCGCCGCAGCTGCTGCGGCTGCGCGAGGGCACGGTCGAGCAGGTGGCCTTCGACGCCCAGCTGCCGCTCGGCATGTTCGAGGAAACCGACTACGTGGCGCAGGAGTTCCGCGTCGAGCCGGGCGACCGGCTGATCTTCGTCAGCGACGGGGTGTACGACGTCGCCTCCCCGGGCGGCGAGACGTACGGGGCCGCCGCCCTGGCCCGGGCGATTCACTCCACCCGGCTCCTCCCGGCCGCCGAGGTGCCCCGGGCCGTCCTGCGCGAACTGACCGGCCACCGGGGCGGGACCGTCCCGGACGACGACGCCATGGTGGTGTGCCTCGACTGGCGTGGCCGCTGAGCGGCGGGGAAAGCGCAGGTCGAGGGCGTCCGCAGCGAGGTGTTTGGTGGTGCCGTACGTCGGCACTAATGTTTGTCATACGGCAAGTAACGGACTGAGGTGCCGGAGCGACCTCGGTCCGGCCCGCGCAAGGGAGCGATGCACGTGTCGGTGTCGGAAGAGACCGCGGAACAGCAACCGGCCGCCCACCAGGTCAGCGCCTTTCTCGAACGGCGCCGGGAGCAGATCGCCCAACGCTGGGCCGACGCCGCCCTGTTCCGCACGGTCTTCACCGTCTCACGCGACGAAGCCGTGGAGGCGGGCAGGGCCGTGGCCGCCGCGCTGGCCGCGGTGGCCGCCGCCGGACGGCTGGAGGACATCCGGGCGTCCGGCTTCGAGGCGGTCCGCGACCAGCTGGGGCGGATGGCCGCCTCCCGCGCCCGCACGGGCACCGACCCGGACGGCGTGGCACGCGAGGTGGCCGCCCTGCGCGAGCCGGTGACCGAGCTGCTGCGCGCCGAGTTCGAGGACCCGTCCGCCCCCGGGGCCCAGGAGTGCGTCGTGGCGCTCACCGTGCTCATGGGCACGCTGCGCCTGGTCGTGATGGAGACCACCGTCAGCGCGGGCAAGGAGGTCATCGCCCGCCAGCGCGAGCAACTGCACGAGGCGACCACCCCGGTGATCAAACTCTGGGACAGCACCGTCGCCGTCCCGCTCATCGGCACCCTGGACAGCGCCCGCAGCCAGGTCGTCATGGAGTCCCTGCTGGACGCGATCGTCACCGAGCGCGCCCGGTACGCCATCCTCGACATCACCGGCGTGCCCACGGTCGACTCGCTGGTGGCCCAGCACCTGATGAAGACGGTCGCCGCGGCCCGGCTGATGGGCGCCGAGTGCATCGTCTCCGGCATCCGGCCCGCCATCGCGCAGACCATCGTCCACCTCGGCATCGACCTCGGCACGGTGCTCACCCGCGCCAGCCTGGCGGACGCCCTCGCCTACGCGCTCAGCAAGCAGGGCGTCGAGATCGCGCCGCTGCGCGCGGCCGCGGCGGCGGACGCGGGCCCGCGGTGACCGGGGCCGCGGGACTCCCGACGGCCGGGGCCGCCGGCGGGTACGGCTACACCGTGCCGGTCCTCCGGCTCGGCGACATCCTGCTGGTCACCCTCCAGGGGGAGCTGCACGACGGCATGGCCGAGCAGCTCCAGCACGACATCACGGCCCGGATCGCGCACTCCCGGGTGACCGGCGTGGTCATCGACATCTCCGGCGTGGACATCGTCGACTCCTTCCTCGGCCGGGTCCTCGCCGAGATCGCCGCCGGAGCCGAACTGCTGGCCGCGCGCACGGTCCTGGCCGGCATGCGCCCCGCGGTGGCCATCACCCTGGTCGAGCTGGGACTGACCCTGCCCGGACTGCGGACCGCCCTGGACGTCGAGCGCGCCATGGAACTGCTCGCCGGCGACCCACGCGGCGGCGAGGGGAGTCCTTGGTGACCGTTTCCCGCCACGCCGCCCCGGCCACCCTGCCCATCGGCTCGGACGCCGATCTGGCCTGGGTGCGCCAGCAGGTCCGGCAGGCCGCCGCCGAGCTCGGCTTCGGCCTGGTGCAGCAGACCAAACTGGTCACCGCCGCCAGCGAGCTGGCCCGCAACACCCTCGTCCACGGCGGGGGCGGCCATGTGGAGCTCACCCCGCTGGACACCGGGCAGGCGCGGGGCCTCAGGCTGGCCTTCGTCGACTCCGGGCCCGGCATCCGCGACCTGGACCTGGCGATGACCGACGGCTACACCAGCGGCGGCGGACTCGGCCTCGGCCTGAGCGGATCCAAGCGTCTCGTCCAGGAGTTCGAGGTGGACAGCACGCCCGGCGCGGGGACCACCGTCACCGTCACCGCCTGGGCCACCGTCGTGGCGCCGACCCGTCCGGGGCCGTGATGAGCAGGGTCTGGGACGTGCCGGTGGCCGACTCGACCCGGGTGCGGGACGTGCGCGTGGCGGCCGAGGAGGCCAGCGCCCGCGCCGGACTGCCCCCGCAGCGCACCGCGACCGCCGCGCTCGTGGCGACGGAGCTGGCGACCAACCTGCTGCGGCACGCCGACGACGGGCACGTGATCATCAACCTGGTGGAGAGCGCGCACGACCACCGGACGGCCGTGCAGCTGCTGTCCCTGGACCACGGCCCGGGCATCCCGGACGTCGCGCAGGCGATGCGCGACGGCTACAGCACCTCCGCCACCCTGGGCGCCGGCCTCGGCACCTGCCGGCGCATAGCGAACGCGTTCGACCTGCACAGTGCCGTCGGCCGGGGCACCGTGGCGGTGGCCCGCATCGACCATGACCCGGCCGTGCGCGGCTCGTCCCCGTCCCCGCACCCGCGGGCCGGCGGCGTGAACGTCCCCCTCGGCCGGGCCGAGCACTCCGGGGACTCCTGGGGCCGGGTGCACACCGGCGACCGCCTGACCCTGCTGCTCGCCGACGGCCTCGGACACGGCGCCAAGGCCGCCGAGGCCTCCACGACCGCCGTTGCCGAACTGCGCGACGTGGCGGACCGGCCCCCCTCCGACATCCTGCGGCACCTCGGCCGGGCACTGCGGCGCACCCGGGGCGCGGCCGTCGCCGTGGCCCAGGTCGAACTCGACTCCGGCCTGCTGCGCTTCGCCGGCATCGGCAACGTCGGCGCCCGGCTGCGCACCGACGGCGGCTGGAAGTCCCTGCTGTCCCACCCCGGCATCGTGGGCGCCCAGGCCCCCGCGACCGTACCCGTGCAGCGGGAACCCTGGCGCGACGACAGCCTGCTCGTCCTGCACAGCGACGGCATGCCCACCCGCTGGTCCCCACCCGACGACGCCGTCCTCCTCCGGCGCGACCCGGCGGTGGTGGCGGCGGTGCTCCTGCGGGACGCGGGCAGCGCGGCCCGGCCGGCCGGGGACGACACGTGCGTGGTGGTGCTGGGGCGCGGCGCGGGCTCCTGAGCCCCGGCCATGGCCCCGACAAGGACAGAGGTGGCCGAACGTGAGGTAGCGCAGAGCGAGTCGATGCCCACCGCCCGGCCAGGGCACCGCGAAGGCCGCTCGGAGTCCGGAACACCGAGGTCAGAGCACACTCACGTGACACTCGGCCCGCGCCGTATCGGCTCGTGCCACTCCATCCGCTCACGCACGAAGCTTCGCAGGCAAGGCGTGCATATCCCCTTGGGAGTCCGTCAGGTATAGCCAGTCATCGGTACAGGCCGGGGCCCCTTGACGGTCAGCGCTCAGAAGCACCTCGTAAGAGCGGAGCTTTCGGCCGACGGGGAGTTTCCAAGCTGTCAACGTCGCCGCACGATCAGCAGTGAAGAGAGTGTCGCCTACGGCAAACGGCCGGGTGAGAACACGCCCTTTGGTCTTCCGTTCCCAAAGCTGGGCACCACTCTTTGCATCGAGGGCGACAAGCCGGTTGTCCACGTCACCGAACACCACCAATCCGCTCACCGCAGCCGGAGCGACAGCGAGGTTGGCTGCTGCATCGAACCGCCACAGTGGCTCACCGTTGGCCGGGTCGACAGCCACAATCCTCTGGCGAGAGAATTCGACCTGTTGGACCAAGTAGATGCCGGAGTCGGTGACAGCCCAGTCTCCGACAAGCGGCCTCTCGGGCCGGTAAGACCAGTTCGGTTGGCCTGTGACTTCCAGGAATGCCTGGACGCGCTTCTCCGTGGGGTCCGTAGCGTCCCCCTGAGGCCGGGGCTCCTCAGTCATGACGATCACACTGCCTGCGGCCACTTCAGGAGGACAACCGACGGCTGGTTGCCCCAACCCTTGTGACCAGCGAACGCCATCGGACCGGACATCGATCGAGTGCAGGGAGCCGTCCGGGCTCGTTGCGTACAGAGTGTCTACGGAGACCCTTAGAAGGCCGTCACAGACTTGCAGCCGGGCAGACCGACGAGGCTTCCCCGTTCGCAGATCCACGCTCCGCAGCAAGCTGCCCGGGCCCGGGAAGTAGGCAGTGCCACTGTGGAAGACGGCGCTGCCGGGGTAGTTCGTCTGAATCAACGGGTACCGGCGGCGGGACTCGGCGTCGAACACGTGCAGGCTGTACTTTTCGTGCACTACCAAGGTGCCGTCGGATAAAACCGGCTGACGGGCGGAGCCGGAAGCGGCCGAGACCCGCCAGGGCATTTCAGCTCGACGGGTCGGGGGCGGGCCAGCAGTCCGACGGCTCGGCCTCTTCTTGGTGGTACGCGAAGACCGCTGCCGACGCTTCTTCTTCACCTTGGTCAGCACTATGTCGTACTGCATCTCGCCACCCATCCGAGGTGTCTGTTCGATCCCCTCCAGGTGGAGCCGCTCAGAGGTGTACTTGAACAGGTCATGAAGGGTGACGAGACCATCGCCATCGAGATCGGCGTCACCACTGCGCAAACCTTCGACGATCGCTGCGGTGAAGCGTGAGAGTGAAGGCGTCTCCGCGTCGGAGTGATCGCCCTCCCAGGCTCGCTGCATCCGGGTGCCAGCGGTGATGATGACACGGCCGTGGCCAGCCAGTGCCTCCTCGAAGCCTGCCGACTCGCTCCCTTTGGCGCCAGGAATGAACAACCCGCTGTAGCAGCAGTCCACTACAACGATGATGCTGCGGGCACGACACTCGTCCATCATGTCGTGGACGAAACTCGCGGAGATCGCCGAGTGGGCGGGGCGCTCCGGATCGGTGTTCCGGACGGCGAAGTAGAGCTTGTCGCTGCGATTCCTGACCCCGTGGCATGAGAAGTACAGCAGACAGACGTCATCCCGTCGCGCGGTGAGGAAGAACTCCTCGATCGCTCGCTCCAGCAAGGGCCGGTCGGCGTCGACCAACTCCTGTACCTCGAAGTGTCCAATCTCTGGATCGCTTAGGACCTCGGCCAATCCAGCGCAGTCCACCTCTGGAGAAAGCAGCTTGGAGAGTTGGTCGTATGTTCCCGTGCCGATGAGCAGGGCCCGGCGGTGGCCTTCGCCGAATGCCTGCGCGGTCACGAGGTCGAAGGCTGCGGCTGCACAGTGCCTGTCTCGTCTGCGTCAGGCGCCCCGCTGTGTGCCAGGAAGGCATCGATCAGCCGCTCCCGCTCAACATCGGAAGCGTCACTCAACTCGATCGTGCGTCCGTCCAGTTCCACCATGATGCTGTGAATTGGACGGTTCTTCAGCCAAGTGTCGGCGAGCTTGAGGACCTGACGCAGGACGAAAGGGGCGGCAGTGACAGCAACCGCTCCGGCAGCAATCAGTTCACCGCTCTTCGCCCCTGCCCCGACAACATTGGGGGAACGTGCCAACTGTACGTCTGTCACATCCAGTTCGAGGAGAGAGCGGCGCAGTTGGCTGCTCAAGCGGAGGAGCTCGTCGTCATCGGTGTCTGAAAGCCCTCTCAGCTCCAGCCGTACGGTCTTACTCATTCTCACGCCCCGCGATCTCTGCTTTTGTGTCCAGAGCACCTTACTGGGAGTGACCGTGCAGCGGTGGGTTTTCCAGCGAATCGCCCCTCTACGTATGGCTTCGCGCCGGCCGCCTACCGTCTTGGCCGTTGGTGAGTTGCGGACGTCGCCTGCACGGTCGGCGCCGTCACGCTCTACGGTCGTCGACCTCGTCGATGTCTCCCCCGACTTCCAGGGGACCATCGTGACCCGGACCTACTCCCACCTGGAACGGATCATGCTCACCGTGCAGCTGCTGCCCGCCCCTTCGCCCCGAGCCCGGCTGAACCTTTCTCAACGACCGTGATCGCTGCCAACTCGAGGCCGGTGCCCGGTTGGTCCGCCATCTCACTACAACTGTCCGGGAGCTGGCTCGTGGAGACCCCGAGTACGCCCTCCCCAGCCGCCCCCCTCTTCCCGCCGAGCATGCCTGGTCGATTGCCAAAGCATGAAGACTCGTCCCGGACAGTGACTGTCCCCACGTGCGACCACGGGCCCGTCACCGTCTGGGAACCCGACTCGTGTGCAGGAAGCGAGAAGGAGCATCAGCCAGGCGGCTACCGCGTTGACACACACATGGCGTGGCCCCGGCCAGGAGGACTGGTCGGGGCCACGAAACCGCTGGTCAGAACCGCAGAGCGGTCCTGGCCCCGGTAGGCCCTGTGGGACTCGAACCCACAACCAATGGATTAAAAGTCCACTGCTCTGCCAATTGAGCTAAGGGCCCGGGCGATGTTGCCCCCACGAGCATAGCCGGAGGACGCCGGGTCTCCGATCGGGTATCGGCGTCCCGGCCGCGCCGGGGGGCGGAACAGGGCCGGAACGGCCGAGCGCCGCGGCCCGCCTGGGGGGCCACGGCGCTCGTCACGCGTCTGGATCAGCCGTTGCGCTTCCAGCGCGGCTTGTCCTCGCGGCGGCCGAAGGAACCGCCGCCGCGGTGGTCGTCACGACGGCCGTAGGGGCGGTCGTGGCCCGGACGGTCGTTGCCCGGACGGTCGTGGCCGCCGGAGCGGAAGCCCGGACGGTCGTCCCGGCGGTCGCGGTTGAAGGGACGGTCGCTGCCCCGGTGCCCACCGCGCTCGTCCCGGCGGAAGCCGCCGCGGTCACGGTCGCGGTTGAAGCCACCGCGGTCGTCACGACGCTCGAAGGAACGCCCGCCGCGGTCACCCCGGTCGTCACAGCGCTCGAACGAACGGCCACCACGGTCGCCCCGGTCGTCGCGCCGGAAGCCGCCGCGCTCACCCCGGTCCGCCCGGTCGTCCCGGCGGAAGCCGCCACGGTCGTCACGGCGCTCGAAGGAACGGCCGCCACGGTCGTCACGACGGTCGCGGTTGAAGCCACCGCGGTCGTCACGACGCTCGAAGGAACGCCCGCCGCGGTCACCCCGGTCGTCACGGCGCTCGAACGAACGGCCACCACGGTCGCCCCGGTCGTCGCGGCGCTCGAAGGAACGGTCACGGTCGGAGGACCGGTCCCGGTCGGCGTACCGGTCGCGCCCGGCCCCGCCGCGCTCGTCACGCCGCTCCCGGCGCTCGTAGGGCGCGGAGGTCTCGGCGCGGTCGTGACGCTCGACGTCCTTGGCGGTCGGCTGCTCGGGCACCGACACCTCGACGGCGACGGGGGCGTCCCCGGCCTCGGCGTCCGCGGCCACGGGCTCCTCGCCCCGCTCACGCGCGATCCGCGCGAGCAGCCGGTCGGCCTCCTCGCGCAGCTCGTTCGCACGGCGCTGCGCCCGCTCCAGCTCCTTGGTGAGCTGGGCGACCTCGCGCTCGGCCTGCTGAGCGGCGTTGCCCACGGACTCGGCCTGGACCTCGGTCATGGACCGGGCCCCGGTGATCTCGGCGACCTCCGGGTCGAAGGCGCCGGCGCTCTGGATGATGTGGCGCGTGGCGTCGACGCCCGCGTCCTCCATCAGCCGGAAGATCTGGCGCCGCTGGTGCGGCAGGGAGAGGGAGACGACCGTACCGGTCCGGCCGGCCCGCGCGGTGCGGCCCGCGCGGTGCAGGTAGTCCTTGTGGTCGCCGGCCGGGTCGACGTTCAGCACCAGGTCGATGCCGTCGACGTGGATGCCGCGGGCGGCGACGTCGGTGGCGACGAGCGCGTTGACGTAGCCCTTCTTGAAGTCCTCCAGCACGCGGGTACGCGCGCCCTGCGTCATACCGCCGTGCAGCGCGTCGGCCTTCACACCGGAGTCGCACAGCTGCTCGGCGATGCGGTCGGCGCCCAGCTGGGTGCGGACGAAGATGATCGTGCGGCCCTTGCGGGAGGCGATCGCGGCCGTGACCGGCGCCTTGTCCTTGGGCTTCACGATGAGGATGTGGTGCGACATGGTCGTGACGTTGCCCTGGGCGCTGTCGACCTCGTGCGTGACCGGGTCGGTCAGGTAGCGCTTGACCAGCGTGGAGATCTCGTTCTCCATCGTGGCCGAGAAGAGCATGCGCTGGCCGCCGGCCGGGACCTGGTCGAGCAGTTCGGTGACCTCGGGCAGGAAGCCCAGGTCGGACATCTGGTCGGCCTCGTCGAGAACGGCGATCTCCACGTTCTCCAGGGAGCAGGCGCCGCGGTTGATGATGTCGCGCAGCCGGCCCGGGGTGGCGACCAGGACGTCGACGCCCTTCTCCAGGGCGTAGATCTGGTTGCCCATGGACGTACCGCCGCAGACGACCTTCATCTTCAGGCCGAGGACGTCGCCGTAGGGCTGGAGCGCGTCGGCGACCTGCATGGCGAGCTCACGCGTGGGGGTCAGGATGACGGCACGCGGCTTGTGCTTCTCCGTGCGGCCGCCGGCGAGCTGCGCCAGGGTCGGCAGACCGAACGAGAGGGTCTTGCCGGAGCCCGTGCGGCCGCGGCCGAGGATGTCCTTGCCGGCCAGGGCGTCCGGGATGGTCGCGGCCTGGATGGGGAAGGGGGTGGTCACGCCGTTCTGCGCGAGCTTGCGCACGACGCCCTCGGGCAGGCCGAGGTCCGCGAAGGTGGCCTCGGGGGTGGTGTCGGGGCCGGCCTCGGGGGTGGTGTCGACTGCCTCGTTCTCGGGCATGACGACGTGATCAGTACTGGTGATGGACATGCGAATGCGAAACCTTCCGGAGTCTCGTCGGCACGCGCCCGTCAACTCCGTGATTCGCGATTCGCAATACGACCGCCTCAATGCGGTCCACCACGGCAAGGGAGAGTACGCGCCACACGGCGCGCTCTGCGGTGGCGCCGGGCAAGATGGGATCAAACGATCTGCCACCATACGCAGTCCGGGCCGCGTTGCGCAAACCGGACCGAGCGGGAGACAGCGGGAAACCGCCCGGCCGCAGACGACTCGAAGCGCTTCCCCGCACCCGTCAACCACCCACCCCCCCGAAATGTTCCCCCCACCCGAACCCCACTCCGGCACCGTCGCCCACCGGCACCGGCCACCTCGCAGCGCCCGCCCGACCCGGATCCGAGCCGGCGGCCCCGCCCGACCCGCATCCGGCCCAGCGGCCCCGACCCGGTGAAGCCGGTCACTACGCCGGTGCCCCCGCCTCCGGGGCCGGTTCCCGTTGGGCCAACTGGGGAGCGGGCGGCTCGTGGGCCGAGGACGAGGGTTCCGGCGTGGGCTCCGGGGACGTCGTCGGCTCCTGGGTCGTCGGGGTCGGGTCCGGCTCGGTCGTCCGGGTGGGCGTCGGCTGGGCCGGCGGCCTCGCCGTCGGCTTGGACGTCTTCCCCGGCTTGCCGCCCCCGGGCGCGGACGCGCTCGCGTCCGGCGCCGACGACACCCGCGGCGGCGCCGACTCCCCGGGCCGCCCGCGCTCGCCCTTCTTCCCCTTCTTGCCCTTGCCGCGTTCGCGCTCCTCGTCGGCCGCGGCGGCCCCGAACCCGCCGGCGCCGCCCGACACCGTCGAGCCGCCGCCGGACGCTTCGCCACCTCGCTGCCCGGCCGAGTGCGACGGCTTGGTGCGCCCGCCCGCGTCGTCGTCGCCCACGCTCATACAGCCGGCGGCAGCGGCGACGGCCACGACGGTGGCGGCCAGGCGGACGGGTACGTACAAGGGGCGCACGGGGCCACCTCCGGAAGGGCTGATGGAGTCAACACCTCCAACTCCCGCCGCCCACAAGAGGACACGCGCCCCCTGTTCACAACCCGCTCAGCCATAGCCCAGGGCGTGAAGGCGCTCGTCGTCGATGCCGAAGTGGTGGGCGATCTCGTGCACCACCGTGATCTCCGTCTCGGCGACGACGTCCTCCCGCGACTCGCACATCCGCAGGGTCGGGTTGCGGTAGATGGTGATCCGGTCCGGCAGCACACCGGCGTACCACTCACCCCGGTCGGTCAGCGGAGTCCCCTCGTACAGCCCGAGCAGCTCGGGATCGTCCGCCGGCGGTTCGTCCTCGACGAACACCGCGACGTTGTCCATCAGTCGCGTCAGCTCCGGCGGGATCCGGTCGAGCGCCTCGGCGACCAGTTCCTCGAACTCCTCGCGCGTCATCTCCAGCACAGGCCCATTGTCGGCCACGAGACCTCCGTACGAGAGCCTCCCGGCGCCGCATATCCGGCCCCGGACTTGGGCATACGGGACCAATGGCCCGCGTCCCCGCCGCAGTCCTGAGTGTCCTGAACCCGATCCGCAGCGCCCCGCGCGCCCTGGCCCGCCACTACCGCTCCCGCCAGGCGCCCGCCACGATCGCGCTCGTACCGCAGCCGCACCCGTGGACCCGCGCGGTGGGACTCGTGACCGTCGTCCTCGTCGGCGCCTGGCTCGGCCTGCTGGTCGTGGGCAACGTCCGGGTCCCGGTCGGTCCCATGAACACGACGATGACCCTGCGCCCGTCGCTCACCGGCGGGACGAAGATCAACATTTCGCCGCTGGGCGCCCTGGAGCTGAACAGCCACATCGCCCCCGTCCGCCTGGACGTCAACGTCGACCAGCTCGACCCCGACCGCTCCCAGGCCCTGGTCGACCACCCCGAACGGCTCTCCGGCCTCCAGGACGAGGTCGCCGAGGACGTCGGCCGCGGCACCCTCGACCTGGCCGTCCGCTCCGGCGTCGCCGTCGTCGTGGGCGCCACCGCCCTGGGCCTGGCGGTCTACCGCCGCCCCCGCCGCGCGATGGCCGCCGGCGGCCTGGCCCTCGCCCTGCTCGCCGCCTCGGGCGGTACGGCGTACGCGACCTGGCGCCCCGACTCGGTCCTGGAGCCCAAGTTCTCCGGCCTGCTCACCTCGGCCCCCTCCCTGGTCGGCAACGCGCGCAGCATCGTCACGGAATTCGACGTCTACCAGAAGGAGTTGGCCCGCCTGGTCACCAACGTGACCAAGCTCTACGACGCCACCTCGACGCTCCCCGCGTACGCGCCCGACCCCTCCACCATCCGGGTCCTGCACGTCTCCGACATCCACCTCAACCCGGCGAGCTGGAAGATCATCGCCTCGCTCGTGGAGCAGTACAAGGTCGACGTGATCGTCGACTCGGGTGACACGATGGACCACGGCACGGCCGCCGAGAACGGCTTCCTCGACCCCGTCGAGGACCTCGGCGCCCCCTATGTCTGGGTCCGCGGCAACCACGACTCGATGATCACCCAGCGGTACCTGGAGGGCCTGAAGAACGTCCACGTCCTGGACGACGGCCGGGCCGAGACGATCAGGGGCCTGCGTTTCGCGGGCATCGGCGATCCCCAGTTCACCCCCGACCGCTCCAAGAGCGCCGGCGCCGAGCAGTCCCAGCAGCTCGCGGGGGCCCGCCTGGCCACGGCCCTGCGCGACCAGCGGGCCGCCGGCACCCCGGTGGACGTGGCCGTCGCCCACGAGCCCTCCGCGGCCCGCGGAGTCGACGGCGAGGTCCCCCTGGTCCTGGCGGGCCACCTCCACCACGACGAGACGGAGATCCTGAAGTACGGCACGCGGCTGCGCATCGAGGGCTCCACGGGCGGCAGCGGCCTGCGCGCCATCGAGGGCCGGCACCCCGACCCCATCGAGGCGTCGATCCTCTACTTCGACCGGGACACCCGCCATCTCCAGGCCTGGGACGAGATCGAGCTGGGCGGCCTGGGCCTCACGACGGCCGAGGTCAGCCGCCACCTCCCCGAGGAGAACCAGCCCGGCGCCTCGCCGTCCCCGAGCACGTCCCCGAGCACGTCTCCGGAGGGCTCCCCTTCACCCTCCCCCTAAACCGTTTTGGCGATAGGTCCCGCCATCCCATATGCTTCTCACGTCCCCGACGCGCTGAGAAGCGCCCAGGCGGGCCGATAGCCCTCATCGTCTAGCGGCCTAGGACGCCGCCCTTTCAAGGCGGTAGCACGGGTTCGAATCCCGTTGGGGGCACGCACCACCCTGTGCGACACTGTCGTACGAAGCTTGGTCCTGTGGAGCAGTTTGGAGTGCTCGCCACCCTGTCAAGGTGGAGGCCGCGGGTTCAAATCCCGTCAGGACCGCTGAGGTTTCACGTGAAACCTCGTGGCTGGGTAGCTCAGTTGGTACGAGCGTCCGCCTGAAAAGCGGAAGGTCGCCGGTTCGACCCCGGCCCCAGCCACAACCGCCCTCCCGAGGGCCTGAGCCCCTCTCCGTCACCATCGGAGAGGGGCTCTTTCGCGTCGGCCGGGGGTGAGGTGCACGCCGGATACGCATCGCCCTGCCCATCGCCGCCGTCGGCCTCGCCGCAGCCGTCGCCGCCACCGTGATGACCTCGTCCGCCGGTGCGGCCACCGCCCTGCCCGCCCCGACCGTCGAGCCGGTCATCGACTCGACAGGGCGGGGGCGGTGCCGTCCCCGCCCTGGGGCAAAAGCGTTAGCCACGAATTTCCCGGGGATGAGATCCTGGATCCCGTATGTCTACGCAATCCGCCCCCGCCCTCGGCGCCCTCGCCCCCCGCCTGACCGAGCTGTCCCTGCGCGACGCGCACCGGCTCGGGCGCAGGCTTGAAGGTGCGCGCAAGATCCGTAAGCCGGAGGCCAGGGCCGCCGTGCTCGCCGAGATCGAGGCGGAGATCGCCAAGGGCGAGGAGCGGATGGCCGGCCGCCGGGCCCGCGTGCCCGAGATCACGTACCCCGAACAGCTGCCGGTCAGCCAGAAGAAGGACGACATCGCGGCCGCCATCCGCGACCACCAGGTCGTGATCGTCGCCGGCGAGACCGGCTCCGGCAAGACCACCCAGATCCCCAAGATCTGCATGGAGCTCGGCCGGGGCGTGCGCGGCATGATCGGGCACACCCAGCCGCGCAGGATCGCCGCCCGCACCGTCGCCGAGCGCGTCGCCGAGGAGCTGAACACCCCCCTCGGCGAGACCGTCGGCTGGAAGGTCCGCTTCACCGACCAGGTCGACCCCGAGGCCACCTTCGTCAAGCTCATGACGGACGGCATCCTGCTCGCCGAGATCCAGACCGACCGCGAGCTGCGCGCCTACGACACGATCATCATCGACGAGGCCCACGAGCGGTCCCTCAACATCGACTTCCTGCTCGGCTACCTCGCCCAGCTGCTGCCCAAGCGCCCCGACCTCAAGGTCGTCATCACCTCGGCGACCATCGACCCCGAGCGCTTCTCCCGGCACTTCGGCGACGCCCCGATCATCGAGGTCAGCGGCCGTACATA
Organism: Streptomyces sp. NPDC094143; assembly: GCF_040303825.1. Taxonomy (NCBI): domain Bacteria; kingdom Bacillati; phylum Actinomycetota; class Actinomycetes; order Kitasatosporales; family Streptomycetaceae; genus Streptomyces; species Streptomyces sp. NPDC094143. Next base: position 19,387 of record NZ_JBEOTZ010000002.1, read on the forward strand.
CCCCGTGGAGGTCCGCTACCGCCCACTCCTCGAAGAGGACGGCGACGACGCCGACCGCGACCAGATCACCGCGATCATCGACGCCGTCGAGGAGCTCCAGAAGGAGGGCCAGGGCGACATCCTCGTCTTCCTCTCCGGCGAGCGGGAGATCCGCGACACGGCGGACGCCCTGACGAAGAAGAACTACCGGTTCACGGAGATCCTGCCGCTGTACGCGCGGCTCTCCCACGCGGAGCAGCACCGGGTCTTCCAGCCGCACACGGGCCGCAGGATCGTTCTGGCCACGAACGTCGCCGAGACGTCCCTGACCGTCCCGGGCATCAAGTACGTCATCGACCCCGGCTTCGCCCGCATCTCGCGCTACAGCCACCGCACCAAGGTCCAGCGCCTGCCGATCGAGCCGGTCTCGCAGGCCAGCGCCAACCAGCGCAAGGGCCGCTGCGGCCGTACCTCGGACGGCATCTGCATCCGCCTGTACAGCGAGGACGACTTCAACGCCCGCCCGGAGTTCACGGACGCGGAGATCCTCCGGACGAACCTCGCCTCCGTCATCCTGCAGATGACCGCGGCCGGCCTGGGCGACATCGAGAAGTTCCCCTTCATCGACCCGCCGGACCACCGCAACATCCGCGACGGTGTGCAGCTGCTCCAGGAGCTGGGCGCCCTCGACCCGGCGCAGAAGGACCCGCGCAAGCGGCTCACGGACACCGGCCGCAAGCTCGCCCAGCTGCCCGTCGACCCGCGGCTGGCCCGCATGGTCCTGGAGGCGGACAGGAACGGCTGCGTCCGCGAGGTCATGGTCATAGCCGCCGCGCTGTCCATCCAGGACCCGCGCGAACGCCCCGCCGACAAGCAGACCCAGGCCGACCAGCAGCACGCCCGCTTCAAGGACGAGACCAGCGACTTCCTGGCCTACCTCAACCTCTGGCGCTACATCCGGGAGCAGCAGAAGGAGCGCGGCTCGTCCTCCTTCCGCCGGATGTGCAAGCAGGAGTACCTCAACTTCCTTCGCATCCGCGAATGGCAGGACATCTACACGCAGTTGCGCACGGTCGCCAAGCAGATGGGCATCCACCTCAACGAGGACGACGCCCCGGCCGACCGCATCCACCTCTCCCTCCTCGCGGGCCTGCTGTCCCACATCGGCATGAAGGACATCAAGGACGCCGGAGGGGAGGGCGGGAAGAACACAGCGAAGAACGAGTACCTGGGCGCCCGCAACGCCAAGTTCGCGATCTTCCCCGGCTCGGCCCTGTTCAAGAAGCCCCCGCGGTTCGTGATGTCCGCCGAACTCGTCGAGACCTCCCGCCTGTGGGCCCGGGTCAACGCGAAGATCGAACCCGAGTGGGTCGAACCCCTCGCCCAGCACCTGATCAAGCGCACCTACAGCGAGCCGCACTGGGAGAAGGACCAGGCGGCCGTGATGGCGTACGAGAAGGTCACGCTCTACGGCGTGCCGATCGTGGCGCAGCGGAAGATCAACTACGGCCGGATCGACCCGGAGACCAGCCGCGAGCTGTTCATCCGCAACGCGCTCGTCGAGGGCGACTGGCGCACCCACCACAAGTTCTTCGCGGACAACCGCCGCCTGCTCACCGAGGTCGAGGAGCTGGAGCACCGCGCCCGGCGCCGGGACATCCTGGTCGACGACGAGACGCTGTTCGACTTCTACGACCGGCGGATCCCCGAACACGTCGTCTCGGGCGCGCACTTCGACTCCTGGTGGAAGCGCAAGCGGCACGAGCAGCCCGACTTCCTCGACTTCGAGCGCGAGATGCTCATCAACGAGAAGGCGGGCGAGGTCAGCAAGGCCGACTACCCCGACTCGTGGCGCCAGGGGAACCTGAAGTTCCGGGTGACGTACCAGTTCGAGCCAGGCGCGGACGCCGACGGCGTGACCGTGCACATCCCGCTCCAGGTCCTCAACCAGGTCACCGGCGAGGGCTTCGACTGGCAGATCCCGGGCCTCAGGGAGGAACTGGTCACGGAGCTGATCCGCTCCCTGCCCAAGCCGATCCGGCGCAACTACGTGCCCGCGCCCAACTACGCGAAGGCCTTCCTGGACAAGGCGGCCCCGCTCCAGGAGCCCCTCACCACCACCATGGCCCGCGAGCTGCGGCTCATGGTCGGAGTCCCCTTCGACGCCGAGGACTTCGACTGGGACAGGGTGCCCGACCACCTGAAGATCACCTTCCGGATCGTCGACGAGCGGCGCCGCAAGCTGGCCGAGGACAAGGACCTGGAAGCGCTGAAGCTCCGGTTGAAGCCGAAGGCGCGACAGGCCCTCTCCCAGGCGGCGGCGGCGACGGCCGAACGCCAGGGCGGCGAGTCCCTGGAGCGCAGGGGCCTCACCGACTGGACGATCGGCACGCTCACGCGCGTCTTCGAGACGCGCAGGGCCGGCCAGCCGGTCAAGGCGTACCCGGCACTGGTCGACGACGGCGACACGGTCTCCGTCCGCCTCTTCGACACCGAGGCCGAGCAGGCCGAGGCGATGTGGAAGGGCACCCGCCGCCTGATCCTGCGCAACATCCCGGTGAACCCGGCGAAGTTCGCCTCCGACAAGCTGACCAACGCGCAGAAACTCGCGCTGTCCTCGAACCCGCACGGCTCGGTGCAGGCCCTGTTCGACGACTGCGCGATGGCGGCGGCGGACAAGCTGATCGCGGACTTCGGGGGGCCCGCGTGGGACGAGGAGTCGTACCGGAAGCTGTTCGACAGGGTGCGCGCCGAGATCGTCGACACGACCGTCCGCACGGTGAGCCAGGTGCAGCAGGTCCTGGCGGCCTGGCAGGCCTGTGAGCGCCGGCTGAAGGCCGTACGCAGCCCGGCGCTGCTGCCGAACCTCCAGGACGTCCGCAGCCAGTTGGACGCCCTCGTGAAGCCCGGATTCGTCACGGAGGCGGGCGTGCGCAGGATGCCGGACCTGATGCGCTACCTGGTCGCTGCCGACCGGCGCCTGCAGCAGATGCCGACGAACGTCCAGCGCGACACCACGCGCATGGAGAAGGTCAAGGAGATGCAGGACGAGTACGCCTGGCTGCTGGAGCAGATGCCGCAGGGCCGGCCGGTGCCGCGGCAGGTCCTGGACGTCCGCTGGATGCTGGAGGAGCTGCGGGTCAGCTATTTCGCCCACGCGCTGGGCACGGCGTACCCGATCTCCGACAAGCGGATCGTGAAGGCGATCGACGCGCTGGCACCGTGACCGCCCGCACACCCTGGGTGAGTTCGACCCGGGGCTCCCCCTCCTGTACAGTCTCTTCTCGCAGCGCAACGCACGAAAGCGCGGCGAAACCTGGTCCTGTGGAGCAGTTTGGAGTGCTCGCCACCCTGTCAAGGTGGAGGCCGCGGGTTCAAATCCCGTCAGGACCGCAGCAGAGAGCCCGGATCTTCGGATCCGGGCTCTTTTGTCTGCCCTGCCGGCTCCCTCCGACGGCAGCCGGTGTGAGTACGGCTCCGTGCGCCCCCACGCGCCGTCTTGACGCCCCCTCAATCGGTCGGTACCCCAGAACCAGGGCCGTCCCCCGTACGGCCCGTGGAGGTGGCGTATGGCGGCATCGGCTAGGCACGAGACGCGGGCCCTGCTCCGCGCGCACCTGGCGGCCGCGTCGTCCTACCGGCACCTCACCCGGCACTGCCCGATCTGCCGTCACCTGCTGCGGCTGGCGATGGAGTCCGCCCCGCACTCCGTTCAGACGGCGAACCCCGCCGAGGACGAGGTCGCCGGGGACGGGAGCCCCGCGCCCGCATGAGGCGGCCTCAACACCCTTGCGCGCAACGGGAGCTGGGGCCGGAGGCTCCTCTACCCCACCGGCGGCCGGGCTAACAAGCCGCTCGGTATGTGACGGGTGTCACCGCATGAGTTTTACAAAGTGCGGTACTTACCCACCTCCTACAAACGGTCAATTTAATATGTGCAATTGCACCTTGTCCGAGGTGCCGCACCCAGCTGATCCGACACCCCTCCCCAGACTCCGACAAGCCCGCTCACAGCGGGTCCGGCGGCTGGTGCCCGGCGCACAAAAAAGATCGCGCTGGACCCGGCGGAGTCCAGCGCGATCGACGACGCACCCTGTTACATGCCCGGAAAGCTCTCTCTGGCTTGGGCGTGGGGCCTGTTGGGGCAGGACCCCGCGTCGCTTGGAGCTGTGGGTCCGGACGTCACGGCCAGTTGGGGGACGGACCGTTTCGCCCGGTATTCAGTTGTTCAGGCCTCGCTGCGCTGCTGCGGAATGCCCGCGAGCAGAGCGCGGACCTCGGCCTCGCGGTAGCGCCGATGCCCGCCGAGCGTGCGGATCGACGTGAGCTTGCCGGCCTTCGCCCACCGCGTGACCGTCTTGGGGTCGACGCGGAACATCGTGGCGACCTCAGCCGGGGTCAGCAGCGGCTCGGCATCAGGGGTGCGAGCGGTCATGAGCGGCCTCCTCGGGAGAACCGAACCTTCTCGGTTCTTTCCTCTAAATTCTGCACCTTGACCCGCGTTGCCCGAAATGGCGGACGCGAGTCGAGTCGGTTATAGGACGAACGGCTTGTCCTCGGCACTACAACTACACCATCTGTCCAGCCGCGTCGGCCAAACCGATGGAATTGCCCCTCCAGGTGTCCATCAGCCACGGAAGCCGATGGACCATGCCATAGCGGACAGTCACGCCGCTGTGACGATCAGTCACAGCGGCGATCAGGAGTCACGAGACCCCCCATAGCGTGCAATGCTGAGATTCCACCCATAGTGCAGCACTAGGGACGGAAGGAGCCCTCCCCGGACTCCTTGTCCTATTTTGGCATGAGGAGGGGCAAGGGGCGCAAGGGTCTCGTACGTGTAGTCCGTCACGCTTGGCCTACTTGCGAGGTACGCCCGGATCGGGTCCTACGTCCCTTGTTGACGAAGCCTCAGGAAACGCACGGCCCGCTTCAGGAACTCGGTGCGAGGACGAAACCCCAAATCGGGCGGTTCGTCAAACGTCAGTTCGTTACCGACCACGAGCGTTCCGTACGGACCGCATGGTCAGGGGTCAGTTGGCCGACCGCAGATCCCGCACCGAACGCCACCGCTCCACAAGGCGGGCGTACGCCTCCCCGGCGGCTGCGCCGTCGCCCCGGCGCAGCGCGGCGATGCCCTCGGCCACGTCGGCGGCCGAGTGGTCCGCCTCCAGGGTCCCGGCCGGCACGGCGTGCACCAGGCCGCCGTAGTCCAGCTCCACGAGCGAGCGCGGGTGGAACTCCTCCAGCCAGCGCCCGACGTCCAGCAGTCCGTCGATCAGCGGTCCCTCGTCCATGGCCTCCCGCAGGGCGCGCAGGCCCCGGGCCACCCGCCGCCGGGCCTGGACCATGGGGGTGCGGTAGCGCAGCACGGGCGGGCCGTCCTCGCCGTCACCCTTGTCGTACTCGCGCTCCTCGTCGGAGACCAGCACGAACCAGCTGATCGGCACCTGCCAGGTCGCCGTACGGATCCACGGCCGTGCGTCGGGGTTGATCGCCAGCCAGCGCTCGTAGTCCTGGGCGGCCTGGCGGCGCAGGACGGGCGGCAGGACCGCGTCCAGGACGGGCGGCGGGAGCTCCTCCGAGAGGTCCTCCAGGGCCAGCCAGCCGCGCAGCCGGGTGCGCCAGGGGCAGACGCAGACGACCCCGTCCACGTCCAGCACGAAGGCGTCCTCGCTCTCGTGCACCGGCACCGGGACCGGCGGGGTGGGCGCCAAGTCGGCCAGGGCGCCCCGGAGTTCGTCCTGGTACGAGGGACGGTCCAAACGGCGTGCGTAGCGGGCCCAGTGGCCGCGCTCCGGCTCCGGGAAGGCGGCCAGCGGTTCGTACACGCGCAAGTAGCTCGCGTAGGGGACGATCACCGAGGACACCTTGGGCACGCCTGCTCCCTCCCCCGCGCACCGCGGCGAAAACCTGCGGAACCCGCTCACGATCGCGCGGGAAATCTATGCAAATCGTCGCACGGACGTACTCCGGTCGGAGGTGATCCTGAGCACGGTGCGGCCGACGGGCCCACCAGGCTCTAATCTCATGCCCAACGGTCCCCGCCACCCGCACGGGGCCTGTCTCCACCCGCCGCAACTTACTCAGGAGTCACCACCGTGACCGACGTAACCGGCGCACCTGCTGATGTCCTGCACACCCTGTTCCACGCGGACCAGGGAGGCCATGAGCAAGTCGTGCTCTGCCAGGACCGCGCGAGCGGCCTCAAGGCCGTCATCGCCCTGCACTCCACCGCCCTGGGCCCCGCGCTCGGCGGTACGCGCTTCTACCCCTACGCGACCGAGGCCGAGGCCGTCGCCGACGCGCTGAACCTCGCCCGCGGCATGTCGTACAAGAACGCCATGGCCGGTCTCGACCACGGCGGCGGCAAGGCCGTGATCATCGGTGACCCGGAGCGGATCAAGACCGAGGAGCTGCTGCTGGCCTACGGCCGGTTCGTGGCCTCGCTCGGCGGCCGGTACGTCACCGCCTGCGACGTCGGCACCTACGTGGCCGACATGGACGTCGTCGCCCGGGAGTGCCGCTGGACGACCGGCCGCTCCCCGGAGAACGGCGGCGCCGGGGACTCCTCCGTCCTCACCGCCTACGGCGTCTACCAGGGCATGCGCGCCTCCGCGCAGCACCTGTGGGGCGACCCCACCCTGCGCGGCCGCAAGGTCGGCATCGCCGGCGTCGGCAAGGTCGGCCACCACCTGGTGGAGCACCTGCGGGCGGAGGGCGCCGAGGTCGTGATCACCGACGTGCGCGAGGACGCCGTGGGGCGGATCCTCGCCGCGCACCCCGAGGGCGTCACGGCCGTCGCCGACACCGCCACCCTGATCCGCGTCGAGGGCCTGGACATCTACGCCCCGTGCGCGCTCGGCGGCGCGCTGAACGACGACACGGTCCCGGCGCTGACGGCCAAGGTGGTCTGCGGCGCCGCCAACAACCAGCTCGCCCACCCGGGCGTGGAGAAGGACCTCGCCGACCGCGGGATCCTCTACGCGCCGGACTACGTGGTGAACGCGGGCGGTGTGATCCAGGTGGCCGACGAGCTGCACGGCTTCGACTTCGAGCGGTGCAAGGCGAAGGCGGCCGGGATCTACGACACCACGCTCGCCATATTCGCACGTGCGAAGGAAGACGGCATTCCGCCGGCTGCCGCGGCCGACCGGATCGCCGAGCAGCGGATGCACGACGCGGCCGCGGCGCGCCGGGCGCGCTGACCCCCACCGGGGCACCGCTAGTCGCACAGGTGGCCGGTACCCGCCGGTGGGCAGTTAGAGAGAACTCTCACTTCTCCCGGCGGGTCGACCGCCGATAAGTGGTTAAAATCGCGGTTGACCAGCGAGGACGGGGCGCCTCGAAGGTCCTGGGCGCGGGCACGTCATGCGGGCGACGTACCGTATGGGCGCGGGCTCAGGTACCGTGGAAGCCCTACGGACCGGTCTCTCCGCGGAGAGTCCGTGCCGGACCATGAACGCGTGTCAAGACTCTGGGGCCGTCGAGCCCCGTCGTTGAGGGGGTCGAGCCATGGGGCGCGGCCGGGCCAAGGCCAAGCAGACGAAGGTCGCCCGCCAGCTGAAGTACAACAGCGGTGGGACTGACCTCTCACGCCTGGCCGAGGAGCTGGGTGCATCGCCTTCGAATCCGCAGCCGCCTAACGGCGAGCCGTTCGAAGACGATGAGGACGACGACCTGTACGCACGGTACGCCGACCTCTACGAGGACGACGACGACGAGGACGGCCAGTCCCCGCAGCATCGTCGCGGCGCTTGACCTTGCACTGAGCACAAACCCGGTCGGTGACTCCGGTCACCGACCGGGTTCTGTGCTGCACGCAAGGTAACGACCGTGTCTCAGCCGGCGTAGTCACCGATCAGGGCGGCACCGGTAGGGTGCTCGCCCCGTTCCGTGATCTCGCCTGCCACCCAGGCGTCCACGCCACGGTCGGCGAGGGTCGCCAGGGCCACCTCGGTGGACTCCTGGGGGACGATGGCGATCATGCCCACGCCCATGTTCAGGGTCTTCTCGAGCTCCAGGCGCTCGACGCTGCCCGTACGGCCGACCAGGTCGAAGATCGGGGCCGGGGTCCAGGTGGAGCGGTCCACGATCGCGTGCAGCTCGTCGGGGACGACCCGGGCGAGGTTGGCCGCGAGTCCGCCGCCGGTGACATGGCTGAAGGCGTGCACCTCGGTGGTGCGCATCAGGGCCAGGCAGTCCAGCGAGTAGATCTTCGTCGGCTCCAGCAGCTCCTCGCCGAGGGTGCGGCCGAGCTCCTCGATGTGCGCGTCCAGGGCGAGTCCCGCCTGGTTCAGCAGGACGTGGCGGACGAGCGAGTACCCGTTCGAGTGAAGACCGGAGGACGCCATGGCGATGACCGCGTCACCCGTACGGATGCGATCCGCGCCCAGCAGCCGGTCGGCCTCCACGACGCCCGTGCCGGCGCCGGCGACGTCGAAGTCGTCCTCGCCCAGCAGGCCCGGGTGCTCGGCCGTCTCACCGCCGACCAGGGCGCACCCGGCCAGCACACAGCCCTCGGCGATGCCCTTGACGATGGCGGCGACGCGCTCGGGGTGGACCTTGCCGACGCAGATGTAGTCGGTCATGAACAGCGGCTCGGCGCCGCACACCACGATGTCGTCCATGACCATCGCGACCAGGTCGTGGCCGATGGTGTCGTAGACGCCCAGCCGGCGGGCGATGTCGACCTTGGTGCCGACGCCGTCCGTGGCGGAGGCGAGCAGGGGGCGCTCGTAGTGCTTCAGGGCGGAGGCGTCGAAGAGGCCGGCGAAGCCGCCGAGGCCGCCGAGGACCTCGGGGCGCTGGGCCTTCTTCACCCACTCCTTCATCAGTTCGACGGCGCGGTCGCCGGCTTCGATGTCGACGCCCGCGGCTGCGTAGCTGGCGCCGCCTTCGGCAATGGGTTTCTCGGACATGGCTAAAGAGAACCTTCGTGTCGTACGGCGGGGAGGACGGGCCGTCTAGGGACGGCGGATCGCGTCGGCGGCGGCCGTGGCGGCCGGGCCGGCGGCCAGCTCCGTCTCCAGCAGCTGCTTGCCGAGCAGCTCGGGGTCCGGGAGCTCCATCGGGTACTCACCGTCGAAGCAGGCGCGGCACAGGTTCGGCTTGGCGATGGTGGTCGCCTCGATCATGCCGTCGATGGAGATGTAGGCCAGGGAGTCGGCGCCCAGGGAGGTGCCGATCTCGTCGATGGTCATGCCGTTGGCGATGAGCTCGGCGCGGGTGGCGAAGTCGATGCCGAAGAAGCAGGGCCACTTCACCGGCGGCGAGGAGATCCGGATGTGGACCTCTGCGGCGCCCGCCTCGCGGAGCATGCGGACCAGGGCGCGCTGGGTGTTGCCGCGCACGATCGAGTCGTCGACGACGACCAGGCGCTTGCCCTTGATGACTTCCTTCAGCGGGTTCAGCTTCAGGCGGATGCCCAGCTGGCGGATGGTCTGCGAGGGCTGGATGAAGGTCCGGCCGACGTAGGCGTTCTTCACCAGGCCGGCGCCGAACGGGATGCCGGAGGCCTCCGCGTAGCCGATGGCGGCGGGGGTGCCGGACTCCGGGGTCGCTATGACCAGGTCGGCCTCGACCGGGGCCTCCTTCGCCAGCTTGCGGCCCATCTCCACGCGGGAGAGGTACACGTTCCGGCCGGCGATGTCGGTGTCCGGGCGGGCGAGGTAGACGTACTCGAAGACGCAGCCCTTGGGCTTCGCTTCCGCGAATCGGGAGGTGCGCAGGCCGTTCTCGTCGATGGCGACGAACTCGCCCGGCTCGATCTCGCGGACGTAGGACGCGCCGCAGATGTCGAGGGCGGCGGACTCGGAGGCGACGACCCAGCCGCGCTCCAGGCGGCCGAGGACCAGCGGGCGGATGCCCTGCGGGTCGCGGGCCGCGTACAGGGTGTGCTCGTCCATGAAGACGAGGGAGAAGGCGCCCCGGACCTGCGGCAGGACGCTGTGCGCGGCCTCCTCGATGGTCAGCGGCTTGCCTTCGTCGTCCGTCTGGGCCGCGAGGAGCGCGGTGAGCAGGTCGGTGTCGTTGGTCGCCGCGACGCGCGGGGTGCGGGTGCCCTCCTGCTTGGGCAGGTCGGCGACCATCTCGGCGAGCTGGGCGGTGTTGACGAGGTTGCCGTTGTGGCCGAGCGCGATGGAGCCGTGCCCGGTGGCACGGAACGTCGGCTGGGCGTTCTCCCAGACGGAGGCACCGGTGGTCGAGTAGCGGGCGTGTCCGACCGCGATGTGACCCTGGAGCGAACCGAGGGAGGTCTCGTCGAAGACCTGGGAGACCAGGCCCATGTCCTTGAAGACGAGGATCTGTGAGCCGTTGCTGACCGCGATTCCCGCGGATTCCTGGCCTCGATGCTGGAGGGCGTAGAGCCCGAAGTACGTGAGCTTGGCGACCTCTTCGCCCGGAGCCCAGACACCGAAGACGCCGCAAGCGTCCTGGGGGCCCTTCTCGCCGGGGAGCAGGTCGTGGTTGAGTCGTCCGTCACCACGTGGCACGCCACCGAGTGTAGGCGAGGTCGACCGTTGGTCCGAATTGGGGATACCGGACTTTCCGGTGGATCACCGCTCGGCGACAGCTCGCACACTCGTGCCGTTTTCGCTGGTCAGCGTCAGAGTTTGGTGATCGACTCCGTACTTCAGCGACCCGTCGAAAAGTCGCAGCAGGGTCTTCTCGTCGGCCATGAGTGAGTCTTCGCACATCATTCGGGTCGTGGCCGGGGGGCCGAGGGTGATATGGCCGTCGCGGACCGTGGCCTTGGCGTTCACCTTGTTGCAGCCGAGGCTGCCGGCGACGGTGCCCTTCTCCTCGTCGAAGGTGAGGTGGGCGCGGCCGCCGGCCCGGGGGCTGGTGACGGTCCACCTGGTGCCGCTCAGCCGCGCGTCCTCGGCCTTGGTCAGCCGGACGGTCTCGCCCCGGTCGGTGGTGAGGGTGAGGCGGTCGCCGTCCACCCGGGCCTCGAACTCATGGCCGGAGAGCGTGCGCGCGAGGGTCTCCTCGAACGCCATGGGCGTGTCCTCGCAGGCCATCTCCGTGGCCATGGTCCTGCCGAGCCGGACGCGGTCTCCGTCGACGGTGGCGTCGGCGCCGAAGGTGTTGCAGCCGAGGCTGCCCTCCGCCCGGCCCTCGGCGATGGTGACGTGGGCGCCGGTGGGGGCCTGGTGGGTCTTCCCGTCGGCGGTGACGCTGTCCACGCTCCACCGGACGCCGGTGACCGGCCGCTCGGCACCGACCGAGCCGCTGCCGCCGTCCGCCTTCTCGCTGCCGCAGGCCGCCATGAGCGGGACGAGCATGGCGGCGGCCGTCAGTGTCATGCGCTGCTTCTGCCTGTCCATGCCACTTCGACGGAACACCCGGGGGGATCGGTTCCCCTCATGTCATCAAGGGCAGGTGAACCGACAGGTCCGCGCGTTCCCCGCTCGCCCGCACCTGGGCGTCCCGCAGGGCCTGCGCCCAGGCCAGCCGCCCGGTCGCCAGCCGGATCCAGGTCAGCGGGTCCGTCTCGACGACGTTGGGCGGGGTGCCCCGGGTGTGCCGCGGGCCTTCCACGCACTGCACCACGGCGTACGGCGGCACCCGCACCTCCGTCGAACCGCCGGGCGCCTTCACGGCGAGCGCGTCGGCCAGCAGCCGGGTGCCGGCGGCCAGGGCCTGACGGTCGTACGGGACGTCCAGGCCGGGGACGGCGGCGTTGAGGTCGTCGGTGTGGACGACGAGCTCGACGGTGCGGGTGACCAGGTAGTCGGCGAGCGGCAGGGCGCCCGCGCCGGTGGCCAGGAGCCGGGTGCCGGGGTGTGCGGCGAGGTCGGCGGTGAAGCGCTCCTCGGCGGCGGCCAGGTGGGCGACCGGGTCGGGGTGGCGCCCGGCCAGTTCGCGGGCGTACGCGGCGATGTCCCGGGCCTCGGCCGCGATCGCGAACGGCCAGTCGAGCAGGGTGGCGTCCTGCCGGGCCGGCTCCGGCAGCTCCACCAGGCGGGAGACGGCCCGCAGGGTCATCCCGAAGTGCGCCACCAGGTCCCGGACCATCCAGTCGCCGAGCCGCGTGGGCAGGGCGAGCTGGTCGTCGCTGAGCCCGGCGACAGCGGTCCGCACGTGCCCGAACTGGGCGAGCACGGCCGCCCGGATCTTGGCGGGGTCGTAGCTGCGGGGGCGTTTCCTGGCCGGAGGCATGAGGGTCAGCCTAGGGCGGGCGTCGCGGCGGGCGCTTCGAAGGTCTCCCCGTTGCGGGGGACGCCGATCCCGCGCCAGGTGAAGGGGACGCCCCGGGCCGCGTCCGGGTCGGGGGCGTCCATCAGCTGGAAGTGCAGGTGCGGCTCGGAGGAGTTGCCGGAGTTGCCGCAGCGGGCGATCGGCTGCCCGGCCCGGACCCGGTCGCCCTGGCGGACGGTGAGACTGCCGCGCCGCAGGTGGGCGTAGGCGGCGTAGGTGCCGTCGCCGAGGTCGAGGACGACGTGGTTGCCGAGGATGCGCCGGGTGCCGCACAGCTCGCGCACCGAGCCCTCGATCAGCATGAGGTACAGCAGCCCCGGCAGGGAGGTGCGGCTGAGGTGGTCGCGCTGTCCGTCGACGACCCGTACGACCGTGGCATCGGCGACCGCGAGGATCGGGGCGCCGTGGGCCGGGAAGTCCTGGGGGCGGCGGGCGAGCGGCCACAGCCAGTGGAAGGCGGGGCGGGCACCGGGCGCTGGTTCGGCCACGACGTCGATGGCGTACGTCTGGCCGTGGGCGTGGACGCCGTGGCTGGGGGTGCGGTCGGCCGGGCTGTTCAGGGCGGACCAGCGGCCGGTGACGGGCGGGGCGACCTCGACGGGCTCGCGGGCCACCCGGGGGCTGTCCGGGGCGCCGCCCCACCGGTTGGCGACGGTGACGACCGCGTACGCGAGCACCAGCGGCAGCAGGTTGAACAGGACCGGATGGCTCCAGCCCAGGCAGACGTGGGCGGTCACCAGGCCGATGAAGAGCAGCTGGAGAACCCGGAAGGCGACCATGCCGAGCTTGCGTACGGACATCCTGTTTCCCCCTGTCTGTGTGTCTACGGGCGGGCCGTCGCCAGTGCCACCAGCAGCGGGACGACCCGGGCCGGCGGCACCTCGTAGCGGCCGCGGCCGGTCGTGTGCAGCCAGCCAGTGCCGGTGAGCCGGCTCAGGTGGTGGTAGATCTGGCCGGTCGTGCCGACCTCGTCCAGCCCGGCGAGTTCGGCGGCGGTGCGGCGGCCGCCGATGATCTCGCGCAGCAGCCGGAGCCGGACGGGGTGGCCGAGCGCCGCGAAGGACTCGGCGGCCACCGTCCCGTCGGCGTCCAGGAGGTCCTGTGTGAGGGCCGTCAGCTGCCAGGCGTACTCCTCGCCGGTCGGCAGCCGGACCGCGCCGGTGTAGAGGACGCCTCCGTCGGCGATGCCCGCGCCGGAGAGCTGCTCCCTGAGCCCGTTCAGGGCCCAGAAGTCGCCGCCGTCGACACGGGGACCGGTGCGCCGGTCGCCCTCCAGGGCCGCCAGGCGGCGTTCGAGGTCGGCGACGCGTTGCTCCAGATCCATGATGTCGAGATTACGAAAGTACGTAATTCCGTGCAACACCGTGGCGCGGGAAAGCCGTCCGGACACGGCGAAGCCCCCGCCCGGAGGGACCGGGCGGGGGCTTCGGGGCTGTCGCCTACGCCAGCAGCGCCGGGATCGTGCTCTCGTGCGCCTCGCGCAGCTCGGACAGGGTGAGCGCGAACTCGCCCTGCACGTCGACCGTGTCACCGTCGACCACACCGATGCGGGTGGCCGGGAGGCCCCGGGCGCCGCACATGTCGGTGAAGCGGAGCTCCTCGGAGCGCGGCACGGCCACGACCGCGCGGCCCGCCGACTCGGAGAACAGGAAGGTGAAGGCGTCCAGACCGTCCGGGACGATCAGGCGGGCGCCCTTGTCCCCGAGCAGCGCCGACTCGACCACGGCCTGGATCAGACCGCCGTCGGACAGGTCGTGCGCGGAGTCGATCATGCCGTCGCGGGAGGCGGAGATCAGGATCTCGGCCAGCAGCCGCTCGCGCTCCAGGTCGACCTTCGGGGGCAGACCGCCGAGGTGGTCGTGGATCACCTGGGACCAGGCCGAGCCGCCGAACTCCTCGCGGGTGTCGCCGAGGAGGTAGAGCAGCTGGCCCTCCTCCTGGAAGGCGACCGGGGTGCGGCGGGCGACGTCGTCGATGACGCCCAGGACCGCGACCACCGGGGTCGGGTGGATGGCGGCCTCGCCCGTCTGGTTGTAGAGGGAGACGTTGCCGCCGGTCACCGGGGTGCCGAGCTGCTGGCAGGCGTCCGCCAGACCGCGCACGGCCTCGGCGAACTGCCACATCACCGCCGGGTCCTCGGGCGAGCCGAAGTTCAGGCAGTCGGAGACGGCGAGCGGCCTGGCGCCGGTGGTGGCGACGTTGCGGTACGCCTCCGCCAGGGCCAGCTGGGCGCCGTGGTACGGGTCGAGCTTGGCGTACCGGCCGTTGCCGTCGGTGGCGATGGCCACGCCGAGGCCGGTCTCCTCGTCGATCCGGATCATGCCGGAGTCCTCGGGCTGGGCGAGGACGGTGTTGCCCTGCACGAAGTGGTCGTACTGGCTGGTGATCCAGGACTTGGAGGCCTGGTTCGGGGAGGAGACCAGCTTCAGGACCTGGTCCTTCAGCTCCTCGGAGGTCTCCGGGCGGGGCAGCTTGTTCGCGTCGTCCGCCTGGAGGGCGTCCTGCCAGGCGGGACGGGCGTAGGGGCGCTCGTAGACCGGGCCCTCGTGGGCGACCGTGCGCGGATCGACGTCGACGATCTTGCCGCCGTGCCAGTAGATCTCCAGGCGGTCGCCGTCGGTCACCTCACCGATGACGGTGGCGATGACGTCCCACTTCTCGCAGATCTCAAGGAAGCGGTCGACCTTCTCCGGCTCCACGACCGCGCACATGCGCTCCTGCGACTCGCTCATGAGGATCTCCTCGGGCGAGAGCGTGGAGTCGCGCAGCGGGACGTCGTCCAGGGTGACGCGCATGCCGCCCGAGCCGTTGGAGGCGAGCTCGGAGGTGGCGCAGGACAGGCCGGCCGCGCCGAGGTCCTGGATGCCGACGACCAGCTTCTCCCGGAACGCCTCCAGGGTGCACTCGATGAGGAGCTTCTCCTGGAAGGGGTCGCCGACCTGCACGGCCGGGCGCTTGGACGGCTTGGCGTCGTCGAAGGTCTCGGAGGCCAGGATGGAGGCGCCGCCGATGCCGTCACCGCCGGTCCGGGCCCCGTAGAGGATGACCTTGTTGCCGGCGCCGGAGGCCTTGGCGAGGTGGATGTCCTCGTGCCGCATGACGCCGATGGCACCGGCGTTGACCAGCGGGTTTCCCTGGTAACAGGCGTCGAAGACGACCTCGCCGCCGATGTTGGGCAGGCCCAGGCAGTTGCCGTAGCCGCCGATGCCCGCGACCACGCCCGGCAGGACGCGCTTGGTGTCGGGGTGGTCGGCGGCGCCGAAGCGCAGCGGGTCGACGACCGCGACCGGGCGCGCACCCATGGCGATGATGTCGCGGACGATGCCGCCGACGCCGGTGGCCGCGCCCTGGTAGGGCTCGACGTAGGAGGGGTGGTTGTGCGACTCGACCTTGAAGGTGACCGCGTAGCCCTGGCCGACGTCGACGACACCGGCGTTCTCGCCGATGCCGACGAGCATGGCGTCGGACTCGGGTGCCTTCTCGCCGAACTGGCGCAGGTGCACCTTGGAGGACTTGTACGAGCAGTGCTCGGACCACATGACCGAGTACATGGCGAGCTCGGCCCCGGTGGGCCGGCGGCCGAGGATCTCGACCACGCGCTCGTACTCGTCCTTCTTCAGGCCCAGTTCGGCCCAGGGCAGCTCGACGTCGGGGGTCGCGGCCGCGTGCTCGACCGTGTCCAGAGGCGTCCGGCTCATGCGTTGACCAGCTTCTTGAGGATCGAGGTGAAGAACGGGAGGCCGTCGGTGCGGCCGGTGCCGATCAGCGGCTCGACGGCGTGCTCGGGGTGCGGCATGAGGCCGACCACGTTGCCGGCCTCGTTGCTGACGCCGGCGATGTCCCGCTGCGAGCCGTTGGGGTTGAAGTCCAGGTAGCGGAAGGCGACGCGGCCCTCGGCCTCCAGCTGGTCGAGCGTGTACGCGTCGGCGACGTACTGCCCGTCGTTGTTCTTCAGCGGGATGTGGATCTCCTGGCCGGCCGTGTAGTCGGTGGTCCAGGCGGTCTCGGCGTTCTCCACCCGCAGCTTCTGGTCGCGGCAGATGAAGTGCAGGTGGTCGTTGCGCAGCATCGTGCCGGGCAGCAGGTGCGCCTCGGTGAGGATCTGGAAGCCGTTGCAGATGCCGAGCACCGGCATACCGGCCCTCGCCTGCTCCAGCAGGGGCTCCATCACCGGCGAGAAACGGGCGATGGCCCCGGCGCGCAGATAGTCGCCGTAGGAGAAACCACCGCACAGCACCACGGCGTCGACCTGCTTGAGGTCCTTGTCCTTGTGCCAGAGGGCGACGGGCTCGGCGCCCGCGAGACGGATCGCACGCTGCGTGTCCCGGTCGTCCAGCGAGCCCGGGAAAGTGACGACGCCAATACGAGCGGTCACTTCACGGCCTCCGCGACTTCCTCGACGCGGACCGTGAAGTCCTCGATCACGGTGTTCGCGAGGAAGGACTCCGCAAGATCGTGAATGCGGGCGAGGGCGGCCTCGTCGACCGGCCCGTCAACTTCCAGTTCGAAACGCTTTCCCTGGCGGACGTCCGAGATCCCCTCGAAACCCAGCCGCGGCAGTGCGCGCTGCACCGCCTGGCCCTGGGGGTCGAGGATCTCCGGCTTGAGCATGACGTCGACTACGACGCGTGCCACTGGCACTCCCGGTGTGTGGTGCTGAGCAGGTTCCTTCAGACTACCCGCACAAAATTTCTACGCGCGTCGACTTGTAGGAAGCTACGTGAGCGTCATCACGATCCGGCATCGACGAGCACACTCACGAAAATTTCCGGGAAAGATTCCCGATCGACACCCGAAACCTATTGCGTTCGGACACGCGGAAGGATTTAGTCGGGCTTCACCATGCATTGCCGGGCACTGTGGAAATGAATTGGCAAGTGCCGCAAGAAGGGACCGATATTCGTGGCGCAGAAGGTCGTGGTCACTCTCTTTGACGACATCGACGGCTCGGAAGCGACGGAAACGATCGCCTTCGGACTGGACGGCAGGTCGTACGAGATCGACCTGAGCGAGGTCAATGCCGGCGCACTGCGGAAGGCGCTCGCGCCCTACGTGGAGGCCGGCCGCAAGCGGTCCCGCTCGGGCAAGGCGTACCGGCAGACGGAGGTCGCCCCCGACCCCTCGGCGGTGCGCGCCTGGGCGCAGGCCAACCGGATGGAGGTCCCCGCGCGCGGACGCATCCCCAAGAGGGTCTACGAGGCGTTCAGCGCCGCGCAGTGACGGCCCGCCGGGCCCGCGCCGACGACCGGTCACCGGCCCCTCGCGCCAGCCGACTTGCGCAGCACCCCTGCTGATCAGCTAGAGTCTGGAGCACGCCGAGGGGCACGGCCGAAAGGCCCAGCTCACGGACATGCGGGTGTAGTTCAGTAGTAGAACATCCCCCTTCCAGGGGGAAGGCGCAGTGTGCGATTCCTGTCACCCGCTCTGCACCGCCGTACCGACCACTGATGTGGATCAGGTAGGCTGGTGCCCGCACCGGTCAGTGAGAGCTGGTCGGGAGCAATGCGGACGTAGCTCAGTTGGTAGAGCGCAACCTTGCCAAGGTTGAGGTCGCGAGTTCGAGCCTCGTCGTCCGCTCGGGAATGAGACCCCGGTCCTGACGGACCGGGGTCTTTTCGTTTCCCCGGCATCCTTCCGACCCCGCTGACATTTGTCATGCCGAGTGATGACAGCGCGCACTGCTCCGCGGACCGTGCGGACGGAACGCTGGAAGCATGCAAACCAACGGACACGAACACGTGATTGAGGTCACTGACCTGCGGCGTGTGTACGGGGGCGGGTTCGAGGCAGTACGCGGAATCAGCTTTTCCGTCCGGCGCGGGGAGATCTTCGCGCTGCTCGGCACCAACGGCGCCGGCAAGACGTCGACCGTCGAACTGCTGGAGGGACTCGCCCCGCCCGCGGACGGCCGGGTGCGGGTCCTCGGACACGACCCGTACACCGAGCGGGCCGCCGTACGCCCCCGCACCGGTGTGATGCTCCAGGAGGGCGGGTTCCCGTCGGAGCTGACCGTCGCGGAGACCGCGCGGATGTGGGCGGGGTGCGTGAGCGGGGCCCGGCCGCCGGCGGAGGTGCTGGCACTGGTCGGACTGGAGTCGAAGTCCGGCACCCGGGTCAAGCAGCTCTCGGGTGGACAGCGGCGCCGGCTGGACCTGGCGCTCGCCCTGCTCGGCGACCCCGAGGTGCTGTTCCTGGACGAGCCGAGCACCGGTCTGGACGCCGAAGGCCGCCACGACACCTGGGAGTTGGTGAGCGCGCTGCGCGACGGCGGTACGACCGTGCTGCTGACCACGCACTACCTGGAGGAGGCCGAGCAGCTCGCCGACCGGCTGGCGATCATGCACGAGGGGCGCATCGCCGCCACCGGCACCCCGGCCGAGGTCACCGCCGCGGAGCCCTCGCGGATCTCCTTCGAGCTGCCCGACGGCTACTTCGTCGGCGACCTTCCGCCGCTCGGCGAACTGGGCGTGGCCGGGCACGAGACCGACGGCCGGACCGTCCGGCTGCGCACCCACGAACTGCAGCGGACCGCCACCGGGCTGCTGATGTGGGCCGACCGGGCCCGCGTCGAGCTGCGCCGCCTGGACGTGCGGTCGGCGTCCCTGGAGGAGGCGTTCCTCGGGATCGCCAGGGAGGCCTCCGCCGAGCGGGCCACGACGACGAAGGAGTACGCGGCATGAGCGCCGTCCCCACCACGCCCCGCCCCGCGGCGACCACCGCGCTGAGCCGGATGACGGCCCTCGCCCGCGCCGAACTGACCCTCCTGGGACGGACCAGGGGCGCCCTCGTCGCCGCGCTGTTCGTGCCGCTGGTGCTGCCGGTCAGCGCCTCGCAGGCGGCCGGGGAGATGGACCTCGCCAAGGCCGGGCTCGACACCGGCACCTTCGTGCTGCCCGCCGCGATCGGCTTCTCCCTGCTCTTCGCCGTCTACTCGGTGCTCGTCGGCACCTTCGTCGTCCGGCGGGAGGAACTCGTCCTCAAGCGGCTGCGCACCGGCGAGCTGCGGGACGGCGAGATCCTGGCCGGCGCGGCCCTGCCGGCCGTCCTCACCGGGCTCGCGCAGAGTCTGCTGCTGGCCGCGGGATGCACCGTGCTGCTGGACGTGGCCGCGCCGTCCGCGCCCCACTTCGCGGTCCTCGGACTGCTGTTGGGGCTGGTGCTGTGCGCCGCCCTCGCCGCGGCCACCGCGAGCTTCACCCGGACGGGCGAGAGCGCGCAGGTCACGCCCATGCCGCTGATGATGGTCTCGATGGTCGGCTCCGGGATGTTCGTCCCGCTGGAGCTGCTGCCGGACCGGGTGGCCTCCGTGTGCGAGCTGCTGCCGCTGACTCCCGTCGTCACCCTGGTGCGCGGCGGCTGGACCGGCGACCTGTCCGCCTACGACGCGCTCGGCGCCGTCGCCACCGCGGTGGCCTGGACCGCCGTCGCCGTGTTTGCTGTACGGCGGAGGTTCTCCTGGGAACCGCGGCGCTGAACGAACGGGGAGTGACGGGCTGATGCGCGGGCCGGGCAGGTGGTGGCGGGGGAAGACGACCCCGGCCAAGGTCGAGACGTACACACGGGCGTCGTTCCACTCCTTCGCCGTGATGGAGTTCTGCTCCGTCGGGGTCACGTCGGCCGTTCCGCTGGGGCCACGGCTGGGCGGCTGGGTGCTGCTGATGGTGGGCGTGCACGCCGCGGTGTGCTTCGCCACCGTGTCCCGGGCCGTGGACTGGACGCGCGGCCGCAGGCCCCAGCCCGTGGGCCTGATGTGGACCCTGGCCGCCGTCACCGCCGTGATCTCCGTCGCCGCCATCGGCATCGCCGAACGCGGACCGGGCGGTGAGTCCGCCGACACCGCGGCGGGCGGCGTCTTCGGCGTCGTGCTGATCTTCGGTCCCGGCATCATCGCGCTCGGCGTCCGCGACCGGCGGCGGGCGTTCGGGATCGCCGCCGGCTTCGCGCTGGGTGGCGGGATCGTGGCCCTGGCCTTCGGGGCTCCCGCGCAGGCCGCGCTGGTCACGGCGGTGATCGTGCTGGCCGGAGGCGGGTTCATCGCCTTCACGGCCGTCTTCTCGGTGTGGCTGCTCAACGCCGTCTATGAGCTCGACGAGGCCCGTGAGACCCGGACCCGGCTGGCCGTGGCCGAGGAGCGGCTGCGCTTCGGGCGGGATCTGCACGACGTCATGGGGCGCAACCTGGCCGTGATCGCGCTCAAGAGCGAGCTGGCCGCACAGCTGGCCCAGCGGGGGCGGCCGGAAGCCGTCGCGCAGATGGTCGAGGTGCAGCGGCTCGCCCAGGAGTCGCAGCGGGAGGTGCGCGAGGTCGTGCGCGGCTACCGGGAGGTCGACCTCGCGGCGGAACTGGCCGGTGCGCAGGGGGTGCTGGCCGCCGCCGGGATCGACTGCACGGTGAGCGGGCGGACCCCGGCGGGACTGCCGGCCGGGGTGCAGTCGGCCCTGGGGTGGGTCGTACGGGAGGCCGCGACGAACGTGCTGCGGCACGGGGACGCGCGGCGGTGTGTGGTGGAACTGCAGGTACGGGAGGGGCGGGTGGTGTTGTCCGTGGAGAACGACGGGGTCACCGCGGCGGAGAACGGCGTGCCGGGTTCGTCCGGTACGGGTCTGGCCGGGCTGCGGGAGCGGCTGGCGAAGATCGACGGGACACTGGAGGCTGGGCCGGCCGGCAGGGGGCTGTTCCGGCTGAGGGCGGAGATCGCCCTGCCGTCGGCGGCCTCCCCCGCCGGGTCCGCCGCCGCGCGCGAGGTCGACGAGGTCGGCGGATGACCGCCGCCAGGCCCGTGCGGCTGCTGCTCGCCGACGACGAGCACCTGATCCGGGGGGCGCTCGCCGCGCTGCTGGCGCTGGAGGAGGACCTCGTGGTCGTCGCCGAGGCGGCCACCGGGCCGGAGGCGCTGGCGATGGCCCGGGCCCATGAGCCGGACGTCGCCGTGCTGGATCTCCAGATGCCCGGCGCCGACGGTGTGAAGGTCGCCACATCCCTGCGGTCCGAACTGCCCGGCTGCAAGGTGCTCATCGTCACCAGCCACGGGCGGCCCGGGCACCTGAAGCGGGCGCTGGCGGCCGGGGTGCGGGGATTCGTGCCCAAGACGGTGAGCGCGCAGCGGCTCGCCGAGCTCATCCGCACCGTGCACGCCGGGAACCGTTACGTCGACCCGGAGTTGGCCGCCGACGCCATCGCCGCCGGGGACTCGCCGCTGACCGCCCGGGAGGCCGAGGTGCTGGAACTCGCCGCGGACGGGGCGCCCGTCGCGGAGATCGCCGAGCGGGCCGCGCTGTCGCAGGGGACGGTGCGGAACTACCTGTCGTCGGCCGTGTCGAAGCTCGGGGCGGAGAACCGGCATGCCGCGGTGCGGCTCGCGCGAGAGCGAGGTTGGGTATAGTGGTTCCCGCGCCACGGCGCATGCGAACGTAGCTCAGTTGGTAGAGCGCAACCTTGCCAAGGTTGAGGTCGCGAGTTCGAACCTCGTCGTTCGCTCCAGCGAGAAGCCCCCCGGTTCCGGCCGGGGGGCTTGCTCGTGTCCGCTGCCGCTTACGACCAGCTGGTACCGGTCAGGCGCTCGTACGCCTCCACGTACTTGGCGCGGGTGGCGTCGACGACCTGCTGCGGCAGGGCCGGGGGCGGCTGCTCGCCCGTGCGGTCCCAGCCGGACTCCGCCGAGGTGAGCCAGTCGCGCACGAACTGCTTGTCGTACGACGGCTGCGTCCGGCCCGGCTGCCACTGGTCGGCCGGCCAGAAGCGGGAGGAGTCGGCGGTGAGGACCTCGTCGGCGAGGACCAGGGTGTCGCCGTCGAAGCCGAACTCGAACTTGGTGTCCGCGAGGATGATGCCGCGCTCCCGGGCGATGTCCCGGCCCCGCGAGTAGACGGCGAGGGTCGCCTGGCGCAGCTGCGCGGCGGTCTCCGCGCCGACCTGGCGGGCGACCTCCTCGTAGGACACGTTCTCGTCGTGCTCGCCGACCTCGGCCTTGGTGGCCGGGGTGAAGATCGGGGCGGGCAGCTCGCTGCCGTCGACCAGGCCCTCGGGCAGGGCGAGGCCGCAGACCGTGCGGGTCTGGTTGTACTCGGCCAGGCCCGAGCCGGTGAGGTAGCCGCGGGCCACGCACTCCACCGGGACCATCTTCAGGGACTTGCAGACCAGGGTGCGGCCCTGCCAGTCGGCCGGGGCGCCGGCGGGCAGCTCCGTGCTCAGGACGTGGTTCGGGACCAGGTCGGCGAGCTGGTCGAACCACCACAGGGACAGCCGCGTGAGGATCCGGCCCTTGTCCGGGATCTCGGTCGGCAGCACCCAGTCGTAGGCGGAGATGCGGTCGCTGGCGACCATCACGAGGTCGCCCGCCTCGTTCCGGTAGAGCTCGCGCACCTTGCCGGTGTGCAGATGCACCAGGCCCGGAATCTGGAGCGGCTCGGGCTTTTCGACGAATCCGGACACGGTTCCTCCCCGTGGTTCAGTACGAGTGGCTCGATTCTCCCGTATGCGAGCCCGCTCGCCGACAGCGGGTCAGTCGCGTTTGCAGATGCGGTCCAGGAGGTTGGCGGTGGCGCGCTGGACGCGCCCGTCGACGTGGCCGGGGCGGTCCAGGGCCGGTGACCAGGCGAACGTTCCTGCTGCGAAGACCCAGGCGCCGGAGGGGGCGCGGTAGAGGGACGTCTCCTGGTGGCGCGGGACACCCTCCTTGTCGGTGTACGGGGAGTGGGCGAGCAGGACGCGCTCCTCGTGCTCGGGCAGCGGGGTGCGCGGGAAGTAGCGGTCGGCCTCGCCCGCCACCAGGTTCTCGATCTCGTCGCCCTCGTGCGCCCCCGTCGCCTCCCACAGCCAGTGCCCGGCGTTGCGCACGACCAGCGGATGCGGCTCGGGCACGTGCCCCGCGTACTGGATGCCGAGGAGCTGCTGCTCCGCCCGGTCGATCTCCCGCCACAGCACCGGCTTGCCGGGGCCCTTGCGCTTGCGGCAGGTCAGCAGCCGGTGCGGCACGCCGGACGGGGACGGGCCCAGTTCCACCTGCCAGTACAGGGTGTTGGCGGAGAGGAAGACCAGCGAGGTGCCAGCGTCCCGGGCGGCCTCCACGGTCCGGCGCATCTCGGCCGACCAGTACTCGTCGTGGCCCGGGAAGACCAGGCCCCGGTAGCGGGTGGGGTCGACGCGGCCCGCGTGCAGGTCGCTGGCGTCGGCGTAGGCGATGTCGTAGCCGTAGCGCTCGGCCCAGCGGATGAAGTCGTAGGCGTGCCCGACGTGCAGCGGGAGGCCGGCGCCCGCGTACGGGCGGTCGAAGGAGACCGTCGTGGCGGCGTCCGCCTCGCCCAGCAGCCGGCCCTGGTCGTCCCAGGCGTGGTAGAGACTCGCGCCCGTGCGCCCGTCCTCCGGGTAGAGGTTGTAGGCCTGCCAGGTGATGTCGGGCAGGACGAGGAGCAGGTCGGCGGGCTGGTCGTGGCGGACGGTGAACGGCACGTGGGAGCGGTAGCCGTCGGCCGTGGTGAGGACGGCCACGTACGCGCCGATGTTCCAGTACGACGGGACCTGCAGCCGCCAGGACAGCCACCAGTGGTGGCAGGAGACCGTGCGGTCGGCGGTGAGGGGCGGGGGCTGGACTATGCCGGACAGGCGTGGGCTGGTGGTGATCTTGGCGGCGCCGTCACCGCCGTAGTGGCCGATGCGGTAGATGTCGACGGCGAACTGCTGGGGCGGGTCGACCGTGATGTGGAAGTCGACGGCCTCGCCCGGGGCGACCGCGCCGGTGGAGGTGAAGCCCTTGATCTGGCGGTGGACGTCGTCGGCGGCGCGGGGGCCGCCGGAGCGGCCGTCCCTCCGCTGGGCGTGGGGGCCGTCCTGGTCCACGTACCAGGGGACGATCCGGCCGGTGTCGTCGAAGTACGTGACATCGCCGCGCAGCCACGGAACGGGGCCCTGCCCGAAGGGATCCGTCACGGCGTGCGCCAGTGCTCCCGACTCCCAGCGGCGGATCTGCTCCGAACGCATAGTCGCTTCCCCTCCCCTTCGCCCCCGTGGTGATGCCTGCCGATGTGGTGTGTGGTGTCGTGTGTGGTCTTGTGCGTTTGTCGTATGTCGCACGCCCTTGCCATGCGCGCGAACGGTCCAAGCACATCACATAACGCACGCACTTCGTCACTGTTCGTTTTGAATTGGCCAGAAGCGGAAGGTGGGGCTCCGGCGGGCGGGTGCCGGGGGACCGACGGGGTCAGGCGAGGCGGACCGGCTTCTCCGGCCGTATGCCCAGGTCGGCCAGCCAGGTCCGGAGCGGGGCGGCGTCGCCGTCCTCGATCAGGGCGAGGACCTTCGGTGCGAGATCCGGGGTGCGGGCGCCGTCGACGAGCAGCGTCGGGCCGTCCAGCCAGTCGAGGCCGGGTGTCGCTCCGGCGGTGTCCATCGCGGCGCAGCAGACCATGGCCGTGAGGTGGTCGGCGAGCAGGTCACGGGCCGTGCGCGGGGGCTGGAGGGGGAAGAGGGGGAGCGTGCGGTCGTCCCAGAGGGCGGCGGCGGGGTCGGCGGCCGTGGCGTCGGGGGCCGTGGGGGACGGGCGGGGTGCCGCGGTCTCCTCGCGGGACAGCTCGGCGCTGAGGCGGGCGGCGAGGGCGGCGCTGCGGGGGGTGGTACCGGAGAGGTCTTCTTCTTCGTCGTCGGCGGGGGCCGCCGCGGGTAGGACCGGTCCGGGGCTCGCTCCGGTAGCCGGTCCGGCTGCGGTCGCGGGAGCGCCGTCGGCTCTCGCGGTGGGGTGCTCGCCCGGTACCGCGGGACCGTCGGCGGAGAGACCCGTCAGGTGGTCCAGGACGCGGGCGAGGGTCGGGGCGCCGGTACCGGAGGACGTGGGGCCGGGGGCGGGGCGGACGCCCAGCGCGTTCAGGACGCGGTGGAGGCGGGCCGCGTCGATGCGCCACTTGCGGTCCACGACCTCCTCCGGATACTCGCTCCAGTCCACCGGCGACCAGTCGGGTCCTGCCCCCGCCGGTCCGCCGTGGAAGAGGCGGGCGGCGAGCAGGGAGGCGGCCTCGTCGACCGCGCCGGGCTCCTCCAGCAGGTCGCAGGCCGGCCGCTCACCGAGCCGGGACGCGAAACCCTCGGCCAGGCGGTCCCGCCGGGACAGCTCCGTGAGCGCCGCCACGACACCCGCGTCCAGCCGGGACGGCCAGCGGCCCATCCGCCAGGCGGGCAGGGCGACCCGGGTCAGCAGCCGGTCCCAGCCGGCGTAGGCCAGACCCACCTGCTCCTGGGCGACGATCCGCAGGCCGTAGTCCACAGCCTGTGCACGCTCGGCGGCCGCGGCCGCCACGCCCCGCTCCATCTCGGCCGCGTGCACCCGGCAGCCGCGCAGCAGCACCCGGGCCACCCACCCGACACCGGCGAGGACCAGCCGGGACACCGGGTCACGGCGGGGCGCCGAGGTCACCGCGACCGCGGCGTCCAGGCCTCGGACGAAGCGCCGGGCGGCGGCTATGTCCGGGTGGGCCGAGGGCCCCGTGCCGGCCACCACCGGGGCGAGGACGGCGCGCAGCTCGCCGACCCGCATCCACCACAGGAACGGGGAGCCGATGACCAGGACCGGTGCCACCGGGTGGCGGCGGTGGGCGTGCCGGCCCGCGCCCGCTATGTCCTCGTGCTCCTCCGCCGGGGGCGGGCCGTGGGCCCGGTGCGTGCGGTCCTCCAGCCAGCTGTCGCAGTCGGGGGTGAGCGCTATCGCCGAGGGCGCGGGGACGTCGAGGCGGTCGGCGAGGTCGCGCACCATCCGGTACAGATCCGGGGCGGCCTCCTCCGCGATGGCGACCGTCGGGCTCATGGCCGGGCGGGCCCGGGCCACGACCAGGGCGATGGCGGCGGCGGCGAGCAGCACCAGGAGCGCCAGCGGCGTCAGGACCCAGCGGGCGGCGTCCCAGCCGGGACCGGCCAGGTGGCCGGTGGGGATGCCCGCGAGCAGGACCACGGCGGCTGCCGCCGGCAGCAGGGCGGCGGCCAGCGCCCGGCTGCGGATGCGCAGCACCACGAGCGCCCGGGACCGCGCGGCCTGCGCGCCTGCCTCCACACCCATTCCGGTCACGACCGACCTCCCCCCCTCCCCGTTGACCTGACGCTTTCCTTGCTCACTCCCCCACTGTGGCACCCGCCACCGACATCGCAATGCCGGTGGGCCAAGTGCCGGAACGCTTGCGCGGCACCCTAGTTGGGGCCCCGGCCCCCGTCAGCCGGATAGGACATCGGTCACTCGATGGAATGGCTCTGGGGAAAGGTGGATGACGGACGGCGAGGATCAGGCCCTCGTCCACCGCATACTTCAGGCCCCGGATCCTGAGACGGATCCGGGGCCTGGGAGGTTCATCGGCGCGAGGGTGGTTCCACCCCGCTCGGGAGCGGCCGGCTACGCGCCCGCCGCCCTGGCCGCGATGTCCGTGCGGTGCTGGGAGCCGTCGAGGTGGATGCGGCCGACGGCGGTGTACGCGCGGTCGCGGGCCTCGGCGAGATCCTTGCCGGTGGCCGTGACGGACAGGACGCGGCCGCCCGCGCTGACGATCGCGTCCCCCTCGCGCCGGGTCCCGGCGTGCAGCACGTAGGCGTGCGGGGCGTCCTGGGCGGCGACCTCGTCGAGCCCGGTGATCGGGTCGCCGGTGCGCGGGGTGCCGGGGTAGTTGTGCGAGGCGACGACCACTGTCACGGCCGCGTCGTCGCTCCAGCGCAGCGGCTCCAGGTGGGCGAGGTTGCCGGTGGCCGCGGCCATCAGCAGCCCCGCGAGCGGGGTCTTCAGACGGGCCAGCACGACCTGGGTCTCGGGGTCGCCGAAGCGGGCGTTGAACTCGATCACGCGAACGCCCCGGGAGGTGATCGCGAGACCGGCGTAGAGCAGCCCGGAGAACGGCGTGCCACGGCGGTTCATCTCGTCCACGGTCGGCTGCAGCACGGTCCGCAGCACCTCGTCGACCAGCTTGGGGTCGGCCCACGGCAGCGGGGAGTACGCGCCCATGCCGCCGGTGTTCGGGCCCTGGTCGCCGTCCAGGGCGCGCTTGAAGTCCTGGGCGGGCTGCAGCGGCACGACCGTCTCGCCGTCGGTGACGGCGAACAGGGAGACCTCCGGGCCGTCCAGGTACTCCTCGATGACCACGCGCTCGCACGCGGCCGCGTGCGCCCGGGCCGTCTCCAGGTCGTCCGTGACGACGACGCCCTTGCCGGCGGCGAGGCCGTCGTCCTTCACGACGTACGGAGCGCCGAAGGCGTCGAGGGCCGCGTCGGCCTCTTCCTCGGTCGTGCAGACGTACGAGCGGGCCGTGGGCACCTCGGCCGCCGCCATGACGTCCTTGGCGAAGGCCTTGGAACCCTCCAGCTGCGCGGCCCGGCCCGAAGGGCCGAAGACCGGGATGCCGGCCTCGCGCACGGCGTCGGCGACACCGGCGACCAGCGGGGCCTCCGGGCCGACGACCACGAGGTCCGCGCCGAGCCGCTGGGCCAGCTCGGTGACGGCGGCGCCGTCCAGGGCGTCGACCTGGTGCAGCTCGGCGACCTCGGCGATGCCGGCGTTGCCGGGGGCGCAGTGCAGCGCCGTGACGTCGGGGTCGTGGGACAGGGAATGGCACAGGGCGTGTTCGCGGGCGCCGGTACCGATGACGAGGACCTTCACGGGGGTCAGCCTAACGGGAGGCGCCGGGATTCCCTTGTGCGGGCTTCCGAAGGGGCGGGGTGGCCGCGTTGGAGGTTCCTCCAGGCCGGTCGGCCGCGGGGGCCGCCGCCCGTGCCGCACTCCTCCCTACGGCTCGTTCGAGAACTCCTCCACGACCGTCGCGCCCAGCTCCCGGACGATCAGTTCCTGACCGGACAGGGCCGACTCGTCGAGGTCGGGGTCGTCGTCCTCGGGGATGTCCTCCTCGACGGACACGTGGCGGGGCTGCGGGGGCGAGGGCTGCGGGACGGGGGCGGTCGGGGCGGCCGCCGGGACCGACGCGGCGCCGGAAGGGGAGCCGCCCGGCTGCGCGGCGGGTGCCGCCGGGGCCGTCGACTGGGCCGGGGCGGAGCGCTGGGCGGTCGCCGTACCGCCGCCGAAGCCGCCGCCGTAGCCGCCGCCCCCGCCGGAGCCGTGGCCGCCGGGCTGGCCGCCGCCGTAGCCGGACGGGCCGCCCGGGGCCGGGGGTGCGGAGCCGCCGGAGGGGTCGACGATCGCCTCGATCTTCCACTGGACGTTGAACTGCTCGCCCAGCGCCTGCCGCAGCACGTCCTCGCTGCCGCTGCTCAGGAAGTTGTCCCGGGCACCGGCGTTGACGAAGCCGAGCTGGAGGGTGGTGCCGTCGAAGCCCGCGACCTGGGCGTTCTGGCTGAGCAGGATCCAGGTGAAGCGACGGCGGTTCTTGACCGCTTCCAGGATGTTCGGCCAGAGCATGCGGGGGTCGAGGCCGGCGGGCGCGGGGGCCGCGGGCGTGGGGGCGGCCTGGGCGGGAGGTGCCGACGGTGCTGCCGGTGCCGTCCGCGGAACGCTGGGTGTGGGGGCGCTCGGTGTCGCGGGGCCCGCTGCCGGGGTGTCCGGGGCGGGTGCGCCCGGGGCGGGTGCGCCCGGGGTGGGTGCGCCCGGGGTGGCGGTGGGCCAGCCGCCCGGGCGGCGGCCGCCGCCCGCGGAGGCGGCGGTGGGCCAGGCGCCGGGGGCCGGGGCCGATGCGGCCGGTGCCTGAGGGGTCGTGGGTGGGTGCGGAGGCTGGGCGGGGGTGCCGGCGGTGGCCGTGGGTGCCCCGGGGGCGTGCCCGGTGGGGGCGCCGGGCCCCTGGGGCGCTGTGCCCGGGCCCGCTGCCGCGGGGGCGTGCTCCGCCGCGGCCGCCGTACCACCACCGGTGCCGCCGCTGCCCGGACCACCGGGTCCGCCGGGAACTCCGGGGCTGCTGCCTGCTCCGGGAGCTCCGGGACCACCGCGCACCGCCGCCCGGGCCGCGGCCGGGCCCCCGCCCGGCGGAACCGGCTGAACCGGAGCGTGCGCGGCGGGCGCGCCGCCGGGCCTGTCCTGATGGCCCTCCGGCTGCGGTCCGGGCACGTATCCCGTGGCGGGCAGGCCGGCCGGGCCCGCGGCGGAGAAGTTCACCCCGCGCTCGATCCGGTCCAGGCGGGCCATGAGGGAACGCTCGTCGCCGTAGGCGGCCGGAAGCAGGACGCGGGCGCAGATCAGTTCCAGCTGGAGGCGGGGCGAGTGGGCGCCGCGCATCTCGGTCAGGCCCTCGTTGACCAGATCGGCGGCCCGGCTCAGCTCGGCGGGGCCGAAGGTGCCGGCCTGGGCCTGCATGCGCTCCAGGACATCGGCGGGGGCGTCGATGAGCCCCTTCTCCACGGCGTCCGGAACGGCGGCGAGGATCACCAGGTCGCGCAGCCGCTCCAGCAGGTCGGCGACGAAACGGCGGGGGTCGTTCCCGCCCTCGATCACGCGGTCGACGACCTCGAAGGCCGCGGCCCCGTCACCGGTGGCGAAGGCCTCGACGACGGAGTCGAGGAGCGAGCCGTCGGTGTAACCGAGCAGGGAGGTCGCCATGGCGTACGTCACACCGTCAGCGGCGGCGCCGGCGAGCAGCTGGTCCATGACGGACATGGAGTCACGCACGGAACCGCCGCCGGCGCGCACGACGAGCGGGAGCACCCCGTCCTCGACGGGGATGCCCTCCTGCTGGCACACCTCGGCCAGGTACTCCCGGAGGGTGCCGGGCGGGACGAGGCGGAAGGGGTAGTGGTGGGTGCGCGAGCGGATCGTGCCGATGACCTTCTCGGGCTCGGTCGTCGCGAAGATGAACTTGAGATGCTCCGGGGGCTCCTCGACGACCTTCAGCAGCGCGTTGAAACCGGCCGACGTGACCATGTGGGCCTCGTCGATGATGTAGATCTTGTACCGGCTGCGGGCGGGTCCGAAGAAGGCCTTCTCGCGCAGGTCACGGGCGTCGTCCACGCCACCGTGGGAAGCGGCGTCGATCTCGATGACGTCGATGGAACCGGGGCCGTTGCGCGCGAGGTCCTGGCAGGAGTGGCACGTACCGCACGGCGTGGGCGTGGGGCCCTGCTCGCAGTTCAGGCAGCGGGCCAGGATGCGCGCGCTGGTCGTCTTGCCACAGCCGCGCGGCCCGCTGAACAGGTACGCGTGGTTGACCCGGTTGTTGCGCAGCGCCTGCTGCAACGGGTCGGTGACATGCTCCTGCCCGATGACCTCGGCGAAGGTCTCCGGGCGGTAGCGGCGGTACAGAGCGAGAGACGACACGCATACGAGGTTATAGGCGCCCACTGACATCGGACCCCTGACATCGGGCCCCGTCCGGGACACGGGCCCGGCCCCACCGGCCCGGGGACGCAGACGCCCCTCACGCACCCGCCAGAGCCGACCTACCCTTGCTGCCTTCCGGCCCTGGGGGAGTTCAGTCAGATAGCGCCGCGTGAGGGGCTGCGCCAAGGCTACCTGATGTCGGGGGCAGGGAACGAGTTCGCGAGCACTCCTCTCGGTCATGTAATGTTTCCGGCGGAGGATTCGCCTAGAGGCCTAGGGCGCACGCTTGGAAAGCGTGTTGGGGGCAACCCCTCACGAGTTCGAATCTCGTATCCTCCGCCAGTGCCTCACCGGGCACGATGTCGAAGGGCCCCACCGTTCGCGGTGGGGCCCTTCGACGTTTTCCGTCTCAGTTCGTGACCTCATCGTCGCTCGCCCGTCCCCACAAACACCCCCCGGGGCGCATACTGGGGCGTGATGACAAAGCGTGCTGCACAGAAGCGTCATTTGCCTACCAGCCCCTTCGCGGCCCCCGTCGCGCCGGCGCCGAAGCACTTCGCCGTCGGGGACCAGGTCACCCACGACATGTACGGCCTCGGCCGGGTGATCGGTGTCGAGGACGGGATCGCGGTGCTCGTGGACTTCGGCTCCGCACAGATGCGGATCCTGAGCCCCTACGCCAAGATGACCAAGCTGTAGGACCTCGTGCCGGGTCACGGCACGCGCGGCCCCGTCAGGGGGCCGCTCCCAACGAAAGAGAGTCCTCCCATCGAACCGACTTCGCTGTTCTCCGCTCCGGAAGGGCAACCCCGCCGCTCCGCCGCGGCATCGCCTCCCCCGGTCACCAATCCCTTCCGAGCCCCGGACTTCGGAGAGGACGAGGTCTTCCCGCCCGAGGAGTCCGGGGAGTTCCCGGAGACCGGGGAGGTGGAGCGGCCCGCGCCGGGCAGGCGGACGTCGCGCCCGCGCCGCAGGGCGGCCTAGCCGGTCCCCGCACAACACCCACCCCCTGCGCGGCAACCGCAGCTCCCCCCACCCTCCGGCGACACCGGCAGCGACGGCGACGCCGTCCGTGATGGTGACGCCGGCTGTGACGGTGACGCCGTCCGTGACGGTGACGCCGGTACCGCGCAGCAGCCCTTGCCACGCCACGCGTCCCGGCCCTCCTTGACCGCCACGGCGGCGATGACCAGGGCCGCGATGGGGTCGGCCCAGGACCAGCCCACGGTGGCGTTCAGGAGCAGGCCCGCCAGGAGCACGGCCGACAGGTACGTGCACAGCAGTGTCTGGCGGGAGTCGGCGACCGCGCTGGCGGAGCCCAGTTCGCGCCCCGCCCTGCGCTGGGCCGCGGACAGGAACGGCATCACCGCCAGGGAGAGGGCCGCCAGCACGATGCCGGGGACCGAGCGTTCCGCCGCGCCGGTCCCGGCCAGGGCCCGTACCGCGTCGGCCGCGACGTACGCCGCCAGCGCGAAGAAGGACAGGGCGATGACGCGCAGCGCGCTCTTCTCCCGCGCCTGACGCACGGCGTGCTCGCGTGCGGAGAACTGCCAGGCGACGGCGGCGGCGGAGGACACCTCGACGACGGAGTCCAGGCCGAAGCCGATCAGGGCGGTGGAGGAGGCGAGCGCCCCGGCGGTGAGGGCGACGACCGCCTCGACCGCGTTGTAGGCGATGGTCGCGGCGACCAGCAGCCGTATCCGGCGGGTCAGCGCGTCGCGCCGCGCGGGGCCGGGGGACAGGGAGATCTCCGCGGCCACGGTCAGCAGCACCCCTCGGTGGCGGCCTCCGGGCAGGTGCGGTCGGACTCGACGGCGACCACGGCGGTGCGCAGGTCGTCGAGCGCGTGGCCGAGACGGGCGTCGGCCAGTTCGTAGCGGGTCCGGCGGCCCACGGGGACCGCGACGACCAGGCCGCAGTCGCGCAGGCACGCCAGGTGGTTGGAGAGCCGGGTGCGCGAGACGCCGAGCGTGTCGGCGAGGTCGGCCGGGTGGGCCGGGGCCTCGCGCAGGGCCAGCAGGATCCGGCAGCGGACCGGATCGGCGAGCGCCCGGCCGAACCGGACCAGGACTTCGATGTCGGGGGCAGCAGTCAGCATCCGACGAGCGTACCCGGGTTCAGGAAACCATGAATTCAGGGTTGGGTGAACATTTTTCCGTCCGCGCCTGCCCGCCTCAGGGCGTCTCGCTGGGGATCACGCAGTTCTTCGGCTGGGGTCGTCCCGTCGGCCAGCCGAGGCCCACGAACTTGAGCGTCCCCCGGCCCTTGCGGCCCGGGTCCAGTTCGACGATCGCGGCCGGTTTGTCGTAGGCGTTGCCCCCGGTGGTGAGGCAGATCAGACCGCTGGTGGCCCGGACGCGGTGGCGCGAGTGGAGGAGGGACCACTGGCGGCCGACGTCCTCGCGGGTGGGGACCGTCGTCTCGGGCGCGCCCTGCTGGGCCTGGTGCAGGGCCTTGCCGATGGTGAGGAGGCCGTCGTGGACGAGCATCGTGCGGGAGTCCTCCAGGTTGGGCGTGGAGCCGAGGGAGATGCCCTCGCGCCGGGTCGCGGCGATCTGGGCGCGCAGGGCGTCCAGGGCCGCCTTCGGTTCGGTGAGGTACTGGGGGAGCTCCTGGGGTTTCGGGGCGCGCTTGTGGGTGGCCGTCCACTTCTTCGTCCAGGCGGCCAGTTCCGTGCTCCAGGCGTCGGGGTGGGCAGGGGCCGCGTACTGGACCGTGACCTTCGGCCGCCCGTCGTCGCCGCGCAGCGAGGCCCAGTCCCGCTCGGTCATGTCCTGGCGCAGCGAGGCCGCGTCGGAGCCGCTGACGATGGTGTAGTGGCGGCCCTCGCAGCCCACCTGGGCCAGCTTGAGGGCGAAGATGCGCAGGTGGAGGGTGCGGCCGGCGAAGTAGACGGTGTCGGCCTCGGAGTCGCAGATGTTGTTGGCCGTCTGCGTGAACTGGTTGCCGGTGGAGCCCGCCTCGTCGATGGCCGGGGACTCGAAGGACATGGCGGCGGGACCGGCCGGGCCCTCCTCCTTGATCCGGCTGAACGCCCTGGCCAGGGACTCGTTGTAGCTGTCGGGGCGTTTGTCGTACACCAGGACCGTCCGCAGGTTGCGACGGCCCTGTGCGCCGTTGAAGTCGGCCAGGGCCCGGGCCGCGTCGTTGTTGGTGGGCAGGATGCGGGCCAGGCCCGGGAAGCGGAGCCTGGCCATGCCGTCCGCCCGGTCCTCGTTGGCGATCCGGTCGCCGCTGATGCGGGCGGCCAGCACCGGCACCTTGTTCTCGGTCAGGCGTTTGACGGCCGCCTCCGTGGCGGCCAGGCTCAGGTTGAAGCCGGTGACCGCGCGCAGCCGGTCCTCGGGGGAGGCGGCCATCCGCAGCAGCGTGTCGACGACCTTCGCCTGGTGCCCGTAGTCGCGCCCGGGGTTGGCCAGGACCAGCCGGATCTTCGGCGGTTCGCCCTCGCCGGCGTTGGCCTGCCGCTGCCCGAGGTACGCACCCTGCAGATCGCTGCGCATCTGCCGGCGCAGGGCCTCGCGGCCGGACTGCAGGGGCAGCATCATCGCCACGGTGACGTGCGGCTGGTCCTCGATCCTGTCGTTCTCGCGGGCGATCGCGCGGGCCACGTCGGCGATCTCCCGGGTGCCGAAGTCGTAGCCCTCGCCGTTCACGCCGACGCACTCGCCGTCGATCCGCTCCACACCGTCGGCGCAGGTGTCCGGCTTGCGGACGAGGGAGGTCGTGAGCGTGACGCCCGCCACGAGGACCAGCACCCCTAACAGCGAGTAGAGGATCTTCTTCCATCTCGGCATGCCGTCATCTCCTTCGCCGGAGCTGTTCGGTGCAGGTGCAGCGCAGCAGGGGCTGTTCGTTCTCGGCCAGGGCGCTCCAGTCCGCCGCGGTCCTGCTGAGCCGGCCGGCGCCCTCGAAGTCCATGATCGAGAGGAGGTCCAGCAGCTTGGCCAGGGTGCGGGCGGTCTCCCTGCCGGTCGGGCGGGTGCGTTCCTCGCACAGCCACACCGCGTGCAGCAGCTGGTCGACCGTGCGGCGCAGCGGCGGGCCGTCCGCCGCCACCAGGCCCTGGGCACGCTCGCGCCGGGCGTCGGCGCCGCCCGGGTAGGGGGCCTGGGCGATCTCCAGGAGTTCGGCGCACCAGGCGCGGGGGCGGCCCGGGAGCGTGGCGGCGAGGTGGCCGACGACGTCGTCGGCGCCGCCGGAGACCAGGTGGTGGTTCATCCGGTGGGCGGTCAGGGAGCGGAAGGCGCCCGCGCGCGCGATGCCGTCGCCGGCCGCGTCGTCGCCCGACAGGTCCTCGTCGCGGATGCGGTCCTCCCCCGCCGCCCGCCGCGCGTAGTGGTCGCGCAGCAGGTGATGGTCGGCGTACCAGGCGGCGCCGTCCGGGAGCAGGCCGTAGAGGCGGTGGACGAGGAGCTGGCGCAGGCCGAAGTCGCCGATGAAGTGGCGTTCGCAGGTGGGCCAGCCGGTGTCGGCGAGGAGCCGCGAGACGTGATGGGCGGTCAGGTGGTGGACGTGCCCGGCCTGGTGGTGGCGGAGCAGCACGTCGGCGCACTCGGTGTCGTGGGCCACCGACAGGTGGGTGAGGAGGTCCAGCCAGTGGGCGTGGTGCTCGGCCGGGAGGCGTACGGGCAACTGGTCCAGGATCAGTTCCCGTAACAGCACCTCGGCGACCGGGTGTTCGGCGTCGTCGCCCGGGAGGCGCAGGGGGGCGTCCAGGAGGTCACGGTCGTTGGCGTCGGCCGGCATGCGGAACGCCGCCGCGGCCGCGGCCAGCCGGATCACCGTATGCGGGCGGCCGCCGCTCAGCCGGGCCACGGCCGCGTCGATCCGGCGGCGGTTGACGCCGCCCTCCGGCTCGGCGTGCTGCTGTCTTCGCACCGTCTCCCGGCGCAGCTGGTCGCCGGTGAGCAGCGGCATCCGCAGCAGCAGCACCCCGTCGGCGAGCGGGGCGCCGTCGGCGCCCCCGTCCGTGCGTCGGGACCACTCCGGCGGGGCCCCGTCGGACGGCCGGTACTCGGCCGGGGGCGTGATCAGCCCGGGCGGCAGGCCGCCGTGCAGGAAGGCGCCGCCGTCCGCGCGGCGGGCCGTGCCGATGACGACGACACGGTCGCGCCGGCCGCCCCGGCGGTCGGTGAGCACCGCGCGCAGCAGCCGCTCGCCCAGGGGCGACTCGGCGTGGTCCAGCAGCAGGCCCGGGCGGCCGACCCGGCGCAGCCAGCCGGAGGGCGAGGCGTACGCCGCCTCCAGGTCCTCGCGCAGGGCCCGGAAGAGAAAGCTTTCCGCGACCTCGCGTGCCTCGCCGCCCGACCGGAAGTCGGCGGCGAGGATGCGCAGCCCGATCCGGGGCTGGCCGGCCGCGCCGGGGTAGGCACCGTAGACCCGCTCCAGCTCCGCCCTGCCGCGGGGGGCCGCGCGTTCGAAGACGGCGTCCAGCAGGGCGTTGCTGACGGCCGCCGAGTAGGGGTCGAACGCCTGCCCGTACATGGTCGCCAGCAGGTTACGGATGGTGCCGCGCAGCATCCCGCGCCAGAAGTCGCCGCCGCCCAGGCCCCGCACGCGGCGCCGCTGGGGCAGGTCCTCGTAGCGTTCGGCCTCCGTCGCGACCGCCTGGGGCCCGCCGTCCGCGACGCCGGTCGCGATCATGGCGAGGCCGGTGAACAGGCGCGGGAAGGCGAACGAGCCGCCCGTGCCCTGCCAGGTGCACAGCCGCCGGGCCACCTCGACCAGCGCCTCGGTCGCGGCGGAGCGGGCGCCGGGCTCCGGGGCGGCCCGGTCCTCGTACACCGGCGAGGCGCAGTCGAGGTGGATCACCGGCACCTTGGCGGCGAACCGGTCCCGTACGGCGCGCAGCAGCCGGCCCTTGCCCATGCCCGGGCCGCCGGTGAGCAGCACCACGGGCAGATCCGGACCGTACAGCGGCTCCCGCCCGGCACCCGAGGGCGACCGCCCGAACAGTCGCGCGAAGAAGCCTTCCTCGGAGAGGAGGCTCTCGAAGCCCAGTTCCTCACACACGGTTCCCCCATGACGTCCTGCCCGCCCGAACCCGTGACCGCTGTGCCGGAACAGATCGTGACCGCTGTGCCGGAAAAGATCCAGTGGAACACGGAACCGTCCGGCCGACAACGGGTGCCGCACGGACGGGAGTTGACCCCAGGGGGAGGTGCGACTACGCGGGGCGGTCGGAGGCGGGCCAGACGTACGGCAGGTCGTCCGGCACCCCGGGGAAGAGCGCCCCGTAGGTGTCCGGGTCCTTGCGCACCAGGGCCGAGCGGTGGCTGCGGTGGAAGGGCCGGTCGCCCAGCCAGGGCGGGAGTTCGCCCTCGGCGGCCAGGTCGTGCTGGCCGCGGACCGGGGCGTGGGGGCGGGCGGTGGCGAGGTCGGCGACCAGAGTGGCCGCGCAGCTGTCCTGGTGACCCTGCTCGCGCCAGACGCGGCAGATCTCCAGGCCGTAGCGGACCAGGGCCTCCTCGTAGCCGGTCCACATCCGCACGGCCGGGTGCCGCCGCCAGCCGTAGCCCGGCACGATCAGGCCGCGCAGGACCTGAAGCGCCTCGACGCGCTGCTTGCCGAGCCGGCGGCGGTCCAGGGCCAGGGCGGTCCTGCGGAAGTCGGGGTAGGGCAGGAAGGTCTGCATGCCGTGGTCCGTCCCCCTCACCGCGCGTGTCTGCCCGCGGGGCGCCGGCCTAGGGCGAGGGCGAGGGCGATCATCCCGACGCCGAGGGCGAAGTGCAGCCAGTCGTCGGCGGAGTTCAGGGGCACGAAGTTGGCGCCGCTGTCGTGGCCGACGGACAGGCCGTAGACCCACAGCACCAGGTAGACGGCGCCGCCGGCCAGCAGGTACGAGTACGCCCCGGCGGCCGTGCGGGCGAGGACCAGGCCGGCCAGGCCGTAGGCCAGGTGCACCAGGTTGTGCAGGACCGAGACCTGGAACAGGCCGAGCAGTTCGGCGCCCGAGTCGTGGCCGGCGAACTCCATCGAGCCGTAGCCGGTGGTGATGCCGGGGACGAAGCCCAGCACGCCGACCAGCAGGAAGACGACCCCCGCCAGCAGGGCGGCCTGCTGGAGCGGGGTGCGGGCGGTCGGGCGGTCGGTGGGGGTGGTCATGGCCGTGGTCCTCACGGGAGGGTCAGGGTCTGTTCGGCCCAGATGGTCTTGCCCGTGGCGCTCTGGCGGGTGCCCCAGCGCTCGGTCAGCCGGGCCACGAGGAGCAGGCCGCGCCCGCCCTCGTCGTAGCTGCGGGCGCGCCGCAGGTGGGGAGCGGTGGTGCCGCCGTCGGAGACCTCGCAGATGAGGGTGGTGTCGTGGATCAGGCGGAGCCGGACGGGCGGCTCGGCGTGCCGGATGGCGTTGGTGACGAGCTCGCTGACGACCAGTTCGGTGACGAAGACGGCGTCGGACAGGCCCCACCGCTCCAGTTGCGCCACCACGTCCTTCCGGGTCCGGGCGACCGCGGAGGGGTCGCAGGGCACGTCCCAGGTGGCGACCTGGTTCGCGTCGAGGGCGCGGGTGCGGGCGATGAGCAGGGCCACGTCGTCGGCCGGGCGCTGCGGCAGCAGCTCGGTGAGCACCCGGTCGCACAGGGCGTCCAGCGAGTCCGCCGGGCGGGCGAGGGCCTCCCGCAGCCGCTGGACACCGGCGTCGATGTCCCGGTCGCGGCTGGCGACCAGGCCGTTGGTGTAGAGGGCCAGCAGGCTGCCCTCGGGCAGTTCGACCTCGGTCGCCTCGTAGGGCAGGCCGCCGACGCCGAGCGGGGGCGCGGCCGGGAGGGCGACCAGATCGACGGTGCCGCCGGGGCTCACCACGGCGGGCAGGGGGTGCCCGGCCCCGGCGAAGCAGCAGTGCCGCGAGACCGGGTCGTAGACGGCGTACAGGCAGGTGGCGCCCACGTCGGCGGAGGTCCCGGCCGGGTCCCCGGCGCCCTCCTCCTCCGTGTTCAGACGGGCCACGAGATCGTCCAGGCGGGTCAGCAGCTCGTCGCACGGCAGGTCGATGTCGGCCAGCGTGCGCACCGCCGTCCGCAGCCGGCCCATGGTCGCCGAGGCGTGCAGGCCGTGGCCGACGACGTCGCCGACCACCAGGGCCACCCGGGCCCCGGACAGGGGGATGACGTCGAACCAGTCCCCGCCCACGCCCGCGTGCCCGCCCGCCGGGAGATAGCGGGAGGCGACCTCGACCGCCGCCTGCCGGGGCAGCCGCTGGGGGAGCAGGCTGCGCTGGAGGGTGACGGCGGTGGCGCGCTCGCGGGTGTAGCGGCGGGCGTTGTCGATGCTGACCGCGGCCCGGGCGGCCAGTTCCCCGGCCAGGACCAGGTCGTCGTGCCGGAAGGGGTCCGGGTTGCGGTACCGGGCGAAGAAGGCGACGCCCAGGGTCGTCCCGCGGGCGGCCAGCGGCACGGTCAGCACCGCGTGGACGCCGAGGCCGCGCATCCGGGCGGCCCGGGCCGGGTCGCGCGCGAACCACGCGGTCAGGGCCGGGTCGGTCGCCTCCTGGACGGTGGGCCGTCCCGTGCGCAGGCTCTCGAACGGCGCCGAACCCACCGGGTAGGAGTCCACCTCGCCCGCCGCCACGACGGCCTCCGGCGCGCCCGGCGTGACCGACCGCAGCGCGACCCGCCGCAGGCGCAGCGGCCCCTGCGCCGGCAGCGCCCGCCCGAGCGGCTCGGGTACGTCGTCCAGCGTGGCCAGCAGATCGACGCCGGCGAAGTCGGCCAGGGCCGGGACGGTCACGTCGGTCAGCTCCTGGGCCGTGCGCGTCACGTCGAGGGTGCTGCCGATGCGCCGGCCGGCCTCGGCGATCAGCTGGAGCCGTTTGCGGGCCCAGAACTGCTCGGTCATGTCGTGCGCGGACAGGCACACGCCCCGGATGGTGCCCTCCTGGTCGCGCAGCGCGGACATGAAGACCGACCAGGCGTGCTCGTGGTCCTCGCCGGGGGCCTGCAGGTAGTTCTCGTCGTAACTCGGCTCCCCGGTCCGCAGCACCCGGGCCATGCTGCGCTCCGCACGCTCACCGGCGGCGTCGTCGATGATCTCGGAGACGCGCAGGCCGCGCATCTCCTCCTCGGTGAGGGCCGTGGAGCGCTCCATGTCCGCGTTGGCCAGGCGCAGCCGCAGCCGGGTGTCGTAGATCGCCTGGGCGCAGCACGGGGACTGGGCGAAGCTCCAGCTCACCAGGGACTCGTCGAGGCCGGGCCGCGGGTTCGGGCCGGTCAGCGCGGAGACGATGAGCCAGGCCGGGGCACCGGCGGCGGGCGTCCGGTGGTGGGCGAGGACCCGGACGGTCAGCTCGCGGCCGTCGCGGTGCCGCAGGGCGACGTCGCCGTTCCAGCGGGGCAGCCCGGCGAGGGCCGGCATGCCGCCGCGCACCGGGATCGGCTCGGCCAGCAGGTCCGCGGCGCGGCGGCCGAGCATCCGCCCGGCCGGATGACCGAGGAGCCGCTCGGCGCCCGCGTTCCAGCCGGTCACCCTGCCCTGCTCGTCGAGGGTGACACGGGCGGTGAGGTCTTCCGCGACCAGGGCGTCGAGGGCACCGAGGGCCTCGGGAGTCTCGCGGGCTCCGCCGGGCGGCCGGCCGGCCCGGCCGACGGTGACGGGCTGCTCCATGTTCGGTCATCTCGCTCTCGCGGAAGGCTTCGACCCTGGCGCCGCAATAGACAGTTATGACCTGATTACCCTGATTCGGGAGCTTTCACCGTGCCGTCACCACCCGGAGGCGGAGCCTGCCGGCGCCCGGCCCGGGTAACCGCTCCCCCATGGGCGAGATCCTGGGCGAGATCCTGGTGGGCACGTGTTCCTGGACCGACCGGGCACTGGTCGGCAGCGGCTGGTATCCGGCCGGGCGGCGGGACGCCGAGGGGCGGTTACGGCACTACGCCGAGCGGTTCCCGGTCGTCGAGGTCGACGCCTCCTACTACGCGCTGCCCAGCGAGCGGAACAGCCTGCTGTGGGCCGAGCGGACCCCGGACGGGTTCGTCTTCGACGTGAAGGCGTTCTCCCTGCTGACCGGGCATCCCACCCGGCAGGCCGTGATGCCGGACGGCCTGCCGGCCGAGCACCGGGACCCGGCCGTGCTCGACGCGGTCTGGGCGCGGTTCGCGGCGGGCGTCGAACCGCTGCGCAGCGCCGGACGGCTCGGGAGCGTGCTGTTCCAGTTCCCCCCGTGGTTCCGGCCGGGCGAGCGGGCCGAGACGTTCCTGAAGGAGTGCGCGGAGCGGACCCGGGGCTGGCCTCTCGCCGTGGAGTTCCGGCACCCGTCCTGGTGGGAGCCGGGCCGGGCCGAGGCGACGGGCGCGCTGCTGGCGCGGCACGGCATGGCCGCGGTCGCCGTCGACATGACGCAGACCCTGCCGTCCTCCGTACCGCCGGTGACCCCGGTGACCTCGCCCCGGCTGTCCGTCGTACGGTTCCACGGCCGCAGCACCGCCTGGGGCACCGGCAGCAAGGAGGACAGGTTCCGGCACGCCTACGGCGAGGACGAACTCGCCGAGTGGCTGCCCCGCGTGCGGTGGCTGGCCGAGCGGACCGAGCAGGTCCACGTCCTGTTCAACAACTGCTGCGGTGACGCCGCCGTACGCGCCGCCGAGACCATGACGCGGCTCCTCGACGGCGGCGGTCCCACGGCGGTGCCGCGGCTGCCTAGGGCACGATCCGCACCCGCTTCTCCTCCGTCACCTGGTCCACGTCCGACACCCGCACGGTCGTCCTCATCGTCCAGGT
The DNA here is from genome assembly GCF_040303825.1 of Streptomyces sp. NPDC094143. Lineage (NCBI taxonomy): Bacteria > Bacillati > Actinomycetota > Actinomycetes > Kitasatosporales > Streptomycetaceae > Streptomyces > Streptomyces sp. NPDC094143. Next base: position 60,502 of record NZ_JBEOTZ010000002.1, read on the forward strand.
CCCGGGGAGCGGCAGATTGACGGCGTTGGTGCCCCAGTAGCCGCCCTGGTCGGTGAGTTCGGCGTCGATCGGGCCGAGTCCGCGGGAGGGCAGGCTGAAGGTGATGCGGACCTCGGGGACGACGACCAGGCCCGTGTCGGCGCCGTAGACCACGGCCTGCACGCCGTTCTCGCCGACCCGGGCGGGATCCAGGGTGACCTGGACCGTGCCGCGGCCGGTCACAGTGCCCGTGCCCGTGTCGAAGGGCACCGTCACCTGCGCGGTGGGCGGCAGCGCGCCCACCGGGGCCTGCCGTGCCGCCTCGGCCTCCGCGCGGCCGGGCAGCGTGCCGGTGAGCACGGTGGTGATCGCCAGCACGACGGCGGCGACGGCGACCTCGACGAGCACGGAGCGGCGCAGCCCACGGCGCCGGGCGTCGAGGCCGGGGCCGGAATCGCCGTCGGGGCGGGAGCGGTCGTGAGGGCCTGAGCGGTCGCCGGTACTGGAGCGGTCGTGAGGGCCTGAGCGGTCGCCGGTACTGGAGCGGACGTCGGGGCCGGACCCGGAACCGGAATCGCCGTCCGGGCCGGAGCGGTCGCCGGGGCGGGAGCGGTCGTGAGGGCCGGAGCCGTCGCCGGTACTGGAGTAGTCGTCGGGGCCGGACCCGGAACCGGAATCGCCGTCCGGGCCGGAGCGGTCGCCGGGGCGGGAGCGGTGATCCGGCCCCGGATCGGAACCGGGATCGCCGCCGTCGGTGTCGGCGGTGCCCGGGTCCGCCGCTCCCGCGCTGGACGTGGGCACGCCGACCGGCTGCGGGACGCGGGCCGGTACGGCGGCCCCGACGGTGGACGCCACCGTGGCCCCGGCGGCCACCGGCGCGGCGATCCGGGCCGTCCAGCGCCGGGCCTGGCCGGCCGCCAGCAGCAGCGCGCACACCGCGGCCACTTTGACGAGCAGGAGCCGTCCGTACGAGGTGCCGGTCAGGGCGGGCAGGGAGCCGAGGCCGCGCCAGGACTGGTAGAGGCCGGTGACCGCCAGGACGACCACGGAGGTGAAGGCGACCCGGGAGAAGCGGGGCACGACCAGGGCCAGGTCGTCGACGGGCCCGCCGCGCAGGGTCAGCAGCAGCGCCACGAGCCCGCCGAGCCAGACGCCCGTGGCCAGCAGGTGCAGCACGGAGGAGGCCATCGCCAGCGGCACCTGGATGCCGGCCGAGGCGTGCTCGGCCACCGCCCAGGTCAGGGCGAGGGCGACGGCCAGGACGGTGCCGGCCGCCCGGACGAGGGGCCGGTGGTGGTCCCGGCGCCTGGACAGCCGGACCAGGAGGGCCGCGATCAGCAGCAGGATCACCAGCCGCGCCAGCAGGGCCAGGCCGGGTCGGCTGGACAGGGTGCGGTCGAGGGCGCCCGGGTCGAAGGCCGCGAGGGGTCCGGCGCCGCTCTCGTAGGGGGCGCGCAACAGGAGCAGGGCGGCCGTGGCGCCCACGAGGGTCCACCAGGCCGCGACCAGGGGCCGGCGCAGCGGGGACGTGCCGGCCGGGCGGCACAGCGACGCGAAGGCGGCCGTGCCGACGAGCAGGGCGGCGGCGAGGTAGGCCAGGTAGCGGGCGAGGTCGTAGAGGCTGTCGGTGACAGGGTCCTCCTCCGGGCCGGCGTCGACCTGGACCGTGGTCGCGGAGCGCTTGCCCACGGAGAAGGTGAAGGCGCCGGACACCGGGTGGCTGTCGGCGGACACGACCCGCCAGGCGACCGCGTACGTGCCCTGCGCCAGCTTGCCGGTCAGCCGGACCCGGGCCGTGTCGGAACGGCCGTCCGCGTGCGCGGCCTCGCCGGTGGGGACCCGGCGCTGGTCGGGGCCGAAGACCCGGAAGGAGTCGTCGAGCAGACCGACGGACTCGGTGAAGGTCAGGGTGATGTGGCGGGGGGCGCGTTGGACGACCGATCCGTCCTCGGGGTCGGTGCCGCGGAGGGCGGAGTGGGCGGAGGCGGGGGCCGCTCCCCCGAGGAGCAGTACCAGCAGGGTGCCGAGCAGCACCAGGGCTCGGGCTCGCCGGGGGTGTCCGACATTGCGCTCCACGTGGGTCTCCGGGTTCGGGCAGTACGGCTCCCAATGAGGTACGGAAGGGAGGCGCGCGGCGCTCACCGGTCGGGCGCCCTACGGTCTGGACAGCGCGGCGATCGCGTCGGCCACCGCCGGATAGCGCGCCGCCAGCTCGGCCGCGTCTCCGTGTTCGTAGCCCTCGAAGGTGAAGCCGGGGGCCATGGTGCAGCCGAACAGGGTCCATGCGCCGCCCTGCCGGACCCTGCCGCCCATCCATGTGCCGGCCGGGACCGTGAACTGGACGTGCTGGCCCCGGAGCACGTCCGGCCCCAAAACCACCGTGCGCGTGGTGCCGTCCGGGGCGAGGAGCAGGAGCTCCAGGGGATCGCCCCGGTAGAAGTGCCAGATCTCGTCCGTGGGCAGACGGTGGAGGGCGGAGAAGTCGTCCGCCGTGAGCAGGGCGACGATCGCCGTGCCCTCCGGTCTGCCGTCGGGGCGTGCGGGCCCGGCCCAGGTCTGGCGGAACAGGCCGCCTTCGCGGGGGATCGGCTCCAGGCCGTAGTGCGCGATGAGCTCGTCGGGCGTCACGCGGGGAAGAGTATCTCCCGGTCCAGGAAGGCCAGCTGGGCCTTCTTCTCCGGCAGGTACACGTCCGGCAGGTCCACCTCGGGCAGGACGACCACCGGCCCGGCCGTGAAGCCCTGCTTGAGGAAACGGGCGATCGCCTTCTCGTTGCGGACGTCCGGGTCGACCACGACCCGGCGGCGGTCCAGGCCCACCAGGACGTAGGCGGCGACGACGGCGATCAGTCCGGCCGTCCAGCCGGACGTGCCGCCGCCCGGGCCGGCGGGGGCGAGCAGCAGGTGGACGCCGATGTCGCCGGGGCGCACGTCGTAGCACTCGCCGACGCGGTCCGCCTCCGGCTCGTAGGTCTGCAGCAGCGCCACCGGCTCGCCCTCGCGCACGACGAGGAAGGCGTGGTGGGTGGGGAGCGTGTCCATGTGGGCGTAGATCTCGGCGACCTGACGCTCGGTGAGGCCGGTCATGCCCCAGAAGGCGGCCCGCTCCTCGCTCACCCAGCGGTGGATCACGCCGGCGTCGGCCTCGGCGTCCAGCGGCAGGACGCGGACGGTGCCGAAGCCGTCGGTCACCTGCTCGTGGACGGCGGTGCGGGAGGCGTACGGGTCAGACATCGGTCTCCTTCGTCAGCAGGGCCCAGTCGGTGACGACCGGGACGAGTTCTCCCCCGAGCCACAGGGGGAGCTGGTCGCGGTGGTGGGGTGAGCCGGGGACGCCCGAGGCGCCGAACGGGACCACCCAGCGGCTGTCCTCGCGCCGGGCCAGGTCCCAGACGTAGCGGGCGGCCGGGCCGCGCGCGGCCAGGTCGGTCAGGCCCGGCACGCCCGAGGTGCACAGCACGCAGTCGTGGTCGCCGGACAGCCCCGGTTCTCCGTACGGCGTCTCCGGCTCCAGGGCGCGCCAGGGGGCGAGCCGGTGGGTGTCGCCCCAGACCCCGGACGGCGGCCGCCCGGCCACCTCTTCGAGGGCCGCGCGGACGGCCGCCGGGCGGTCGACGCCGTACAGCTCCTCGGCGCCCAGCAGGTGTTCGAGGGCGAAGCCGACGCGGGGCAGCAGGGCGAGCCAGGGCCGGAAGACGTCCGGGTACGCCGGCGGGGTGGCGAGCGCGGCGAAGGCCGGGTGCGCCGCCAGCCGCCGTACTACCGCGCCGCGCACCGCCGCGTACCGGGCCGCGTCGGCGCTGCCGGCGTCCATGCGGCGGTCCCAGGCGAGGAGCCGGTCCCGCAGCGCGGCGGCCCCGGGCGTCAGGGCGTCGAGGCGGCGGAGGTGGTCGAGCAGGGCGGTCGCGGAGGCCAGGTGGGTGTCCGTGTGGACGGCCGGCATGTCGGCGGCGGACCAGCGCTCCTTGGCGGCCAGCAGCGCGGCGATGCGGTCGTGGCGGTGGGGCGGGGCGAACTCGACGCCGAGCGGCGCGGCCGGGCCGCGCTGGTTGGCCATGACGGCGACGCCGTCGGTGAGCCCGGCGCGGGGCGTCTCGGCCCGGCCCGTCCACTCGTGGCCGGGCTCCCAGGCGGGCACCAGGCGCAGCCGGTTGGCCTCGGCGCGCAGCGGCACGTACCCGGCCACGCGGTGCAGGACCCCGCCCTCGGTGTCGGCGGCCTGGACGACGTTGACCGGCTCGGCCCAGCGGTCGAAGGCCCGGTCCACATCGGCGACCCGGCGGGCCCGCAGCAGGGGGAGCAGGGCCCCGAAGCCGAGGTCGCCGGTGACCCGGGGCGGGTAGCGGAGGCTGATCGCCACGGGCGGTCCGAGGGGGTCGCCCGCGGCGCCGGAACCGGCCCGGACGGCGGCATCGGCCGCGCCCGCCGGGCCGGGCAGGCCGGTCGGGTCGCCGTCGATCCCCTCCGGTCCGCCGATGACCACCGGCCCCCGGCCGGTCTCGATCACCTCGACCTCGACCGGCTCCTCGCCCGCCACCTCGACGAGTTCCGTGTGCCGGGCCGCCCGGCGCCAGACCCCGTCCGGGTCCAGCGCCTCCACGCCGGCGCCCGTGCGCCGCAGCCGCTCCCGGTACAGGTCCTGGTAGTCGGCCATGGCGTTGGTGATGGCCCAGGCGACCGTGCCGGTGTGCCCGAAGTGGGCGATGCCGGGGACACCGGGGACGGCGAGGCCCACGACGTCGAACTCCGGGCAGGACAGGTGGATCTGCTGGTAGACGCCCGGGTCCTCGATCCAGCGGTGCGGGTCGCCGGCGATGACCGGCTGCCCGGTGACGGTCCGCTCGCCGCTCACCAGCCAGCCGTTGCTGCCGGAGGTGCCGGGCCCGTCGGTGGCGAACAGCCCGACGGCGTCCGCGCCGAGGTGCGTGGCGACCTGCTCGCGCCAGAGCTTGGCCGGGAACCCGGCGAAGAGGATGTGCGTGGCGAGCCAGACGCCGAGCGGGGTCCAGGGGTTCCAGCGCCCGGGGGCGAGACCGGTGCGGGCGAACTCGGGGGCCGCGTCCCGGCCGGCGTCCGCGGCCCGCTCCAGCCCCGCGTTCACCCCGTCGACGTACGCCCGCACCCACCGCGCCGTCCCGGGGTCCCGTCTCTCCAGGTCGGCGAAACAGCGTCTGGCCGTGTCGTCGAGTCTGGCGCGTCTGGCGAACCGGTCCCAGGCCAGGGCGCTCTCGCCGAGGAAGGACGCCGAGGTGCCCTGCGACCGGTGGCGCTCGACCTCCAGCTGCCAGGCCCGGTCGCGGGCGGTGACCAGGCCTTGCGCGTGGGCGAGCGAGGTCGCGTTGTCGGCGCGCAGATGCGGAATGCCCCAGGCGTCACGGTAGATGTCGATGGCCACCCTGTACCCCCACCTTCCTTTAGGTTAGCCTTGCCTAAGTCAGAACTGTGTGGCCGGAATCGTACGCGAAGGGCTGAAACGCGATGGGGCAGGGGCGGGGTTGGGAGGGCGCGGTCCTCAAACTGCTGCGCGCGAAGGATTTCCGGATCACGGTGACAGACGCCGAGGACGTCACGCCGGACTACCGGCGGCTGCGCTTCACCGACGGCGGTCTGCTGACCGCGACCGGAGTGCACCCGACCATGTGGGTCCGGCTCTGGTTCGACAACGCGGGCAAGCCGCACCAGCGGGCCTACACCCTGGTCGACCCCGACCCCGCGGCCGGGACCTTCAGCCTGGAGTTCGCCCTGCACGAGGGGTGCGCCAGCGACTGGGCCCGGGCGGCGAAGCCCGGCGACGCCATCGAGGCGACCGTCCAGGGCACCGGCTTCGAGCACCCGAGCCCGGCGCCCTCGCACGTCTTCGCCGTCGGCGACCCGGCCTCCCTGCCGGCCATCAACTCCCTCCTGGACGCGCTGGGTTCCGCCCCGGCGACCGTCTGGTTCGAGGGCGGCGACGACGACCTGCCGTTCCGCACCGACCCGGACCGCCACGAGTTGCGCAAGGTCCCCCGCCAGGACTCCGGCGCCCACCTGGTCGACCGCGTGAAGACGGACCTGCCCGCACTGCTGGGCACGGCCACCGACCCGTACGTCTGGATCGCCTGCGACACGGCGACGACCCGGACACTCGCCGCGTACGTCCGCAAGGAACTGGGCCTGCCCAAGCAGCGCGTGCACGCCCTCGGGTACTGGCGCCCCTGACCGCCCGAGGACGCGGCCGGGCCCGCCCCGGGGGATGATCGGGCCATGGACGTCACCCTGCACCTCGCCCAGGACCCCGAGGCCGACGCGCTGCTCGGCCGCAGTCCGCTCGCCGCCCTGATCGGCATGCTGCTGGACCAGCAGATCCCCATGGAGTGGGCGTTCAAGGGCCCGGCGACGATCGCCCAGCGGCTCGGCACGGACGACCTGGACGCGCACGAGATCGCCGCGCACGAGCCGGAGGCCTTCGCCGCGCTGCTCTCGCAGAAGCCGGCCGTGCACCGCTACCCGGGCTCCATGGCCAAGCGGATCCAGCGCCTGTGCCAGTACCTCGTCGAGCACTACGACGGTGACGCCGAGGCCGTCTGGAGGGACGCCGGCACGGGCCGGGAGCTGCTGAAGCGGCTGGCGGAGCTGCCCGGCTTCGGCAAGCAGAAGGCCCAGATCTTCCTCGCGCTGCTGGGCAAGCAGCTCGGGGTCCGCCCCGACGGCTGGCGGGAGGCGGCGGGCTCCTACGGCGAGGAGAAGTCCTTCCGCTCGGTCGCCGACATCACCGGCCCCGAGTCCCTGGCCAAGGTGCGGGCGCACAAGCAGGAGATGAAGGCGGCGGCCAAGGCCGCGAAGGCCGCCGGCGCGTAACCGTCAGCCGCGTGGCCCGCTCCGGGTGGCAGGGCCCTCGGGCCCGGTCCGAGCATGGAGCATGACCGAGCCACCGACCGGCGAGCCCCCGGGCCCCGAGCACACCCCCGGCGCACCGGGCCGCCGCATCCCCTGCGACCGGGCCACGTGCTCCCTACGCCGCGCGAGCGGATCTCACGGCCCGCGCGATGAACGGCGTACCCGCGGCGGGGAATGACCTCCCGTGCACCCCGCGGCGCAGCCGGTCCCCCGCGGCACTCGTCGGCACACGTGGCCGCGGGTGCTGGTCCTGCTGCTCGCCCTGCTCGTGCCCGGCGCGCACACCGCGGCCCACGCGGTTCCGGCACTGCCCGCCGTCCAGGAGAGCACGGCCGTCGAGTACGACGCCTTCGACACCGTCCTGCGGCCCGCCGCCCGGAGCGCCCGCCGCGCCGCCGTCCCGCGGCGCCCGGCGCCGTTCCCGGGCCCCGCCCCCGCGTGCACCGCACGGCGCCACGTGCCCGTGCCGCCGGACCCGCCGCACGACCCTCGCCCCCTGCGTTCCGAGGTCCTGCGCTGCTGAGCGGACCGTCCATGGTCCATCAGTCCCGCACGGAAGCCACAGCACGGAACCACAAGGACGAGGAACCCAGCCATGCTCCAAGACCCGTACGCCGTCCTGCGTGCCCTGCTGCGCGCGGAAGCCGCCCGCAGCGCCCCCAGGCCGGGCTCCCCGCCGGCCGAGCGGAAGCCGCAGCCCCGGAACCCCAAGGAGCGGGGCCGGGGCTGACCCCGCCCGCGGCGGCGGGGGCGGCCGGGACGGCGCCTGCGCCGCCGCGCGGGTCCGCGCCGGGAGGGGACCACGACCCCCTTTCGGGCGAATCAGGCGCACGGCATCGGTGAACACACCCCACAGAAACGGCCCTGACCTGCCGCCGACGGCGTGGGCGGGTCCGGCATATGCGTGTCCCTGACGGGGTTCGTACCGCCTTGTGGGGCTTTTTTCCGCGTCGTACTCCGTCGCCATGGCTGCGCCCGGAAGGTCTTGACCGGTAGGCTTTCCGTGTGATCTTCAAGCGCATCGGAAACGGCCGGCCGTACCCCGACCACGGCCGGGAAAGCACCCGGCAGTGGGCGGACGTCGCGCCGCGCCCGGTCCGCCTCGATCAGCTCGTGACGACGAAGCAGCAGCTCGACCTGGAAACCCTCCTCGCCGAGGACTCGACCTTCTACGGCGACCTCTTCGCGCACGTCGTGAAGTGGCAGGGCGACCTGTACCTGGAGGACGGCCTGCACCGCGCGGTGCGGGCGGCGCTCCAGCAGCGCCAGGTGCTGCACGCGCGCGTGCTCGAGCTCGACTGATCCCCGCCGGCCACGGGTTGGCCCTTTCGGGTTCCGCTGGGCGACGTCGAATGATCATCTAGTAGGCATCGTCGCCCGGGCGCACTACGCTGCGCTCATGAGCATGCTGACTCCCCCCGGCATGGGCGGCAAGTACCGCATCACGGGCAACAGGTATCCCCGGATGCGCCGGCCCCGGCGGCGCGGCAGGCTCGTCGCCGTGGGCGTCGCCTCCGTCGTCGTCCTGGGCGTGGGCGGCTGGGGCACGCTGCAGCTCATCGACGTCTTCACGGGCGGCGGCAGAAAGGCTTCGGCGGCCGGTGGCGGGGACTGCGCCCGCACGAGCAGGGCGAGCCCGTCGCCCAGCGCCCGGCCCCTGCCCGAGCCCCGCACGATCACGGTCAACGTCCTCAACGCCACCACCCGCAGCGGCCTGGCGAAGAAGACCGCCGACGAGCTGAAGAAGCGCGGCTTCAAGATCGGCGACGTGGGCAACGCGACCAAGGAGCACGACAAGAAGGTCAAGGGCACCGGCCTGCTGCTCGGCCCCGCGTCCGCCCTGGACACCGCGCTGCCGGTGCTCGGCACCCAGCTCCCCGGCGCCGAACGGCGCACCGAGGCGGCCCGCAAGGGCACCGCCGTCGACCTCGTCATCGGGGACGCCTTCAAGGACCTGGCGAAAAGGCCGGACGCCGACCGGGCGCTGACCAGGCTGGCCGCGCCCGAGCCGGCGCCGACGACGAAGAAGGGCTGCTGAGTGGCCTGCGAGCCGCTGAGCGGCACCTGCGGGCTGTGCCGGGACGCCCTTCCGGCCTACTCGGCCGCCCCGTACATGCGGTCGCCCGCGTCGCCGAGGCCCGGGACGATGTAGCCGTGCTCGTTCAGGTGCTCGTCGACCGAGGCCGTCACGACCGTCACCGGCGTGCCCGCCAGCTCGCGCTCCATGACCTCCACGCCCTCCGGCGCGGCCAGCAGCACCACGGCGGTCACGTCGTCGGCGCCGCGCCGGATGAGCTCCTGGATGGCCGCGACCAGCGTGCCGCCGGTGGCGAGCATCGGGTCCAGCACGTACACCTGACGGCCCGACAGGTCCTCCGGCATGCGCGTCGCGTACGTGGAGGCCTGCAGCGTCTCCTCGTTGCGGATCATGCCGAGGAAACCCACCTCGGCGGTCGGCAGCAGCCGCACCATGCCGTCCAGCATGCCGAGCCCGGCCCGCAGGATCGGCACCACCAGCGGGCGGGGGTGGGACAGCTTGACGCCCGTGGTCCGCGCGACCGGCGTCTGGATGTCGACCTGTTCGGTGCGCACGTCACGCGTGGCCTCGTAGGCGAGCAGGGTGACCAGCTCGTCGGCGAGACGGCGGAAGGTCGCGGAGTCGGTGCGCTGGTCGCGCAGCGTGGTGAGCTTGTGGGCGACCAGGGGGTGGTCGACGACGTGGAGACGCATGTCCACAACAGTAACCGGGCCCGATGCCCCCGGCCGCACGGCCAGGACGCCGCCCGGCCGTCGCCCGTTCGCTGGCGTCAAACCGCCCGTCCGGGGGAAGGTGGGAGAGACGGAATGGGGGTGGTGAACCAGATGCCCGACCAGGAGACCCGACGCGATCCGTCACCGCGCGTACGGCCCGGGGCGGACCCGGAGCGTGACCGGACGGCCGAGCGGACCGGGCCGGACGAGACGGCCGGGCGCAGCGGCGCGGACGAGTCCGACGCCGAGCGCCGCAGGCGCCGCGCCCGGTTCCTGCGCGACCTGGCCGAGGCCCGGGAGCTGCGCGACCGCGTCCAGCCGCGCCGCGCCAAGACGGCCCGGCTGCGGCACGCGATGCGCATGCGCACGTTCCGCTGGTAGGGAACGGGTGGGAAAACCGCCGGGGAAGATCACGAACCGCGCGGACGTTGTGGCGGGTGACCGTGCGTGGAGCAGGGGAAAGCCGCGTACGATCCGCAGGTGGCGGCAACGAGCGTGCGAGCGCGACTGCCGGACACAGGGGGCCGAAGACGTCCCCTGAACGCCTTGTTTCTGCCACGATTCCGAGTGGGTGGGGCTCGGACGAGCACTCCCCGCCCGTAACCTCCGCCGGGGGGACCCCCAACCGGCACGCCTAAGACCAGTGGGAGAGTCACGGTGTACTTCGCCGCACTGCTCGCGCGCACCGAAGACGGGTGGGAAGCGAGCGACACAGAGCTCGACGATGTGGAAACCCTGTCGGATCTGGCCGACCTGGCCCGTGAAGCCTCCCCCGACGAGGACACGGTGCTCGTGCTCATCGAGCAGGAGGACGCCTGGTTCGGCGTCGTCCGCGTGGACGGCGAGGAGGACCCTCGCATCTACGTCTCGGACGCCGCCGCCGCTGCCCGCAGCAGCTACGGCGAGATCCTGCTCACCGACGAGCTGCTCGGCCGGGACCCCGGCGACGGGGACGACCTGGACGCCCTCGACCTCGACGGCACCGAGGACGGCGACGCGGACGACGAGGAGGACGACGACGGCGAGCCCGTGGCCGGCTCCGCCGAGGCCGTGCCGCACGGCCCGGTCGGCGACGCGGGGATCCTGGACGACCTCGGTGTGACCGAGAAGGAGCTGCGCGCGCTCTCGTCGGACGCCGTCACCGAGATCGCCGAGTCCCTGGGCGCCTCGGAGACCCTGGAGACCGTCCGCTGACCGCTCGCACCACGCCTGGACCGCCCGACCCGGTACGAGACCCCTGGCGGCCCGCGATGCGGCTCGCCCTGGACGAGGCCGCCGAGGCCGTCCGGGGCGGGGACGTCCCGGTCGGCGCCGTGGTCCTGGCGCCGGACGGCACGACCGTGCTCGCGGCCGGGCACAACGAACGCGAGGCCGGCGGCGACCCGACGGCCCACGCGGAGGTCCTCGCCCTGCGGCGGGCCGCGACCGCGCTCGGCCGGTGGCGGCTCGCCGGCTGCACCCTCGTGGTGACTCTGGAGCCCTGCACGATGTGCGCGGGCGCGATCCAGCAGTCCCGCGTCGACCGGCTCGTCTACGGCGCCCGCGACGAGAAGGCCGGCGCGGCCGGTTCGCTGTGGGACCTCGTCCGCGACCGTCGCCTCAACCACCGGCCCGAGGTGATCGAGGGCGTGCTCGCCGCGGAGTGCGCCGCGCTGCTCACCGCGTTCTTCCGGGGTCGCTGAGCGGTCGCCGGTGGTTGCCGGGCGGTCGCCCGGCGGTCGCCGCAAACCGATTTCGAAGCACGCGGCACCTTGCTGTAAGGTCTCCCTCGGTAGCGTGTCCGAGCGGCCGAAGGAGCTCGCCTCGAAAGCGAGTGTGGCGCAAGTCACCGAGGGTTCAAATCCCTCCGCTACCGCTCGAGAAGGGCCCCGTCGCAAGACGGGGCCCTTCGTGCGATCCGCCCCTTCGGGTGATCGTTCCTTCGTGCGATCATGTGCGCTGTCCGGGACACCAGTGACAGCAGTGACAGCAGGAACAGGGGAGGCCGCGATGGCGGTGAACGCGAAGAAGGTCGCCGTCTACGTCCTCGTGGTCTTCGCGTTGTACGTGATCATCACCGACCCCGCCAAGGCCGCCGACTACGTCCAGATAGGGTTCCAGGGCATCTCGGACGCCGCCCAGGCCCTGGGCGACTTCGCCACCTGGGTCGCCGACGGAGGAAAGTGATGATCCGCCACCTGGTCCTGTTCAAGCTCAACGAGGGCGTCGAGCGTGACGAGCCCCGGGTCGTGCAGGGCGTCGAGGCCTTCCGCGCCCTCGACGGCAAAATCCCCGAGCTGCGCCACTGGGAGCTCGGCTGGAACGTCAGCGACCGCCCCATCGCGTACGACTTCGCCATCAACTCCGCCTTCGACGACGCGGAGGCGCTGCGGCGGTACGTGGAGCACCCCGACCACCAGGCCGGTGTGGCGCTGTGGCGCGAGTTCGCCACCTGGGTGATCGCGGACTACGAGTTCTGAGTCCGGCCGTCCCGGCCGTTTCGAGCCCCCTGTCGGTGCGGCAGGGGGCTTCTCTGTGGCGTGAGTTCATTTATGCGCCATTCATCCGTCAACACGTAGTTATGGGGTGCTTGCACAAAGTGCACATGTCTTGTGATGCTATGACCGCTTTTGATGGAAGAGTTGACGGATGAGTTGATGATGACGAGGTGGAGTTGACCGTGCTGGCCAGTACCGCGCCTCAGGCACCCACCTCGGAAACCCCCGAACCCCCTCCTGCCACTCCCCAGCGCAGCCGGGGCGCAGACACCCGCGCTCTCACGCAGGTGCTCTTCGCCCAGCTCAAGGAGCTCCAGCCGGGCACGCCCGAGCACGACCGGGTGCGCGGGGCGCTCATCGAGGCCAACCTGCCGCTCGTGCGCTACGCGGCCGCCCGGTTCCGCTCCCGCAACGAGCCGATGGAGGACGTCGTCCAGGTCGGCACCATCGGGCTGATCAACGCCATCGACCGCTTCGACCCGGACCGGGGCGTGCAGTTCCCGACGTTCGCGATGCCGACGGTCATCGGCGAGATCAAGCGCTACTTCCGCGACAACGTCCGCACGGTCCACGTGCCGCGCCGGCTGCACGAGCTGTGGGTGCAGGTGAACAGCGCGACGGAGGACCTCACGACCGCCTTCGGGCGTACCCCGACGACCGCGGAGATCGCCGAGCGGCTGCGCATCTCCGAGGACGAGGTGCTGTCCTGCATCGAGGCCGGACGGTCGTACCACGCCACGTCCCTGGAGGCCGCGCAGGAGGGCGACGGGCTGCCCGGCCTGCTGGACCGGCTCGGCTACGAGGACCCCGCACTGGACGGCGTGGAGCACCGGGACCTCGTACGGCACCTCCTCGTGCAGCTGCCCGAGCGGGAGCAGCGGATCCTGCTGCTGCGGTACTACAGCAACCTCACGCAGTCTCAGATCAGCGCGGAACTGGGCGTCTCACAGATGCACGTCTCGCGGCTACTCGCGCGTAGCTTCCAGCGGTTGCGGTCTGCGAACCGGATCGACGCGTAACCGCAAACGCGAGCGAGAGGTCACCGTGGGGAGGGAATCGCTCATCAGGGCCGTTCCCGGCGGTTGAGAGCCGAAAAGTCGTCAGACCCCTTGTTTGCAGGGCGGATTCGCGTCTCAGATGTCGACATGTCACTACAGCGTGTTGCCGACATGTGACATTCTGCGTGAAGCGCGTTTGCCGGGGCTTCGGCTCCGGTATGCAGGTGAAGGCTGCGTTCCTCAGACGGGAGCGTCCGCCGCGACCGTCCCGCGACCCAAAGGGGGTGGCATGTCCGCAGAACAGGGCAGCTCGAAGGTGCTCACGCTCGCGGAGAGCGACACAGCTCCCCATGCTCTCGACTCACTCGGCCCCATCGACGACGTTCCGGCCGAGCTCGTGACCGAGCCCGCGCCGGTGCTGCCGGCCACGGGGGCCATCGACACCCGCACCCTGTCCCGCTCCCTGTTCCTGCGGCTGGCCGCGCTCGACGAGGACAGCCCCGAGCGTGCGTACGTCCGTGACACGCTGATCGAGCTCAACCTGCCGCTGGTGCGGTACGCGGCGGCGCGGTTCCGCTCGCGGAACGAGCCGATGGAGGACATCGTCCAGGTCGGCACGATCGGGCTGATCAAGGCGATCGACCGGTTCGACTGCGAACGGGGCGTGGAGTTCCCCACGTTCGCGATGCCGACGGTGGTCGGGGAGATCAAGCGGTTCTTCCGGGACACGTCCTGGTCGGTGCGGGTGCCGCGGCGGCTTCAGGAGCTGCGGCTGGCGCTGACCAAGGCCAGCGACGAGCTCTCGCAGAAGCTGGACCGGTCGCCGACGGTCACCGAACTCGCCTTGGTGCTCGGGGTCTCCGAGGAGGACGTGGTCGACGGGCTGGCGGTGGGGAACGCGTACACGGCGTCCTCGTTGGACTCGCCGGCGCCGGAGGACGACGGCGGCGAGGGGTCGCTGGCGGACCGGCTGGGGTACGAGGACACGGCGCTGGAGGGCGTGGAGTACCGCGAGTCCCTCAAGCCGCTGCTGGCCAAACTCCCGCCCCGGGAGCGGCGGATCATCATGCTGCGGTTCTTCGCGAACATGACGCAGTCGCAGATCGGCGAGGAGGTCGGCATCTCACAGATGCACGTCTCGCGGCTGCTGACGCGGACGTTGGCGCAGCTGCGGGAAGGCCTGATCTCGGACTGAGGACGGGCCGAGGACGGGCCGAGGGCGGTTGCCGGGTGCCCGTGGCGCGGTGTGTTCGCCTTCCCGCCGGTGGTGGGTCGGGGCCGCGCCGGGGGGTGTCCGTCCTCGGAACGGCGCGATCGACTTGCGTGCCGACTCACTCCCCGTTGACGAGCCAACCGCTGCGGGCGGACACCCCCCGACACGGCCCCTCGCGCCGTACCACGGGTGCGGGTGCGTCCCGGCTGCCGCCGCAGGCCGGCCGCTTGGGGTGCGGGCCCGTCTCGGCTGTCGCCGTTGGGCGGTGGCTGCGGGTGCCGGTCCGGTCGGGTTGTCGCCGCAGGCCTCCGGCGCCGGGCTCGCCGGGCTGCGGGCAGCCGGTTTGTCTGGCTGCGGGCAGTCGTGCCGCTGGGGCGGCACGGGTGGGCGCAGCCGCACCCCGCTGCGCCGGGTTGCGCACCCACCCGGCCCCGGCACCCTCGCCGAGTACCTGCGAACCCGCCGTGCCTACTACCCCAGCGCCAGCCAGGCGACCGCCGCGATGACCGCCACGGCGACGACGACGCCGAGGATGAGTCCGATGCGCGGGCCGCCGCCCGACGCCGCGGCCTGGCGTCCCTGCGGCGCTTCGTCGACGAACGCGCGGAACATCTGGGTGCTGCCGGCAGGGTCGTGATTGCCCTGGGGGGCCTGGTTGTTAGCCATGGCCCGAGACCCTAGCGAAAACGCCGGTGCTCCCCAAGTGGGGGTTGGTCTTCCGCTTGCCTCCGTGCGACCCGGAGTGCAGGGCTCGCCACCTGCACATTTACTCTCGCAATACTTGCCTTTGCCAACTTTTGATCCCGCAGCCTCCCCTTTTATTTGCCTGCAGCAACCAATGGCTTCTATGGTTGCCCTAAGCAACGAAAGCGGGAGGTGTCATGGCCGAGAGGGCGCAGTACGAAGAGCTGGTCCGCCAGTTCAGCGCCTTCGGCGCCGTCAAGCGGGAGCTCGGCCGGATCATGCCCGCCGAGTGCCCCGGCGGGTCGGCGGCCGTGCTGACCCTGCTGGGCCGCCACGGCGACATGCGCATGAGCAAGCTCGCCGAGCTGCTCGCAGTGGACATGTCGGTCACCAGCCGCCATGTCGCGCACGTCGTGGACAAGGGGTGGATCGAACGCTCCCCCGACCCCGCCGACAAGCGCTCGCGCATCCTGCGCCTGACCCCCGCGGGCCGCGCCCAGCTCGACGAACTGTCCCGGCGGACCACCGAGGTCCTGGCCGAGCGGCTGAGCGACTGGACCGACGAGGAGGTCGGCCGGCTCACGGACCTGATGGCGCGGCTGCGCGAGAGCTTCGACGGCCGGCCCGCTCCCCGGGTGGCACCCCCCGCTGTCGAACGGACCACCCGTACACCCGCAAGCACGTAAGAAAAGGAAGCCCATGGCAACGACCACACCAGCCGGTGTGCGGGCTCATGCCAAGCACGGGGGAGGCTCCCACGGCTCCTCCGGCGACGCTCCGATGACGCACCGGCAGATCATGGAGGCCCTCACCGGCCTGCTGCTCGGCATGTTCGTCGCGATCCTGTCGTCGACGATCGTCTCCAACGCCCTGCCCCGGATCATCGGGGACCTCGGTGGCGGCCAGAGCGCCTACACCTGGGTCGTGACCGCGTCCCTGCTGACGATGACCGCCTCCACCCCGCTGTGGGGCAAGCTCGCGGACCTGTTCTCCAAGAAGCTGCTGATCCAGATCGCGCTGGTCGTCTTCGTCCTGGGGTCGGCCGCGGCGGGCATGTCGCAGAACCCCGGCATGCTCATCACCTTCCGCGCCGTCCAGGGCATCGGCATGGGCGGTCTGTCCGCGCTGGCCCAGATCATCATGGCGGCGATGATCTCGCCGCGTGAGCGCGGCCGGTACAACGGCTACCTCGGCGCCGTCTTCGCCACGGCGATGGTCGGCGGCCCGCTGGTCGGCGGTGTCATCACCGACACCGACTGGCTCGGCTGGCGCTGGTGCTTCTACGTCGGCGTGCCCTTCGCCGTGATCGCCCTGATCGTGCTGCAGAAGACCCTGCACCTGCCCGTGGTCAAGCGGAAGGTCAAGGTCGACTGGGCCGGCGCGTTCTTCATCACCGCCGCCGTCTGCCTGCTGCTCGTCTGGGTCACCTTCGCCGGTGACAAGTACGACTGGGTCTCGTGGCAGACCTACGCGATGGTCGGCGGCTCGCTGGTGCTGCTGGCGGTGTTCGTCCTCGTCGAGTCCAGGGCGAGCGAGCCGATCATCCCGCTGCGGCTGTTCCGCAACCGGACCATCACGCTGGCCTCGCTGGCCTCGCTGTTCGTCGGTGTCGCGATGTTCGCCGGGACCGTCTTCTTCAGCCAGTACTTCCAGCTGGCCCGGGACAAGTCGCCGACGATGTCCGGTGTCATGACGATCCCGATGATCGCGGGCCTGTTCGTCTCCTCCACGGTCTCCGGCCAGGTCATCACCCGGACCGGCCGCTGGAAGGGCTGGCTGCTGGCCGGCGGTGCGCTGGTGACCGCGGGCCTGGGGCTGCTGGGCACCATCCGCTACGACACCGAGTACTGGCACATAGCGATCTTCATGGCGCTGCTGGGTCTCGGCATCGGCATGATGATGCAGAACCTGGTGCTGTGCACGCAGAACCAGGTGGAGCCGGGTGATCTCGGTGCCGCGAGCTCCACGGTGACCTTCTTCCGGTCCCTGGGCGGTGCGGTGGGCGTCTCGGCGCTCGGTGCGGTCCTGGGCAACAAGATCACCGACTATGTGAAGGACGGCCTCGCCGGCCTCGGCTCCAAGGGCGCGGCCCTCGGCCACGCCGGTACGGAAGGGGGCGGCATCCCGGACCTGAACTCCATGCCCGCGCCGATCCGCACGGTCGTGGAGAGCGCCTACGGCCACGGTGTCGCGGACGTGTTCCTCTACTCGGCCCCGCTGGCGCTGCTCGCGCTGCTGGTGTCGCTGTTCATCAAGGAGGTCCCCTTGAAGACGAAGGGTGGGCTGGCGCAGGCGGCGGCCACCGAGACCGGCGCGCAGGCTCCCGCTCAGGCGGCGGCCGGGGCCGCCGCGGAGAAGGCCGTGCCGAGCTGGGCCGTCGCGGACACCGAGGCCGCCGACGGGACCGGGCCCGAGGGCACGCAGCGGCTCGCCGCGGTCGCCACGGTGGCCCCGGCCGGGGAGCAGGCGCCGGGCGGGGGCGGTGTCCCGGTCCGCGGTTTCGTCCGCGGCGCCGAGTCCGCGCCCGTGCCGCAGGCCGCCGTCACGCTGATCTCGCTGGCCGGGCGCCAGCTGGGCCGGTCCGTGGCGCAGTCCGACGGCTCCTACGCGCTCGACGCGCCGGGCGCGGGATCGTACGTCCTGATCGCCTCGGCCGACGGCTACCAGCCGCAGGCTTCCACGGTCGTCGTCGACGGCGAGCCCCTCGCCTACGACATCCTGCTCAGCGGCACCAGCGGGCTGACCGGCCTGGTGCGGGCCGCCGGGAGCGGGCAGCCGGTGAAGGACGCGATGGTCATCGTGACCGATGTGCGCGGCGATCTGCTTGCCACCCAGGTCAGCGGTGAGCAGGGCGAGTTCTCCTTCGCCGAGCTGGTGCCGGGGGCGGTGACCGTCGCGGTGAACGCCGCCGGGTTCCGGCCGCGCGCCCTGCCCGTGGAGGTCGGCGGCACCGGGGTCACCCGGGTCGAGATCGACCTGGACCCGGGCGCCCGCGTCCAGGGTGTCGTCCGCGCACCGCACGGCCCGCTGGCCGACGCCCGGGTGACGCTGGTCGACCAGGCCGGCAACGTCGTCGGCTCGGCCACGACCGGGGCGGACGGGGCGTACGCCTTCACCGACCTGGACGGCGGCGAGTACACCGTGATCGCCACGGGTTACCCGCCGGTGGCCACCGCGCTCACGGTCACGGGCCGCGGCACCGACGCCCACGACATCGAACTCGCCCACCCCGGCGAGTAGTGCGGACCCCGGCCCGTGACGGGCGGGCGCGCTCCGAGCGGAGGTGCGCCCCCGGTCACGGGCCGGTTTCTTTCTGAGGAGTTAGGTGGAGATGGGACTGACCGCGAGGATCCGTACCCGGGACGGATGGGCCGTGTCGCACGCGGTCGTCACGGTGGCGGACATGACCGGCACGCAGGTGCTGCGGGCCGAGGCGGACGCGGAGGGCGCCGTGCGGGACGCGGCGCCGCTGCGGCCGGGGGCGTACACCGTGATCGTCACGGCCGTCGGGTACGCGCCCGCCGCGTCGAGTGTGATCGTCACGGCGAGCGGGCGGGCCGAGGTCGGCACGGTGACGCTGGCCCGGCAGGGCGGCACCGAACTGCCGCCGCCCGGGCCGTGGACGATCGACCCGGTGCACTCCAGCGTGGCCGCCGTGGCCCAGCACCTGGGCATCTCCAGCGTGCACGGCCGGTTCACGGAGTTCTCCGGCGTGATCGAGATCGCCCCGGACGACGTCACCAAGTCACGGGTGGAGGCGGTGATCCGGGCCGGGTCGATCGACACCGGCAACGGCATGCGCGACGGGCACCTGAAGTCGCCGGACTTCCTGGACGTCGAGCGGTTCCCGGAGATCACCTTCCGGTCCACGGGCCTGACGGCGACCGGGTCGGACCGGTGGACGGTCCACGGCGAGCTGGGCATGCACGGGGTCGTGCGGCCGGTCGACCTGGACCTGGCCTGCCTGGGCACGGGCCCGGACCCGTGGGGCGGCACCCGGGCGGCGTTCCGTGCCACGACCGAGCTGCGGCGCGAGGACTTCGCGATGAACTACAACCAGGTGCTCCAGGCGGGCATCGCCGCCATCGGCACCACCCTCAAGGTGGAGCTGGACATCCAGGCCGTGCAGGGCGAGTCACTGCCCGCGGCGTGAGGAGGGGTCGCGCGGTTGGGCGACTCTCGTCACCAACTGGCCGCACAGATCCCGGAGTTTGATGTTCCGGTCCTGCGAGACCCGGCGCAGCCGCTCCATGGCCTGGCGGGCGTCGATGCGCTCGCGGGCCATGAGGATGCCGACCGCCTGGTCGATGACGCTGCGCGACAGCAGCGCGGTGCGCACGTCGGCCGCCGACTGGCGGCGGCGCTCGATGCTCAGGGACACATTGATCGCGTCCCCCGCCCGGGCCGCGAAGGCCCGGGCCGCGTCCCGGCCGGCATCCAGCCCCCCGGCGCCCAGCCCGTAGAAGTTGAAGGCGGCGCCCGCCTCGTCCTCGACGGCGACCGGCACCGCGAGGACGCAGCGGACGCCCACGGACAGTGCGTACGGCGTGTACGCCGGCCAGCGCGACTCCTCGGCCAGGTCCGGGACGTACTGCTCGGCGCCGGTCCCGGCCGCGTCCACGCAGGGCCCCGAGCCGTTCTCGTACTGCCGCAGGTCCAGGCCGCCGGGCAGTCCCTCGCTGCCGGCCAGCGTGAGCAGCCGGTCGGCGCGGCGCACCGTGATGCTGCACGCGGCCGCGCCGGGCACCTCCTGCACCGCGCGGTCGGTCAGGTCGCGCAGCAGGGTGTCGAGACCACTGCTGCGCACCATCGCCTGGTCCAGCGTGTCGGACGTCTCAGGGCTCATGACCGTACGGGTATCCCGTCGCCCCGCGAACACGCCTTCGAGGTCTTACCCGCCTCTCAGGCCGTGTTGTGGGTGCCGACGATCCGGCGGGCCAGGTCGCGCAGTTTGACGTTCTCCCGCTGGGAGGCCCGCACCAGGCTCTCGAAGGCCGCAGCCGCGTCGATGCCCTGACGCTCCATGAGGATGCCGGTGGCCTGGCCGATCAGGTCCCGGGTGTGCATGGCCTCCGTGAGCTGCTCGCGCACGGTCGCGGAGTCCAGGGCGATGCTGACGTGCGCGGTGAACAGCCGGCCGATGCGCGTGGCGTCCTCGTCGAAGACGCCGGGCTTGCGCGCGTAGGCCGTGAGCACGGTCAGCCGGCGCTTGTCGGCGCGCAGCCGCAGCGACAGCGCCGAGCGCAACCCCAGGGCCGACAGCACGTCCCAGCCGTCGTCCGCCTCGCTGTCCGTTATCCGCGCCACGGGGCTGTGCCACAGCTGGTCCCAGTGCCCGTGCTGTTCGCGGCCGGTGTGCCGGGACTCGGCGGAGCGGACGACCTCGTCGGTCCAGGCGAGCGTGCGGAGCTTGGCACCGCGTTCGATCACGGAGATGCCGGCGTGCTCGGCTCCCGGCATGAGGTGGACGGCCAGCCGGACCGCCGTGCGCAGCGTGCTGTGCGGAGTGCAGGTCTCGTGCAGTTGCTGAGAAGCCACCGTGAGTGCCTCGGCCAGCTCGAAGCCGACCGGAAAACGGGGCAAATCAGGAAACTCGGACGCAGCCACCACGAACCTCTTCGGCATGCACGGCCATGGCCGTGCGCAGGAGAGCTCCGCAGCACATTCCCGACTGCGAGCACAGGACGGACAGCACTCTAACTGTTCGGTTGCCTCGAAGTGACGCCCGGCCGACGGCCGGGCCAGGGCGCTTCCGTGGCGGCCCCCCGGCGTGATGGAATGGCGGGCGGGTCAGGAAGCGGCCTTACCGGAAACCGGACGAACGTCTGCCAGGTGAGTGCCGTGACCTTCTTCACGAATCCCACAGAACCACGCGATTTCCCCGGTCGCGTCCACCTCACGATGCCCGCCGAGATCGACTACTGCAACGCGTCGGAGCTGCTCCCGCTCGTCATGTCCGCGGCCCGTGCCCGCGGCGACCGGCTGGAGGTCCTCGTCCTGGACCTCACCTCGACCTCCTTCATGGACTCCCAGGGCATCCGCCTCATCAACGACATACGCCAGGGCCTGCGCCCCGGCGCCCGGGTCCGGCTGGTGGCCCGGCCGGACGGGGTCGCCGGGCGCGTCCTGGAGCTGACCGGCCTGCGCCGGGACGTCCCCGTGTACGACAACCTCCCCGAGGCGCTGGCGTCGTAGGCTGCCGGGCATGGCTCCGAACATCGCGACGAACACCCGCGTCTCCCTGGACGAGTTGCTCGACTTCGTGCGGCCCCGGCACCACGCGATCCTGCTGACCCGCCGGTCCGACGGCGGCCCCCAGGGCTCGCCGCTGACCTGCGGCGTGGACGACTCCGGCCGGATCGTGGTCTCCACGTACCCGGAGCGCGCCAAGACCCGCAACGCCAGGCGGGATCCGCGGGTCAGCCTGATCGTCCTGAGCGACGACTGGAACGGCCCGTGGGTCCAGATCGACGGCACGGCGGAGGTCGTCGACGCGCCCGACTCCGTCGAGCCGCTCGTGGAGTACTACCGGAACATCGCCGGGGAGCACCCCGACTGGGACGAGTACCGCGCGGCCATGGTCAAGCAGGGCAAGTCGATCATCCGGATCACGCCGGAGCGGTGGGGCCCGGTGGCGACGGGCGGGTTCCCGGCGCGGCTGGTCGAAGAGGAGTAGGTCAGCCGCGCGCGACCATCGCCTCGATGCCCGCGATCAGCAGCTCCAGGGCGAACTCGAAGTCGCGCTCCAGCATCTCGGCGACCGTGTCGCCGCCGCGTGCCGCCATGATCTCCTGCGACTCCTTGATGACGTCGGCGGCCTGCGGGGCGGCCGAGACCGTGCTGAGGGCCTCCTGGAAGTACTCGTCCACGGTCATGCCGCCGGCCGCCGCCCGGGTCGCCAGGTGGCCCTCCAGCGTGCCGTAGCCGTAGACGAACTGGAAGACGGCCGAGATCGTGCTCGTCAGGCGCCGCGCGGGCATGCCCGTGCCGCGGACGACGCGCTGGACCACCCGGGAGAACGCCAGGTTGTTGGGGCCGATGTTGAGGAAGACACCGACCAGCGCGGACACCCAGGGGTGCCGCACCAGCAGCGTCCGGTACTCCCGCGCCAGCGCCCGCACCTGCTCGCGCCAGTCCTCGCCGGAGTCCGGGTCGGGCAGCCGCATCTCGCCCATGGCCGCGTCCAGGGCGAGTTCGAGCAGGTCGTCCTTGGTGTCGACGTACCAGTAGACGGACATCGCGGTGACGTTCAGCTCACCGGCCAGCCGCCGCATCGAGAACTTGGCCAGTCCCTCGGCGTCCAGCAGCCGGACGGTCACCTCGATGATCCGGTCCCGGTCCAGGCCCGAGGGCTGTCCGCCCCCGCGCCGCCGGTGCGCCCCGCTCTCCAGCCAGACGCTGGTTCGCGGCTGATCCCGCCGGGCCGCTCTCGCCATGGCGCACCTTCCTCGATCTTCGAAACGCCGCTCATGCTAGACGCGCCGCTGCGCCCGGGGCGCGGGGCCGCGTCCGGTGTGCGGCCGGCCGGGCGGGCGCGAGCGGCCACGACGGACCCGCACCCGCCCGGCCGCGACCGGCGCCGGGCTCTCAGGGCCCGTCTGACCATTCCCGTCTGCTGCGCGACGCCGTGCACGCACTCGCGCCGCACCGGCCCCCGATCCGGGTACATCCAGTACGCGGGCCAGGGGCCGGCGCACCGGGAGCACGCACCTGACGCCGCGCAGCCGCCCTCCGGGCGACGACGGGAGCTGCCGGACAGGCCCTAGGCGGACTCTGCCCGCTCGGCCCGCCGGAGCAACGCCGCCGCGACCAGTCCGCCCGCCAGCACGGCGACCGCCCCGACCAGCTGGCTCGTCTCCAGACCGGAGGCGAACGCGTCGGAGATGCGCGCCTTCTCCTCGGCGGAGTCCGCCGCCGCCAGCGCCGCGGGCAGCGAGGCCGCCGAGACGGCGACCAGCGAGGCGAACCGGGAGTTGAGCACGGCCCCGAGGACGGCGACCCCCAGTCCGTTGCCGAACTCCGCGAGCGTGCCGTTGATGCCCGCTCCCACGCCCGCCTTCTCCGGCGGGATCGCCCCCATGATCGCGTTGGCCATCGCCGGCATGGACAGGGCCACGCCCGCGCCCATGACGACCAGGCCGAGCAGCATGCCCCCGTACCCGTGCCCGCCGAGCAGCGCGATCGCCGCGAGCCCCGCCGACACCAGGGTCATGCCGAGCGCGATCGCCCCGGGTGTCCCGATCTTCAGCACGAGCTTCGCCCCGACCCCCGTGAAGTTGAGGGCTACCACGGTCAGCGCCAGCGGCGCGGTCCGCAGCCCCGCGTCCAGCGGCTCGTAGCCGAGCACGAACTGCAGGTGCTGGGTGAGCAGGAACAGCGACCCCGTCATGCCGAACGCCACGAGGATCGCGCCCGCGACCGCGCCCACGAACTTCTGGTTGCGGAAGAAGTGCATGTCGAGCATGGGCTGCTCGGTGCGCAGCTCCCACAGCACGAACACGCCGAGCACGAGCACGCCGGTGAGCGCGGAGACCAGCACCCGCCCGGAGGCCCAGCCGTGCTCGGGGCCGGTGATGATGGCGTACACCACGGCCGTCATGCCGACGGTCGACAGCACCGCGCCGAGCACGTCGGGCCGGTCACCGGCCTTGTGCTTCGACTCGGGCACCAGCGCGGCCACCGCCACCAGGCCGAGCACCGCGACCGGGATGTTGATGAGGAAGATGGCGCCCCACCAGAAGTGGTTCAGCATCACACCGCCGATCAGCGGCCCGGCCGCGAAGCCGAGCGAACTGACCGTCGACCACAGCGCGATGGCCTTCACCCGCTCCTGGTCGTCGAAGATCTGCACGACGACCGCGAGGGTCGTGGTCATCAGCAGCGCGCCGCCGACGCCCATGCCCGCGCGGGCCGCGATCAGCTGGGCCGGGCTCTGGGACAGGCCGGCCGCCAGCGAGCCGACACCGAAGATCGCCAGGCCCGACATCAGCATCAGCTTGCGGCCGTAGCGGTCGGCGGAGTTGCCCGCGGTGAGCAGCAGCCCGGACTGGACCAGCGAGTAGGCGTTCATCATCCACTGGACGTCCGCGGTCGAGGCGTCCATCTCGCGGGTGAGTGAGGGGATCGCCACGTTCAGGATCGTGTTGTCGAGCAGCACGGTGAGCTGCGCGAGGCAGATGACACCGAGGATCAGCCAGCGTTGGGGGTGGCCGGCGTGCGCCGTCCGCGGCGCGGTCGTTTCCTGGGAGGACGTCGTCATGTTCTACACCGTAGAACAGCTCCCATACGCTGTACAACGAATAAGCGGGCGGGGGTGGCGGCGCTCGGCCACCACCCCCGCCCGCCGGGAGTGGCGTCAGCCGCTCGCCTTCCGCGCGAGGTCGTAGAACGTGGCCGAACCGGCCGTGACCTTCTCGAAGTTGGCCTCGACCCAGGAGGTGATCTGCGCGGACGTGCCGTCGCCGCTGCGGCCCATGCCGCCACCCGTGCCGGAGGCGATGAAGTAGTGGATCCGTCCGTCCGCCACGTACTGCTGGAACCGGGCCAGTGTCGGGGACGGGTCGGAGCCGTTGAAGCCGCCTATGGCCATCACCGGCTCCCCGGTCGACAGCTGGTAACTCGCCGCGTTCTGGGCTCCGATGGCCGCTGCCGCCCAGGTGTACCGGTCGGCGTCGGTCTCCAGCAGTTTCCTCGCCTCGGTGCCGACGCTCGCGCCGTTGAGCAGGCCGCCCATGCCGCCCCTGCCGCCGCCGTCGCCGTTCTGCTGGTTCTGGTTCTGGTTCTGGTTCTGGCCGGGGATGCCACCGCCGGGGAAGCCCTGGCCGTCCTGCTGGTTCCCGCCCTGCTGGTTCTGGCCCCTGCCCGGGAAGCCGCCGCCGGGGCCTTGGCCGCCGGGAGCTCCACCGCCGCCCGGGCCGCCCCTGCCGCCCGCCACCGACGGGCCCGCCGTCACGATCGAGCCGGTGTGGCCCTCGTTCAGCGTGGTCAGCGTGTACGCCGCCGGTCCGGCCAGCGCGGCGACGAGGCCCAGCCCGGCCGCGCCCAGGGCGAGCCGGCGCCCGAGCCGCCCGGCGAAGAGCAGGCCGAGGGCCGCCGTGAGACCGCCGGCCAGGACCAGCCACCTCAGCCAGGGCAGGTAGTCGGAGGAGCGGTCGAGCAGGACGTGACCCCAGGCCGCGGTCGCCGTCGTCGCGGCCGCCAGGGTCAGGGACGCCCACGCCCTGGTGCGCCTCTCCCACAGCAGCGCGGCGCCCATGCCGGTGAGCGGGGCGATGTAGGGGGCGAGGGCCACCGTGTAGTACTCGTGGAAGATGCCCTGCATGTAGCTGAAGACCAGCATGGTGGTGAGCAGCGCGCCGCCCCAGACGAGGAACGCACCGCGCGTCACCGACGTGCGCCCGGCCTTGCGGGTGGCCACGAGACCGGCGACGAGCAGGATCAGCGCGGCCGGGATCAGCCAGGAGATCTGGCCGCCGACGGCGGAGCCGAACAGCCGGTCCCAGCCGGTCTCGCCCCAGGAGCCGCCACCGCCCCCGCCGCCCCCTCCGACGCTGCCGGTCTCCTCGCCGTTGAGGCGGCCCAGCCCGTTGTAGCCGAAGGTCAGCTCCAGGAAGCTGTTGTTCTGCGAGCCGCCGATGTAGGGGCGGGAGGAGGCGGGCCAGAGTTCGACGATCGCGACCCACCAGCCGCCGGAGACGACGATCGCGGCCAGGGCGGCGGCGAGCTGCCCGATCCGCCTGCGCAGCGTGACCGGGGCGCAGACGCCGTAGACCAGGGCCAGCGGCGGGAGGATCAGGAAGGCCTGGAGGGTCTTGGCGAGGAACGCGAAGCCGATCGCGGCACCGGCCCACAGCAGCCACTTGGTGCGGCCGTCCTCCAGGGCGCGGACCACGAGGTGGCAGGCCAGGGCCATCAGCAGGGCCAGCAGCGCGTCCGGGTTGTTGAAGCGGAACATCAGCGCCGCGACGGGGGTGAGCGCGAGCACCGCGCCCGCGATCAGGCCGGCCGCGGGGCCGGACCGGCGCCGCACGGCGGCGTACACGACGGCGACCGTGCCGACGCCCATGAGGACCTCGGGCAGGAGGATCGGCCAGGAGCCGAGTCCGAACAGCCGCACCGACAGGGCCATCGGCCACAGCGCGGCCGGGGGCTTGTCGACGGTGATGGCGTTCGCCGCGTCCAGCGAGCCGAAGAAGAACGCCTTCCAGGACTGGCTGCCCGCCTGCACCGCCGCCGAGTAGAAGGAGTTGGCGTAGCCGGAGGCGCTCAGGTTCCACAGGTAGAGCGCGGTGGTGACCAGCAGCAGGGCGAGGAAGGCCGGGCGGGCCCAGCGGGGGTCCTCGGGGCGGCCGCGCCACAGCCGCCGCGGCAGGGGCCGCACGGGGTCACCGGCCCCGGGGCCGGGCGAGGGTGCGGGCGGTCCCGGCCGGGTCCCGGGACGCGTTGCTGCGGCGTCGGGCCGCTGGTCGTGGTGGACGGTCATCGCAGGTCCCTCGCATCGGTGTCGTGCGGGCGCACCGGCATCAGCTGCACGGTCGCGTCCCGCCAGGAGTCCGCGACCTCACCGGCGCGGAACGCAGTGGTGTCGTACGGGCCCGCCGGGGCGTCGCACCCGCGGGCCACGCGGGAGTCGTCCTCGCGCCGGTCGGGGAAGACCCACGCCCGGAAGAGCAGGAAGCGCAACACGGTCGCCGCGAGGTTGGCGGCGACGAGGACCGCCAGTTCGGTGGAGTGGGCGGGCTCGGAGGTGGCCGCGCCCAGCGCGGCGAGCGAGCCGCTGGTCAGGGCGAGACCGATACCGAAGACGACCAGTCCCTGCGCCTGGTGCCGCACGGCCCCGCCACGCCCGCGCACCCCGAAGGTGAGCCGCCGGTTGGCCGCGGTGTTGGCGACCGCCGAGACCAGCAGCGCGAGCGCGTTGGCCACCTGCGAGCCGGTGAAGGCCCGGAAGCCGGTGTAGAGGAGCAGGTAGAAGAGGGTGGACAGGGCGCCGACCACGCAGAACCCGACGAGCTGGCGGGCCAGCCCCTTCGGCACGTCCTCGATCTCACGGTCGCGCGGGTCGTCCCCGAACGGCCGGGTGAGCCGGTCCAGCGGCAGCGACCCGGTGGCCAGGGCCCTGCCCACCCGCCACACGCCCTTGAGGTCGTCGGTCGCGGTCCTGACGATGTGCACGGTCGAGTCGGGGTCGTCGACCCAGTCGACCGGCACCTCGTGGATGCGCAGCCCGGCCCGCTCGGCCAGCACCAGCATCTCGGTGTCGAAGAACCAGCCGGTGTCCTCGACCAGGGGCAGCAGCACCCGCGCCACCTCGCGGCGGATGGCCTTGAACCCGCACTGGGCGTCGGAGAAGCGGGCCTGCAGGGAGCCGCGCAGGATGAGGTTGTAGGCCCGGCTGATGAACTCCCGCTTGGGGCCGCGCACCACGCGGGAACTGCGTGTCAGCCGGGAGCCGATCGCGAGGTCCGAGTGGCCGGAGATCAGCGGCGCCACCAGCGGGAGCAGGGCGTTGAGGTCGGTGGACAGGTCCACGTCCATGTACGCGAGGACCGGCGCGTCCGAGGCCGACCAGACGGTGCGCAGGGCCCGGCCGCGGCCCTTCTGCTCCAGCCGGTGGACGGTCACCTCGGAGATCTCCGCCGCCAGTCGGCGGGCCACCCGCAAGGTGGTGTCCGTGGAGGCGTTGTCCGCGATCGTGATGCGGAACGCGTACGGGAACGTGCGGGCGAGGTGCTCGTGCAGGCGGCGCACGCAGGGCTGGAGGTCCTTCTCCTCGTTGTAGACGGGGATCACTACGTCCAGCACAGGCGTACCGGCTGGTGCGGCCGGGAGGTGCTCCCGCGCCGGCAGGGTGCCGGGAGAAGAGTCGGTTCGCATGGAACCGACTGTCGTCAGGCGCCCTGTTGTGCCGATGTGGTGAGGCTGTGGCGTGCCTGTGAGTGCTGCTGCCGGCTGGTCTCCGGTCGCGGCAGCGCCGGCAGGCGCATGGTGAAGACGGTCCGCCCGGGCACGCTGTCGACGGTCACGGCACCGCCGTGCGCGGTCGCCACGGCCTGCACGATGGCGAGGCCGAGACCGGTCGAGCCGGTGGCGCGGGAGCGTGCGGAGTCGCCGCGAGCGAACCGCTCGAAGACGTGCGGCAGCAGCTCGCCCGGGATGCCCTGCCCGTTGTCCGCCACGTCCACGCACAGCCAGGGCCCGCGCCGCTGGACGCGGGCGGTGACGGTGGTGCCGGGCGGGGTGTGGGTGCGGGCGTTGCCGAGCAGGTTGACCAGGACCTGCTGGAGCCGGGCCGCGTCCGCGGCCACGAGCGCGGGCTCGTCGGGCAGGTCGAGCCGCCAGATGTGGTCCTGGCCGGCCGCGCGGGCGTCGCTGACGGTGTCGACGACCAGCGGGACGAGGTCGGTCCGCTCGAACCGCAGCGGCCGTCCCGCGTCCAGCCGGGCGAGCAGCAGCAGGTCCTCGACGAGCAGGGTCATGCGCCCGGCCTCGGACTCGATCCGGCCGAGGGCGTGCCGGGTGTCGGGGCCGACCTGTTCGCGGCCGCGCCGGGTGAGTTCGGCGTACCCGCGGATGGAGGCCAGGGGGGTGCGCAGCTCGTGACTGGCGTCGGCGACGAACTGCCGCACGCGCGTCTCGCTCCGCTGCCGCGCCTGCAGCGCCCCGTGGACGTGGTCGAGCATCCGGTTGAGCGCGGCGCCGACCTGTCCGACCTCGGTGTGGGGGTCGGTCTCGGAGTCGGGGACGCGCTCGCTGAGGTTGACCTCGCCGGTGTGCAGGGGGAGTTCGGAGACGCGGGTGGCGGTGGCGGCGACCCGGCGCAGGGGGCGGGTGGCGACGCCGACGAGCACGGAACCGGCCAGTCCGGCGGCGGCAAGACCGGCTGCCGTGACACTGATCTCGACCAGGATGAGGGTGTTGATGGTTCCGGTGACGTCCGTGGTGGGGACGGCGACGTAGTAGCTGCCCTTGTCACCGGCCTTGTACTCGACGCGGTACTCGCCGAGACCCGGGAGGTCGACGGTCTCTATCCTCCCGTTGACCTGCGCGACGGTGGCGAGCGCGGCGGTCTGGGCGGCGGTGAGCGACTTCGCGGTCAGCTGGAAGGCGTCCTCGGACTTCTCGCCGCGTGCGGAGTCCGCGATCCTCCCGTCGCGAATCTCGGCGGCGACCGTGCCGCTCGGCTGCGGTCCCCTGGTGACGAACTCGGTGAGGCTGATCCGCTTCGGCTGTGCGGGACCGTCGTCCCGGCCGGGATCCTTCGGGGGGCTCAGCGCGGCCCGGGCCGCCACCTCGTTGAGCTGCCCGTCCAACTGCTCGTACAGGTGCGACCGCAGGGCGAGGGTCGTCACGGTCCCGATCACCGCGCACACCACGGCGATCAGCGTCACGGACGCGACGACGAGCCGGGTGCGCAGCGTGCGCGGCTTGCCGGCCCGCCGCCGTGGACGCGGCCGTCGCCGTCCGCTCATGACGCCGCGGGTTTGATCAGGTAACCGGCACCGCGCCGCGTGTGGATCATCGGCTCCCGCCCGGCGTCGATCTTCCGCCGCAGGTAGGAGATGTAGAGCTCGACGACGTTGGCCTGGCCCCCGAAGTCGTAACTCCACACCCGGTCGAGGATCTGCGCCTTGCTGAGCACCCGCCGCGGGTTGCGCATGAGGAACCGCAGCAGTTCGAACTCGGTCGCGGTCAGGTGGATGTTCTCCCCGGCCCGGGTGACCTCGTGGCTGTCCTCGTCGAGGGTGAGGTCGCCGACGACCAGCGTGGAGTCGGACCGGCGGTCGGCGGCGCCGGAGCGGCGGATCAGCCCGCGCAGCCGGGCGACGACCTCCTCCAGGCTGAACGGCTTGGTGACGTAGTCGTCCCCGCCGGCGGTGAGCCCGGCGATCCGGTCCTCGACGGCGTCCTTGGCGGTCAGGAACAGCACGGGCACGTCCGGCAGGTCGCGGCGCAGCCGCCCCAGCACGGTCAGCCCGTCCATGTCCGGCAGCATCATGTCGAGGACGACGGCGTCGGGCCGGAAGTCGCGCGCGGCCTGGATCGCGCCCGTGCCGTCCCCGGCACTCCGGATCTGCCATCCCTCGTAGCGCAGGGCCATGGACAGCAGCTCGGTGATCGACATCTCGTCGTCCACCACCAGCACGCGGACGGGGCTCCCGTCCGGCCTCAGCAGTTCGGTGCGCCCCCGGGGCGAGGTCGTGGTCATGTGAACACGATGTCGACGCCCTCTGAGAGCGCCCTTTCCCACACCTGTGATTTGTCTGAGAAACCCACAGGCGCCTCTCAGGGAACGCCTGGGAACGCCTGGGAAGACCGACCTCCGCGATCACCGCGGCCGGCCCGGCCCGCAGTGGCGGCCCGCACGGCTCAGAACAGCCCGTCCTGCACGCCCGCCGCGTCCCTGAACTCCCGTACGGGCATCGTCAGTCCGCCGCCCGGGGCGGGCACCAGCTCCCAGCCGGTCATCAGGCGCGTGTCGAGCACGACGACACCGTCCCCGGTCGACAGGTGGAGATCGGGCCCGGCGGCGGCGACCAGCTCCCCGCCGACCACACCCCCTGCGACGAGCTCGCTCACCTCCCCGACGGCGGCGGGGACGCCCGCGAGCCCGAACACACCGACGTGATCGACGACGTCCAGCGGCTTGCGCTCCAGCGACTCAGGCCAGCCGGCGAGCGCGAAGGCCCGCGCGTGCAGCGCGGTGACCTCACCGGCCCGGTCGGCCGCCGCCTCCGGCAGTGCGGCGCGCACCGCCCGCTTCTGCGCGTAGGGGATCCGGTCGGGCACCCGCAGCGCGGCCCGCAGCAGCTCCTCCGTACGCCGCGCGGCCATGAGCGGCCCGGCACCGAGCCAGCTGAAGCAGACGGCTCCCTGTTCCAGGAGCCGGGCCGGGCCCCGCTCCACGGCCGTGATCCCGACCTTGAGCATGCCGGGCCCGAACCACGCCAGGTACACGTGGTACGGCCGCGGGTCGTCGGTGAGGGTGTCCGCCGCCACGGAGTGCGCCCGGTCCAGCCGCGCGCACTGTTCACATCGCGCCCCCGTACTCCGCGCCGGTACGACCGCCCCGACGGGGCAGGCGTGCCCCCGGGCTCCCGCGCAGGTCCGCGCGCCGCCCTCCGGGACCCCGAAGGCCACGCGTCTCCCCCGGGCCAGCGCACTCCGCCGGCCCCCGTCCCACACCAACTCGGGCCCCTCCACGGACCACCGCAGCCCCGAGCACTTCCATGCGTGTGCCATCGCTGACGAGAGTAGAGGGGACCACTGACAGCGGAGGTCCGGACGGGTGAGGCGCCGCGCTGCAAGGGCCGGACGGGGGCGCCGCGCCCCGGGCGGCGCCCGCTCGGTCCACCGGGCCCCGGGGTGGCGGGCCCCGGTCCACCCGGCCGCGGTCCACCCGGCCGCGGTCCACCCGGCCCCGGTCCACCCGGCCCCGGTCCGTCCGGCTCCGGGGCGGTGGGCGCCGGGGCAGCGGGCCCGGGGGCGTCGGGCCCCGGGGCGTCGGGCCCCGGGGCAGCGTCCCGGCAAACCTGACGGTGAGCCGCGCCGCGCCGGGCGGGCCGCCTCACCAGGCGGCCCGTGTCAGCGAGCGGCCCGTGTCAGCGGGCGGAGTCCGCTCGCAGTGCCGTCGCCGGCTGCCGCTCGCCCTCTCGCTGGGCCGGCATGGAGAGTTGGGGCGTGCCGGCGGTCCGTCCGCCGCTCCTGCCACGGCCGGCCAGCCGGCACCCGAGGCAGTCCGGGTGACCCCCCGGCGCCGCCGAATCCCGCACCCGCCAGTCCCACTCCGACCGGGGCCGCGCCCCGGGCCCCTTGCCCCACCCGGAGAGATGGAGCGCCCAGGTGACGAGCAGGCTCACCACACCGATGCCGAGGCCTCCGGCGATCAGCAGGCCCGAGACCGTGCAGACCCCCGCTCCCACGACGCCGGCGCCGACGGTCGCGATACCGAAACCGACCCAGCCCGCGACGGTGTGCCCGTGGTCATACTGATGTGCGCTCACGTGCTTCCCCTCAGCCACGGGGTCCACGGGAACACCCCGAACCCGAACCCCTCACTTACTAAGACTTTTATGACCCAAACATCTCACGAACTAAGGGAAATGGGAATGCAAGCCAAGCCGCGCCCGGCCGCCACGCCGGAGCAGGCGCTGTCGGCGATGGACCACCTCATCGCGACTCACCTGGTCGGACAGCACGAGATCGCCCAGCAGGTGGGGCTGAGCGTGACCGACCTCACATGTTTCGCCTATGTCATCCAGGCCGGGGACAACCTCCCCACCGCCGGGGACCTGGCGGCCCGCGTCCACGTCACCACGGGCGCGGTCACCGGCATCCTCAACCGTCTGGAGCGCGCCGGCTACATCACCCGCCGCCCCGACCCGCACGACCGCCGCCGGATCCGCGTGGCGGCCCTGCCCGACGCGGTCGCCCGCGTCCGCGAGGTCTACGAGCCGTACTACGCCCGCCTCATGGAACTCTTCGCGGACTACTCCCCGGCCGAGATCGCGGTCCTCACCGACTGGTTCAACCGCGCGAGCACCCTGGCGGCGGACTACCTGGAGGAACACCGCAGCACCGATTGAGAAAGCCAGAGGCCCTGTGGATCTCTCCACAGGGCCTCTGGTGTGCTGTGCACTCGGCAGGATTCGAACCTGCAACCTTCTGATCCGTAGGATCGGGCAGGGGGCCGTACCCGATGGTGACAGCCTCTGATCTCGATCGCCCAGGTTAGCGAGCATGGGCGACTGTGTGCCGTCGTTGCCGTCAGTACTGCCGTCAATTCCCAACGGCGCCCCACCATCGCAGGGTCTGCCCTCACGTTGCTGGCCCAGCACTCAGCACGTTCTGCCTGCCGGTCGGCTGGAAATCTACTCAGGACCGTCTCCAGCCTCATTGGAAAGGCTGGTGAGCACCCTGGTTAGCTCTTCGTAGTCTTCCCTATACGAGTCAACCATGACCATAACCGGCCGCTTAACCAGCCCGTATTCACCTATGTAGTTCTTTCCGTCTCGTTCCTTACTCCACATCATCTTGGCGATGGGCTTAAGGATGTCCCTAGCGACCTCCTCCTTCCCAGCACCCATCGCCGAGTTGACGCAGTATCGGAATCCCCCAATCGCAAGGTCGACAACTGAACTCATATGCGAGGCACCGTCGCATGTCATTGAGTAGTGGATCACACGTTCCAGAGGAGCCTTTCTGCCCTGAACAGAAAGAGGAGTTTGAAATCGCTCGCGCATGTACCGATACCCAAACGCTTCATCCAATCGGTCAATACACAACGCACCGAATGAATTTTTCTCGGCCAAGTAATTGAAATTGAAGTGAGAAACGAGGGTGTTCAATGCGTATTCCATCCTCACCTCATTGCCACTTTTCGCGATGCCGTGATGAACGACGTACGCCAGCATTTCTACGCCGATCAGCTGCGCTGCTTCTAGGGCAGCCTTCTTGGCGGCACTCCAATCTTCAATGGACATCCCATCTGGCCGAGAAGCCGTCTGGAACTTGAATTGATCTGAATCCTTAAAATTAAACTCCCGCCGGATGCGCGAGATGGATTCGTGGACCTGCGCTATCTGATCAGCTGATGCAATCAAGCCGCCATATATAAAGAACGTACCCTGACTCGGTTGAGTGTTAGTCTCATCTGCGAACAACCAGTACATCAAATCTCCCAATCCGAGCGGTTCGCTCGTTGTCTTTCAGAGCAAGTGTCGAGAATCGAGTAGCCCCAGACCGAGCTACACTTCTTTGGCCTTCTCTGACTCTCAGCGCTCCCAATCCTTCACGATGGGGTCGAAGTGAACATCGCGCCACGGCCGTGCCCACTCTTTTAGATACATGACATCACTAGAGGAGGGGGGAGGATACGCATCCTCCAGCTTTACACGTGATGGCATGACGGCCGCATCTCCGATAAGCAGCGCCTCGCCAGCCGACAGCATAGGGAGAGACTCGGTGAGGGGCCCCAACGAATCAGGAATGAGACGCTTCACGTAATTCTGATCCTCTGGATTCGTGAGGCGCATCGCTAGAAAGTTGTTACACTGCGAGAAGATGGTCTCCGAAATCTCCGCCGGCCGCTGACTAACGATGGCGGCAGTGATTCCGTACTTTCGCCCCTCTTTGGCGATCCGCTCGATTGCGTTACGTGAAGAACTGTACTTAGACAACCCGCTCTTAGGCACATACTTATGCGCCTCCTCGTAGACTACGAGGAGCGGTGTTTCGCTCCGGCCCTCAATGCTGCCCTTCTTGAAGTAATAGGCGTAATCGAATAGCAGCCTAGAAACCAAGGAGACCGTCAAACTCAGCACTTCAAACGGCACGCCGCTAAGGTCAATCACAGTGACATTCGCTTGGGCGCCCTCAACATATCCAGTAAACTGCCTGAGAACTTGCTCCAGTCGAACCGACTTTGCCTTTTCGCCAAGAAGAAAGTCTAGACGTCGGTCGTTTCGACGGTTTTCGAGCCTTGTAATGAAGTTATCCAGCTTACCGAACAAGGGGCCCGCCTTGTCCGACTTCTTACTGGGCGTGGACGTGTCAATCCTCTCTGCATTCTTTGCCTTAATCGCGGCTAGTACATCGTCAATGTCGAAGAAGAGAGGGGAGTCGTAGTGGATCAGGTCACGCTGATCATCGGGACCTGCGAACTTGGACCGCTTCTCGTCGGTGATGCTCTTCTTGAGAATCGCAATCTGATTGTGAGATTGCTCTTCGTTGCTTTCGATGAAGAGATCTTGGAGCTCCTCTGAGCTCAGAAGCCAGTAAGGAAGCACCAGAGAGTCGACACCTAAATGGTTAGCCTTAGGGAAGGCTGTCCGGTACTCCGAGTGCAGATCAAACACGATCACGTGAGTGTTATTGAGCGAGTACTCCTTCGTTTCGCTATCATCACGCACCTCAGTCGCCTTCTGGATGATCCGAGCCATAGCGTGAGATTTCCCGGATCCTGTCGAGCCGACAACAGCAATGTGACGGCTGAAGAACTTATTCCCATCGACAGGGACATCGACATGCTCATCTTGCGCCAATTGAGCAAAATGGAATCGGTTCTTCTCGTCTACAGTATTGTAGATGCGCTGGACTTCATCCTTGAATGCGACTGATACCGTCTTGGGAGGAATGGCGATACCGCCACCACCTCGCTCGAAATGACCATCCCGGTCGATGATTCCGAGCGGTACTGCCTCGATCATGTAGACGCGTTCCAGATCCCCTTGCTTCGAGGGACGCAACTCGATCGAATAATTCTCGATGATGGCAATGATCGCGCTCTCGGTGTTGTCATATACCTTCAGGTATGAACCCACCTCAACCGGCTCGCCATCTGCCAACTCAGAAATGTTGTGAACGGCGATCCTGACACGGTTTGGATAGACGGCGACAACCTCAGCGCTGGACATCTCGCCACTCACCTTTCTTCACAGGACTTGCAGCAGGTCTTCGAAAGATCGGACGAACACGTGCGAGGCAGTAGAAGCTTTATGTGGTGTGCGCTCGATCTCAGTCACGTAAAAATCATGGAATTCTTTGATACGCACGCTATCCATCAAGAGCGCCAGGTGTTCTCCGTCGACCACCTTGAGCTTTAGATCACTCGTAGGTGGACTGATCAGCTCTTGCATCCGGAATAGGCCCCCGTGGTATCCGGTACCATCGTTGAAACGCGCACCAGCATCCCAGAGGGCTTTTTTGATTTCCAGCGAGTCGAAGTCACCCCTGAAGGTGACGTATGGCGGTGGGTGGCCTGGCTTAGAACAATACTTGTCCCGCAAGAGCAGAACCACTTCCGCCAGCACGTCGACATCCATGGTTGCGTCGCACTCAAACGAAACAATCCGCTCCGCAGCGATATTGACAGTCCTCAGGGTATAACGCTTCCTCACTGCCTTGAGGTACTTCTCGTATCCACACTGTTCTACGTAAGCGGACTCAAAGATTGCGGTTCGTGCGGATGAGATGGCCTGACGTAACGAGCGGAATGCCACTCGACGAGCGCCAATAGGATTTGAGAGGACCACGTCTCTTAGATATCCGTGAAGAATCGCGTGGTAATACGTAGCCTCAATCTCATCTCGCGCATTCAGCCGATTTTTGATCAGTTCAAGGACCTGCTTGAACTGGGCCTGATAGTTCTCACGGAAGGCAATCTTGCACGCGCTTAGAAACTTGCTGCATGTTGAGTAGTCATATTCATCAGAAAAGTCATCCAGGATTCTGTCGAGCTCGTCTTGCGTCAGCTCCCGCTCAAGTCCCGGTGGCTGATCTGCGAAGTGGCAATGCAGAATGAACTGCGAACTGTTGTCCTGCTGGAACTGGCGAAACATCAGCTGCACGGCAGAGGTAATAGCTGAGACTGAAAACTTCTCGGAGCGATGCTTGACTTGGATGTGATAGTTCTCGACAGAAAGATCTTGCTTTCCTTCGAGCTCGGCCGCAGAGCTCGGGTTCTCGAAGATCCTCACCAGGGAGGCATCGAACTGGTAAGCGAACCCCTTGATGGCGTGGTACCCGCCGTCTCTCTCTTTCTTCATGGCGGGATGCTTCACCGACTGGGCTCCATAGGGTACGAGGGTCGCTTCTGATGCCTAAAAGACCCAAGAGGCAGATGTGAACCGATAGTAGGTGTTGTTACGCCAGATGGGGGGCGGTTTCAGAGATGTTGGAGCGGTTGGGCTGCGCGCGCATCGCGACACCACGGGGGCCGGCTGCCGACACGTCGCTACTCCCTGAACTCGACGTCCTGGCACTCGGCCGCTTCCACTTGGAAGCACTGCCCTCACTGGACATCTCGTCAGTGTGACGTAAAAAGGGCCGAACCTCTGCCCCCTCTTCCGGCCGGTCTGAGATCCTGGAGACCGATCGAGAGGGGCCGCAGGTATGGAGTGGAAGACCCACGGTGAGCGACAGGTCTACACGAACAAGTGGGTGAATCTGTGTCTGGTCGACGTCCAACAGCCCGATGGACGCAGGTGGGAGTACCACGTCGTCCGCCTCCGGCACCTGGCCGTAGCCGCTGTGGTCAACGACCGCCAAGAGGTCCTGATGATGTGGCGCCACCGCTTCATCACGGACTCGTGGGCCTGGGAACTGCCCATGGGTCTGGTTGAGGACGGCGAGACCCCGGAGGAAGCGGCGGCCCGGGAAGTCCTGGAAGAGACCGGCTGGCGTCCCGGCCCCATCAAGCCCCTGATCTACGCCGAGCCGGCCAACGGGATCACCGACTCACAACACCACGTCTTCCGCATCGACGGCGCCACCTACGCCGGTCCGCCCACGGAGAAGAACGAGTCCGACCGCATCGAGTGGATCCCCCTCTCCGACGTGCGCGGGATGATAGACCGCCGCGAGATCGTGAGCAGCGGCTCACTCGTGGGTCTGCTCTACCTGCTCATGGACGAAGCGATCCGCTGACCGGCGGGAGGAGTTCC
Organism: Streptomyces sp. NPDC094143; assembly: GCF_040303825.1. Taxonomy (NCBI): domain Bacteria; kingdom Bacillati; phylum Actinomycetota; class Actinomycetes; order Kitasatosporales; family Streptomycetaceae; genus Streptomyces; species Streptomyces sp. NPDC094143. The sequence goes on from NZ_JBEOTZ010000002.1 coordinate 97,921, forward strand.
CGTAGCCGTGCCTCGAAAGCCAGGGCTACGGGCTCCTGCCTGTGCGGGGCCAACTGGCCGTAGAACTCCCTGAGATGCCCTGACACTCGCTCCGAGGCCACCGCTGACGCGGGCTCCAGGGCTTGCGTGGCGGTGTGGCACGCCTGGTCAAGCTTGCCCTGGTCCAGCTGCGTACGAGCCAGCCAGAACGAGTGGAACGCGCGGCCTCGCTGGTTCGTGTGATGCTCCCGCCGCAGCGCATCGGCGATCAAAGGTTCGGCAGTCGCCGCTTCGCCCAGTCGGCCATGGGCGATTCCCGTGTCCACGATGAGCTTCGGCTCGTCGAAGTAGGTCACCCATGAGGGGTCCGGATCGCTCGCCCCGATCCGCTCGAACTGGCTGTGCGCTTCCCCGATCGCCCGGTGCGTGTCATCACGGTTGCCGAGCGTGGCGTGGGCGAACGCTTCCCGCATGGCCAGCATCGACATAACGCGTGGCGTGCTGCCGAGTGCTGACCGAGCCTGGTCCTGGGCGGCGGTCACGAGTGCCAATGAGTCCGCGGGCTTGTCCTGGTAAGTCGCCTGCAAGCTCATGCAGGCGAGGACGTTGGCCATGAACTGGCGGTCGTCGATCTCCTTCGCCAGTTGCAGGGCCTCAGTGAAGTACGCGCGGGCCTGGTTGTACTGGCGGGCGTCGAAGTAGGTCCAACCTGTCAGGCGTGCAAGCTCGGCCGCGATGCCGTATAGGCCGTTCTGGATCGACGGTGGTCGGCTCTCCTTCAGGAGTCCGACGACATAACGGAGCTGGCCGACGATGGCGGGTCGCAGTGCTTCGCCACCGTGCTGGTCGTCCCGTCGCCAGTAGTCCTCGATCGAAGACCGGAATGCTTCAAGCGTGGCCTTGTTCAGACTGGTTCGTGTGGCCAGCGCCAAGATGCTGTCCACATCGGGACCTGGCAGAGACGCGGGGGCCTGCTGCTCCGGCTCCGGTATCTGGGGCGTCTCGCGCTCGTCGACTACGAGGGCCTGAGGCGTCTCCCACGCTCGGCGGGCAAGCCCAAGCATGTCTCCTGGGATGCGCAAGCCGTCTGAGATTCGCTCAATGACGTCCATGTGCTGCAAGTGGCGTCGGCCTGCGATGACTTCGCCCACGCGGCTCGGCGTCAGGTCACAGCGCCGGGCGATCATCGACGGGTAGATCCCCGCCCTGACCTTCACCAGCCGGAAGACTCTTGCGAAGTCCCGGACCCGACACGCATCGATCATCTCGGGATCGGTGAGCAGCCTGGCCGGCAGTTCCTGCGGCCGGTCCGGGTCGGGCATCGGCAAGCTCCCAAACTGCGAGGGCTACGCAACGTCGCTGGTTCTCTACTTCCCGCGATGTTACCCAAGTTGGGTAATCAGCCTGACCTTTTAGCGACGGCCCTCCGATCGCGATGCTCCCTTGCATGGCGAGCAACCAGCAGACCAGACCAGGCATCGGTGAACTGGCGAAGGACACCGCCAAGGGACGTATCGGCATCGTCATGGGTGAGCTCGGCGGCCGAGTGCAGATACGGCCCATCGGCGGCGGCCGGGAGTGGGATGCCATGCCGGACAAGGTGGTGCAGCCGAGTGCTCGGGAGGAACTGAGCGCCCGCCTGGCCATCAAGAACGGCAACAGCAGGGACGGCCTGTGATGCGCGCCATCGGCCGTTACGCGGGAGTCCTCTTCATCATCCTGATCAGCGGGTCGTGCGGCCTGGTGATCGGCATGGCTCTCGCTGTCGGCCAGTAGACCGGCCGCCCCGGACGGGTGCTCATTCCCCGGTTTCCCCACCCCCGTTCGGGGCGGCCTCCCAACCCCGTAAGTGCCACGCTCCACTACCCAAAGAGGGAGTACTCGCATGACGGCAACGGCGAACGACCAGAGGACCGGCCGCGCGGTGGCTGGCGAGGAACTGTTCCAGAGCCTCACCCACTTCGTGGTCGTCCACAGCGGGCAGTCACCCGAGCGTGCCGAGCGGATCGCGGACCAGGCGGTCGCCTTCGTGGTCACCGCAGCCACCGCCACCGTCCCCATGGTCCCGTCGGACGACGTGGACCTGGGCCTGCACGCGCTCATCCTGCACACGAAGGAGTACGCCGAACTGTGTGAGCGGTACGCGGGCCGCTTCCTGCACCACAACCCGAAGCCCGGCGGTGGAGCCCGCGACCCGAAGCAGGTCGCCGCTTCGGCGCGCGCCATGAAGACGGCCGGGTTCATGATCTTCGATGACCTGTGGACCGTGAACGGCGCGAACCTTGCCCAGTGCGACTCAGACTGCGGCCGCCCGTACGGCCAGGCGTAGCACCAGACAGCAGCAGCGCGGCCGGCCTCGACTCGTGGTCGGCCGCGTTCGCTCCCGGAAGGAGAACAGATGTTGTCCGGCTCACCCTCTGAACTACCGATCGTGGTGCTCGACGCCCTGATGCCCACGTCTCAGCGCCTGGTCCTGAACCGCCGGGGCTCCATGGTCTGGGAGGTGCGGAGCCATCGAGGCCACTACGCCGTCAAAGTCGGCTACCCGATCCAGGCTACGGCCGACTGGCCCGCCCAGCCCTGGACCGCCCTCGCACCCGCACGCGAAGGGGCCGTGCTGCATCGCCTCGGCTTCGACGACTTCGCGTACGGAGAATGGGAGCACGGGACGTGGAACTTCCAGCCGTGGCATGAGGGGCCGGACTTGTACCGGCTGTGGGAGCCCTGCCGTAGCAATTACTCGTCTGTCGCACCGCACGCCAGCGTGGCGCTGGGCTGTGTCGAGGCTCTGGCCGAACTGCACGCCAAGGGCTGGGCCCACGGCGACGTACAACCCGCCCACTTCATCATCGGGCCGGAACGGACGCATCTGATCGATCTGGCGCTGTCCCGAGGCGGACACGTCCCCGAGGGATACGACTTCCCGTTCCGCGGCTGCCTCGTCCACTACGAAGCACCGGAGATCGCGCGCAGCGTGCTCGCCACGGGTGAAGCCGAGCCTACGCCCGAAGCCGACGTCTACGCCCTCGGCGCCTCCCTGCTGATCTCGGCCACCGGTTGGCGGGCTGTCGAGTATCCGGACGACGCTCCACGCCCCGTCCAGAGAGAGGCCGTGGCCAACGGCAGACGCCGCCCCGCCAAGGCACCCGGTGAGCTGGGCGAGTTGATCGAAGCCATGCTCAGCCACGCTCCCGAAGACCGGCCGACCATCTACGAGGTGGGTAAGACCCTGAGCTGCCTCTAGAGCCTGGTTCGCCCGGCGGCGCTCGCATAACCAAGACCGACAACAAAAGACCGGACCACCCCTCAGCCTGGACAGCATTCCGGGTGGTCCGGTCGCGGAAGCCCTGATCAGGACCCCGGTGCCGATGGTAGCCGGGGCAGTTGGCGTGCTCGGATGCGGGTGCGGACCCTCGGCTTCATGTTGTCCAACGAGGAAGGGCCTTGACCTGAGCCACCGAAAGTCAGCCATGACGGCGGGCGAGCCGAACGAGCACCCGCCACGTGTGCTTCCAGCAACCACCCGCCGGCCTCAACCACGCTTCTTCCAAACGTCACGGCCTGGCCCTCGATCTTGCATGAGCGTTGTCGACATGCCCGGCGACTCCACCGGCCATGCGGATGTGAGCTGTGGGCGGTCTGGTGGTGCGGTCGAGCTTGATGCATCCCGGCCTGGCCCTGGTGCTCGGAGTGTGCGCGTTGCTTCCTGGTCTGGTTATCCGCCCTGGCGGTTGTGCGCGCTGAGCGGCGGGGGGCCGCCGGAGCGGTGGCGGAGACAAGGAGCGGCGGCGGCCACGGGCCGCCAGCGCGCGCGGCCCGCCGTAGGCGGGCCGCCTTGATCCAGTAAAGAAACTCCGAACAGCTCCGCAGGGCAGGGCGATGGTAGATCAGCGAAAGAGCCGCTCAACGCCGTGGGGACGCCCGGCGGCTGGGAGGAAGCGCGGAAGCGCGAAGCGCATCGACGGCACTGGTAGCAAGCGGGAGACATGGCCGAGCACATAGCGGACGACGAGATGGGGTCGACCAGCATTCACGTCGAAGACGCGGATCAAGTGGCCGCGCTGATCCAAGAGATGCGGGCAATGGTCGATCGCCTGAGCAAGGAGACCAGAGCACTGCGTGAGGAAGTGACTCAGCTCAGGACTGCGACTTCGATTGCTGAGACTTCAGCTCCTCGACCTCACGCCGCAGTTCCTGATGATCAGCGCTGAGGGCACGAAGCTCATCACGTAGAGCAGTGAGCATTGCAGTGAGGGTGTCCCCGGTGGCTTCGGAGCCGTCGGGGCTCCCCTCCGTCTGTTCTGCCTGCGGGGGCGTCTTGTCCCTGTTGGCGAGGTACCAGGCTGGCGGGGTGTAGCCCACCGAGGACTCGCCGGCTGCGTCATGGTCAGCCACGAAGCTGCCCCGCCCGTGGATCGTGTAGATCAAGCCCTCGTCGCGCAGCACGTTGAGCGCGCCCCTCGCGGTCATGTTGGCCACGCCGAAGCGTTCCTGTAGCTCGCGAATGGACGGCATCTGCTCGCCCGGCTTGATCCGCCCCTGCAAGATGTCGCGCCGAAGCTCGTCGGCAGCGTGCTGATACGGCGGCCGACGGTCCTGCTTGCTCTCTGGCGCGGGGCTCATGGCCCAAGAGTAGCGATCCTTAGCACCCCTAGCACACCCCACTGACGTAGGTGGCCTATGTCAGCTGACACCTAGCTCACCACGCACACTTGATAGTGCTAGGTCAGCTATGTTCAATGGTGATCACGCCCCGCCGCCTGGCGGAGCGCAACCGAAAGGAACCGACTCCCATGGCACGCATCCGTGTTGGCCTGCTCCCCACCTCGTCGTTCATGGTCGGAACTCTGCCGGTGCCGAAGTACGCGGACCAGGAGAAGACGCAGTTCGCCACCGACCGTGAGACCGGCGCGAAGCTCTACACGATCACCCTCTTCTTCATGGAGGAGGGCCGCGCCGAGGCACTGAAGATCACCGTCCCGGAGACCGGTCTTCCTGACGGCCTCAAGCCGGGTGTCCCGGTCATGCCGGTGGAGCTGTTCGCCACCCCGTGGGCGCGAATCTTCAACGGCTCGCTCTCGGACGGCATCGCCTACCGCGCGGATCGGCTGGACCTGATGGCCCCGGCTACTGAAGCGGCGTGAGCGGCACGGCTCCCCGGTCCGGCGCTGAGCGCAACTACCCGTTGCCTCACGCCGGGCCAGATGCCCGGTTCACCGAATCCCTCGTGACCTCGGTAGCGGGCGTGCTCGTCGGCTACGGCTATCCCCGTCTCGACGCCTCGGCCGACCGAACGGCCCTCGAATCGGCCCTAGCGGCCTTCCTCTACGACCCTCTGGAGCGGGACATATGAACGGTCCGAACGACCCGGCACAAGGGGCCTTCCACTACGGCTCCCTGGTGGTCGAGCTGGCGCTAGTGGTACTCGTCGGGTGGGCGGTGTGGTGGGTTGTCCGCTACCTGCGCGCCGACGCCATGACCCGGCAGTCCATCTGGCAAGCCGTCCGCGTGCGGTGGGGCTGGAAGCGGCTCGCGCCGATGCTCAAGCTGGCGGCCACGGACAGGACTCCAACCGCGCTCGCGTCGCTGGCGAACACTGACGGCAAGCCGATCAAGCCTCGCGTCCTCATCCCGGCCCTCAAGGTCACGCATGACGCATACGGCGTGATCGCGCGGGCGAGTTGCCTGCCCGGCGTGGGCCTGGAGCAGTTCCAGAAGGCGGCCCCGCATCTGGCCGACGCGTGGAAGTGCACGCGGGTCGCGATCACGCAGGACAAGCCCGGACAGGTCGTCATCCGGGGCGTGCGGCTCGATCCGCTCAAGCTCCCCACCGAGCACCGGCCCACGGGCTACGTGCCGGATGAGACGGCCCGGTGGGACCTGGGCTTGGACGAGTACGCACAGCCGGTCTCGGTAGACCTCACACAGGTGCCCGGTGTGACCGTGGCCGGCCTCCCAGGCTTTGGCAAGACGAGCCTGATCAACCGGCTTCTCTCGGACTGGGCGCCTTCCCCCTGCGTGCAATTCGCCTGCGCGGACGGCAAGGTGTCCGCCGCACACGAAGGTGACTATGCCGACTGGGCGCAGCGCATGTTCGCCTTCGTCGGGGACGACCTGGAAGAGGCCAACAAGCTGTTCCGGAACCTGGTCGAACTGCGGCGCCTCCGGTCTGCCTGGGTACGCAAGGCGCTCGGCGTGAAGTCCATGTGGGATGTCGGTCCGTCGGAGAATTGGCCGCTGGTCGTGCTGGTCATCGACGAAGCACACACGTACTTCCGCGACCACAAGGGCAGCGACCCGAAGACCAAGAAGCTCGCCGCTCTCGCTGCGGAGAACGCCCGGCTCGTCGAGGACCTGGTGAAGAAGGGCCGTTCGGTGGGGATGCTAGTCATCCTCGCCACTCAGAAGTCCACCGGCGATGCGATCCCGACCTTCATCCGTGATGTGTGCCCCGTGGGCCTGAGCTTCGCGCAGAAGACAGCTGAGGCCGCTGTCGCCGCGCTGGGCGAGGAGATCCGGGAGTGGCCCGATGCCAACCCGATCAACCTCCAGGACCCGACGTATGTCGGCGTCGCCGCAATGAACCACCAGTCGCAGCCCGGCTTCACCCGCATCCGCACCCCGTACGTCGCCGACGCTGACGCAGCCCGAATCGCCGACAGCACCGCTCACCTGACCGCCGACCCCTCCGCGCTCCTGGAAGCCCTTCTCGGCCCGCGCATGTGGGACCAGGCAGTCGACCTGGAGAAGCCCGCCGCCGACGCCGCCTAACCCTCGACTCACGCGCCCGTCACACAGAACCGAAGGGAGGTGAATTCCTTGACAGAGGACCGGATCACTCAGCGCACCATCACCGCCGTGATGATCGTCATCGCCGTGCTGGCGTTCGTCTTCTCCTTTGGCAACGTCTGGTCTCTGGCCCTCCGCCTGGGCGTCCCCTCACCGATCGCGCCGCTCATCGCCCCGATGGTGGATCTCTCCGTGGTCGGCCTGCTGGTCGCCCTGCGCTACCTCTCCTTGCGCGGCCTGCCCGCCGAACAGATGACGGCCGCCACCCGGCTGATGCACTTCTCCGGGCTGCTGACGCTGGCACTCAACGTCGCCGAACCCATCGCTGCCGGGCACTACGGCCGGGCAGCCGTGGACGCCGTGGCTCCCCTGCTTCTGCTCGGCTGGGGCACGGTCGGCCCGCAACTCCTGCGCGCCTTCCACAGCGTCACCCGCCCCGCCGACCCGGCCTCCGAAGCAGAAGAGACCGAACCAGCGCCCGAAACGGCCTCGCCCTATGCCCCCGCTGCCGCACCGCTCACCGATCCGGCCCCTGCCGTCGCGCCGGACCCAGTCCCGACCACGGCCCCGGTAGCTCCGCGCGTCACCCCGGCTCCCGCACCACCCGCGTTCAAGGTGCCTGAGCCGCTGCTGACCGAAGCGCGCTCCATCGCCGCGTCCCACCACGCCGAACACGGGACAGCGATTACTCCGGCCCAGCTGAAGACGCGACTCGGCATCGGCCTGCCCATGGCCACCGCCCTCCACGCCGCCCTGTAGGGCCGCACCCCCCCGCCGGCCTTTCCGGTACCTCCCGCCTTCGCCCGCCCTGGGTCCGACCCGTCATGCCTGCGGGCAGCCGCCCGAGCGCTAATCGCTGCTGCTCGCAGGCCCACCCTCACGCCAGAAAGGATCCCCGCCCTCTCATGCACCGCCCCCTCGACCTGCGGCACGTCGTCAGCCCCGGCCTGCGGGACCTGATCGAGCTGGCCAACACCCACAACTTCGACCGCGTCACCGAACAGGTTCGCAACCTGCGCGGCTGCACCAACCCCATCAACCTCCACGGCTGGACGGTCACCACCGACTCGACGACCAAGGAAGTAGTCCGCTCCTACCGCTCCGAGGACGAGCCCTCCGGACGCCTCCTGACCACCTGCGGCAACCGCCGCGCCTCCCGCTGCCCCGCCTGCTCCCGCGTCTACGCCGCCGACACCTACCACCTGATCAAGGCTGGACTGTCCGGCGGCAAGAACGTCGCCGAAACCGTCCGCGACCACCCCCGCGCCTTCGTCACCCTCACCGCCCCGTCCTTCGGCCCCGTCCACAACCGCAAGACCGACAGTGCGGGCAACACCCGCCCCTGCGGCTGCGGTGCCTACCATGCCGAGGACGACCCGGCATTGGGCACCCCGCTCGACCCAGTCACCTACGACTACTCCGGCGCCGTGCTCTGGAACGCCCACGCCGGGCAGCTGTGGGCACGCTTCACCACCTACCTGCGCCGCGCCCTGGCCGAGCACCTCGGCATGACGCAGAAGGCGCTGAACTCCGCCCTCCGCGTCTCCTTCGCCAAGGTCGCCGAGTATCAGAAGCGCGGCCTGGTCCACTTCCACGCCGTGATCCGCTTCGACGGCCCCGACGGCCACACCACCACGCCCCCGCCCTGGGCCACCTTCGACGCCCTCCAGGTCGCCGTGGGTCTGGCGGTCGAGCGGGCCCGGCTCACGGTCGAGTCCGACGCCATCGGCGAACGCGTGATCAAGTGGGGCGACCGGTTCAAGGTCGACCAGGTCTCCGCCTTGGGCAACGGCGAACTCACCGATGCCAAGGTCGCCGGATACGTCGCCAAGTACGCCACCAAGAACGCCGAAGGCGCGGGCACCGTAGACCGCACCCTCATGTGCCGACCCTGCCAGGGACGCGGCTACGTACGAGGTCCCGACGGCTTCCGCGACCTGTGCGACGACTGCGAAGGCACCGGACAGGCCGAACCCATCAAGGCCCTACCCGTGCAACGTCACGTCCGCCAGATGATCCGCACCGCTTGGGATCTCGGGAACCTGCCGGAGTTCGCCGACCTCAAGCTCTGGAAGTGGGCCCACATGCTCGGCTTCCGCGGCCACTTCTCCAGCAAGTCCCGCGCCTACTCCACCACCCTGGGCGCCCTCCGCGACGTCCGCCGGGCCTGGCGTCTCGCCCAAACCGAAGCCGCCCGTGCCCGCGCCGGCCTTCCCGCCAACGGCGAGAACACCACCCTCGTCACCGCCTCCTCGTGGACGTACCTCAGCAGCGGCTACCGCCCCGGCGAGGAACTTCTAGCCGCTCAGGTCCGCCAAGACATAGCCCACATCCAACGCCTCAAGCAGGAAGGACTGCTGCCCGTATGACGACGGCCGTACTCACCGTGGACCAGGTCGCCGAACGTCTCGGCATCAGCCGCTGGAAGGTCCACGACCTGATCCGCTCCCGCGAACTCGCCTCCTTCAAGATCGGCCGCTGCCGCCGCATCAGTGAAGCCGCCGTGGACGCCTATGTATCCCTCCGAACCGAGCAGGAAGCCGCCTGATGGCCAAGCCGAAGAAGAACGCCAACAACGAGGGCACCATCTACCAGCGCAAGGACGGCCGCTGGGAGGGCAGTGCCTACGTCCTGACGACGGACGGCACGTACAAGCGGCGGAGCGTCTACGGCAAGACCTGGGACGAGGCGCACGAGAAGCTGACCAGGCTCAAGGCCGACTCCCTGAACGGCCTGCCGGTCTCCACCAGCAAGATGACCATCGCCGAGTACCTGACGTACTGGCTCACGAACGTCGCCCAGGGCAAGGTCCGCAGGACAACGTACGTCAACTACGAATCGCTCATCCGCAACTACGTCACGCCCGAGTTCGGCAGGAAGAAGCTGGCCCGGCTTACCGCCCGTGACATCCGGGCCTTCCTGACCAAGACGGCGGCCACCTGCCAGTGCTGCGCGCAGGGCAAGGACAAGAACCGGCCCGAGCACAAGCGGCGCTGCTGCGCCCTCGGCAAGTGCTGCACGAAGCTCCCCTCGGACCGGACCGTGCGCTTCCTGCTGGTGCTCCTGCGGGCCGCACTCCAGCACGCCGTACGTGAGGACGAGCTGCCCCGCAATGTGGCCCGGAACGTGGAGCTGAGCATGGGAACGAAGCGTGAGATAGAACCGCTCACGGTCACAGAGGGGCGACAGCTCCTGGCGGCGGCCCGAGACAACCGGCTGTGGGCCGCGTACGAGCTGGCGGTCCGCATCGGCCTGCGGCGCGGTGAGCTGCTGGGGCTGCGCTGGTCGGACGTGGATCTCCACGAAGGCGTCCTCACTGTCCGGCAGGCCCTACAGCGGGTCGGCGGCGAGCTGCTGATCGTCGCGCCGAAGACTCAGCGCTCGGCCCGCCGCGTGGCCCTGCCGTCCGAGTGCGTGACCGCGCTCCGCGCTCAGCGCGCCCAGCAGCTCGCCGACCGGAAAGCCGCTGGCTCGAACTGGAAGGGGACGGCCCAGGGCCTTGTCTTCACCACGAAGAACGGCACCCCCATCGAGCCGCGCAACCTGAACCGCTCGTTCGAGGCGCTGTGCGTCCGCGCCGGCGTCCGCAAGGTCCGCTTCCACGACCTGCGTCACACATGCGCCTCGCTGCTCCACGAACAGGGCGCCGACGCCCGCATGATCATGGAAGTGCTCGGCCACAGCTCCATCCGCGTGACCATGGACATCTACACCTTCGTACGCCTCGACTCACAGCGCTCGGCCTTCGACCGCGTGGGCCAAGCCCTACGGAAGGACGACGACACGAAGTGAGTGAGTAGATGGACGCGAAACCGAGACCCTGACTGGAACCCACTGTGGTTTCGCACATCCCCGAGACGGAGCCCTCGCCGCGTTGGCAAGGGCTCCGTCTCAGCATGGCCTACCTGAGTCAGCCGCTGACCAGGTCAATCGTCTCTACCCGAGCAGACCGGATTCTGAGCGTCACGACGATGTCACCGTCGCCATCGACCGTGTAGAAGTCGATGAAGTCGCCGACGGTCTTGAAGCCAGCGGCTTCAACCTCACGCTGCCCGCTGAAGTCCTTGTTGATCACGTACTTGTCCATCGCGATCAGCCTTTCGACTTCTTCGGGTCACTGCCTGGCGGGACGGTGTTCTGCTCCCGCACCTGGCCGTTCTTGCCGCGAACGCGAAGCTCTCCGCCACCGTCGTTGGCCAGGATCTCTTTGGCGCGAGCGACTGCCGCCGCCTGAGTCGGCAGAAGTGCACTGGCTCTCTCAGCCCCGGGCTTCGTCACCGCCCAGCCATCGTCCCGCTTGGACACATCCCGGGTGTTGGGCCGATCTGTCATGGCACATCCGTTTCCGGAGTCGGACGCGCGGCGCTGCCCGTCTTGGAGGAACCAAGAGAGGGCGATAAGGTCCCAAGGCGCGACCAACGCATCAGGCCCCATTGCCGTGTGCCCAACCCCAAGTTGGGCCCCGGCTGGGGCCTGGTTTGGTTTGGCGGATCAAGTGAAGCACCTCGAACGGCCCAGCAGCAAGCAGGACACCACAACATGTGCCACGAACCAATAGGCACACCACAACATCTAGTGTTCGCGACGGAGCACAACACCAGATTAACGGCACCCACTGACACCTCAGAGGACTCAAAGAAGACGAAGAGCCGCGCAGCCGCACCAACCTCCGCCTCAGCGTCGTCACCGGGGCGCAGGCGCTGCTTGCGCGTCGGGCCGTGGCCCGCAGCTCGCATCGCCAGACGCCCTCGCCGATCGAGGGCAGGAGCGGTTGCCGTCAAACACTGCCGTCAACGCAAAAGCCAGAGGCCCTGTGGATCACTCCACAGGGCCTCTGATCTGCTGTGCACTCGGCAGGATTCGAACCTGCAACCTTCTGATCCGTAGTCAGATGCTCTATCCGTTAAGCTACGAGTGCTTGTTCTGTTTTATCGCCGCTCCCGGGCCTTCCGGCTCGCTCGCGGCGACAGGAAGAACATTACATGACTGCCGCCGCCATGTGAAATCCGTTAGCCATACCGCTCGTGACCTGCGGAAACGCCGTCTGGACGGGGTGTGCGGCACCCCCGGCAACGGCGAAGCCCCGGTCGGCTGACCGGGGCTTCGTGATCGTGGCGGAGGCGGAGGGATTTGAACCCTCGATGGGCTTTAAGGCCCAAACCGCATTAGCAGTGCGGCGCCATAGACCGGACTAGGCGACGCCTCCACACATCCACCCGCACGAGCGCGGGTCGGTGCGTGCCGATGATGACACAGTCGAGCGGGGTGTCACCAATCGACCCCCACGGTACTAGGCGGGAAGGGCGCAGGGCAAAGGCCTTGCCCGGCCCGCGGCCGGGCCGTCGCGGGAGGGCCGGACGGAGGGCGTGCGCGGGGCGCGCGCAACGTCCGGGAGCGTGCCGCGTTAATCAGGGCATGTTGCCTGCCACTCCCCGGGCCACCGCCCGCCCCGCCCTGCGACGCCTCCTCGTCGGCGCCGCCGCCTCCGTCGCCGCCGTCGGGTCGCTGGCGGCCGTCCCCTCCACCGCGTACGCCCGGGCCGACGCCGCCGCCCTGCCGTCACCCCCCGGCGGACCGGACCGCGACCACCTCACCGTCACCGTGCGGAACGCGGGCGGCGGGACCGACGGGACGTACGAGCTGTACTGCGACCCCGACGGCGGCAGCCACCCCGACCCGCGCGGAGCCTGCGCCATGCTGCAGCGGGACACGCGCTGGGGGCGGGACCTCTTCGCCCCCGCCCCGGAAGGCGGCTTCTGCACCATGCAGTACGGCGGACCGGCCACCGCGCACGTCACCGGCACCTGGGCCGGGCGCCCCGTCGACGCCACCTACGACCGCCGCGACGGCTGCGGGATCGCCCGCTGGGACCGGCTCGTGCCGCTGCTGCCGGACATGAAGGCCGGAGGCAAGGGCTGACGCGGGCCGGGAGGCGGAGCGGGCCGGTGCCGGCCCGTTCGCGCCACACTCCGCCCTGATTCCGCCGGCTCCGGGCGGCTCGGCCGAAAGATACAGAAACGCCGCTCTCGTAAAGGTCCCGCGAAGGTCCCGCGACGTCGTCGCAGGAGGGCGGGCATTTGACGCTTACTCGGTCGTCAGTTCGGGGTCACTTCCTCGTGCGACCTCCCTCTCATCCGGCGTCGCGAGCGCAACCGCAGCCCTTAGACTCCCTCGCGTGACACGGCCCGGGACGGTTGGCAAGATGGCCCGAGCGGTCGGCAAGGTGCGGTAACAGGGAGGAAGCGTCTCGTGAGCAGCAGGCCATCCCGAGGCGCTGCTCGCCTCGCAGCCATACTGGACGCCCTGCCGGACGCGTTGGTGCTGGTCAATGCCAACGGGACGGTCGTCAACGCCAACTCCATCGCCCTGGACGCCTTCGAGACCCCGGGCACCGCCCTGGTGGGGCGGGGGCTGCTGGACCTGCTGCCGCAGTTCGACTCCAAGCTCATCCCGGGCTCCATGCGGCGGCCCGAGCACCTCGACCCGCGGGCCCGGACCAAGCCCACCCGGATGGTCGCGCGCAGGACCGACGGGACGGAGTTCCCCGTCGAGGTCACCAGCGCGAACCTGGAGAACGGGCAGCAGGCCTACGACAGTTACGGCTACACCGGCGACGAGCTGCTCATGCTCGTCGTACGCGATCTGTCCGGGACCGTCGACACCGAGGCCGAGCTCGCGCGCTCGCAGCGGCAGACCGAGATGATCCTGCGGGCCGCGGCCGAAGGCGTCGTCGGGACCGACACCGACGGACGGATCGTCCTCGTCAACCCGGCCGCCGCCCAGATACTGGGGTACCGGGCCAGCGACCTCGGCGGGCGCGAACTGCACACGCTCGTCCTGCACTCGCGCCCCGACGGCTCTCCCTTCCCCTACGAGGACTCACCGCTCGCCGACACCCTGCGCTCCGGGCGCAAGCACCGGGTGCGCGGGCAGGTGCTGTACGCCAAGGACGGCTCGAAGGTGCCGGTCGACCTGACGACCGCGCCCGTGCGCGACGGCGACCAGCTCGTCGGCGCCGTCATGACCTTCACCGACCGGCGGCCCTACGACGCGGTCGTCGAGGAGAAGGAGGCGGCGGAGAAGGCCCACGCCGAGGAGCTGGAGCGGCTCTCCGAGGAGCATGCCTCCGAGCTGACCGCCCTGCGCCAGCAGCACGTCGCCGAGGTGGAGGAGCTGCGCGAGCGGCACGCCGAGGAGCTCGCCGCGAACGAGGAGCGCTACGCCGCCCTCGGGGAGCGGGAGAAGGACCGCTTCGAGGCGCTCGCCGCCCGGCACGAGCAGCTGCTGACCCTGCTGGGACGCTCCCTGCGCGGGCCGCTGGAGGAACTGCGCCGCGAACTGGCCGCGCTCGCCGCCGACGACGCCGGGCAGCTGTGGCCCGAGGCCAACCAAGTGCTGCACCACCTCTCGGCCGGCTACTCGCGCATCACGACGCTGATCGACAACGTCCTCGGCTACCAGCGGCTCGACGCCGGCAGTGAGAACGTCGCCCGGACGAAGGTGATGCTGGACGCCGTCGTCGCCGCCGGTGTGGACGGGGCCGTCGAGCTCATCGGGCCCGGGCGGGTGCAGTTCGCCGTGCACGCGCCGCCCATCGAGGCCGAGGTGGACCCCCGGCTGCTCGCCACGGCCCTCGCGCATCTCGTCGCGGACGTGGCGGGCGTGGACGCGACCGGCAACACGCCCGTGTCGGCGGGCGGTTACCTGGACAACACCGTCGTGGTGGCGGCGGCGCAGCGCGGTGAGGTCGTCCGCATCGAGGTGCGTGGGCCGTACGCCGGGGGTGACACCGTCCACGAGCCCATCGTGCGCGGGATCGTCCGGGCCCACGGCGGCGTGCTGCAGACGCACGAGGTGCCCGGGATGAGCGGGAGCGCGTACGTGCTGGAGGTGCCGCTCGGGGGCGGGGCCGGGGCCGTCGCCGCGCAGCCGGTGGACGAGGGTGGTGCCGCCGCTCCGGCGGAGCAGACCTCCGGGGGAGGGCGGCGCCGGGCTCGGCGGGGCTCGACCGACGCGTTCCTGGACGCGGACGTTCCGGCGGCCGAGGGTGACGGGGCCGCCGGTGACGGTGCTGCTGCCGGTGCCGATGCCGGTGGTGCCGAAGGGGACGTGCCGACCGGGCGGCGCCGGCGGCGGGCCGCCGGGGAACCGGCCGCTCTTCCCGCACAGGCGTCCGGTGAGGGCGCCGCGTCGGGCGGTACCGGGCGGCGGCGCGGCCGGGCGGCCGAGGACGCGGGTGCGGGTTCCGGTGCGCCTGCCGTCGCGGGTGCGATCGCGGGAGCCCCTGGCGCCGCCACCGCCGGGGCCGTCGGGAGTGCCGTCCAGGGTGTCGCCGAGGGGGCCGTCGTCACGGCCGCCGAGCACGCGGCCGGGACCGCGGCCTCGGGGACGGGGCTGGGCGGGACCGTTCCGCCGCAGGGTGTGCCCGCGCCGCCGTCCGGGCGGCGGGCCCGGCGGGAGCCGGGTGAGCAGCACGCGCTGCCACCGGCCCTGCCCGCGCCCTCGTCCGGTGAGGCCACCGGTGGCCCGGGCGACGCGGCGCAGCAACAGGGTCAGCAGCCGACCGGGCGCCGGCGGCGGGCGCTGGCCGCCGCGAACGAGAGGGCGGCGGCCGCGCAGCAGGCGGCGGGGCCGCGTCCGGTGTTCGCACTGCCGCCCGCCGAGTCCGACCAGACGGCTCCGGCCGGGCAGGAGGCGGTGACGGTTCCGCCCGGCACGGCGGGTTCGCCCGAGGCCGCCGGCGTCCCGGGTGCCGCCGGACCCGCCGGTGCCGGCGGAGCCGGGGCCTCCGCGGCCTCCGGCGACGGAGGTGCCGACGAAGGCCGGCACGACGCCGTGCCGCACGACCAGTCCGCCGATCACACACCTCCGCAGCCGCATCCCACGAGCGCGCCGACCGGGCGCCGGCGGCGTGCGGTCGCTCCCCAGCCGGCCGAGGCGGCCGAGGCGGCTGGGGCGGCCGGAGCGGCCGCGGCCCAGGCGCCGGGTACGGGTGCGCCGAGTACGGCGGTGCCGGTCGCGCCGGATGCGGCGGTGCCGGTCGCGCCCGGTGCGCCGGGGAGTGGGCAGCCGGTGGGGTCGGCGGTGCTGGGTGCCTTGCCGGGTGCCATGCCCGCGGGGCCCGGTCAGAGGGCTGTCACCCAGCAGGATGCCGCTGGTCAGATGCCTCATGCTCGGGTCGGCCCGGGGCATGCCGCTCCGGGGCAGGGCGCGCCCGCGCAGGCCGGGCTGCCCGCCGGTCAGGGGGCGCCGGGTGCGGCCGTTCCGCCGCAGGGCATGGCGGCCGCGGCGCAGGGCCACGCCGTTCCCGCGCGGGACAACGTCCCGCAGGCCGACGTCCCGCAGGCCGACGTCCCTCAGCCGCAGGGAACGGTCCCGCCGCAGGGCATCTCCGCGCCTCCGCCGGGCGTGATCGCACCCGGGCAGGACGTCGCCGTACCCCCACAGGGGGCTGCCGTACCCCCGCAGGGGACTGCCGTACCCCCGCAGGGTGTCGGTGTGCAGCCGCAGGTCGTGTCCGTGCCCGCTCAGGGTGGGCTCGGGCAGAGTGTGCAGGCCGTTCTTCCGGGGCAGGCGCCGGTCCAGGCCGGGCCGCAGGGCGCGCAGCCGCTGCCGCAGCAGGGCGGTGTCGCGCCGGAGGCGCAGGCCTCCGCCGGGCAGCCGCTCCCCGCCGAAGCCGTGGCAGGGCCGAACACCGCCGGTCCGGCCCCCGCCCCCGCGCCGCAGCCCTGGCCCGCCGCCGACGACACCTCGGGAGCCGGTGTCGCCGTACCGCAGGCCGCCGCGCAGCCCGGCACTCCGGCGCCGGGCACCCCGCTGCCCCCGGAGGGCGTGCCGCGGGCGGCGCAGCCGTTGCCCGCCGAGGCCGGGGCGTCCGCCGATCCCCACTCGACGCAGGGGCGGGCGATCAGCGTGCGGACCCTGGGCCAGGGCGTGCCGTTCAACCGGCAGGCGGCGCAGGTCCAGCAGCCGTCGGCGACGCCTCCCCCGCACCAGCCGGGCGGATCCGGCCGTCGCCGCAAGCTCGGCACCCCGCCCGACCCGGCCGCCCGTACCGAACAGGCGGCGCGTCCCGAAGCGACGCCCCGTACCGATCAGGCGCTCCGCACGGAGCAGGCCGCCCGGCCGCATCCGGCGGCCGAGCCGGTGCCCACGCCGGTCCCGGCGCAGGTGCCCGCCCAGGTCTCCGCGCCCGTTCCGGCGCAGCCGTCCCTCGCCGGCCAGTCACGGCCGGCGCAGATGACCGAGGGCGGCGGGCGCTCGTACGCCATAGGTGCCCCGGACGAGAACGCCGCCGAGGGCCCCGAGCCGCTGGACGGTCCGGGCGGTGCCGTCGAGGTGGCCGATCCGCCGCGCCCGCAGCCGATGGACGACGAGTTGCCGCCGGAGCCGCTGGACAACCCGCGCCGGCTGCTGGTGTGGCCGGCGCCGGACGTCAGCACGCAGCAGGGGCTGAGCGACCGCGGCTACCGGCCGGTGATCGTGCACTCGCGCGAGGAGGTCGACGCGCAGATCGCGGCCTTCCCCGCGGCGCTGTTCGTCGACCCGCTGACCGGTCCGATCACGCGGACGGCGCTGCAGTCGCTGCGGCAGGCCGCCGTGGCCGCCGAGGTGCCGGTGCTGGTCACCGCCGGTCTCGGGCAGGCCTCGCGGGACGCGGCGTACGGCGCCGATCCGGCGGTGCTGCTGAAGGCGCTGGCGCCCCGGGACAGCGAGCAGCACCCGCCCCGCGTCCTGCTCGTCGAGGAGCACGCGGAGATCGCGCTCGCGCTGACGGCGACGCTGGAGCGGCGCGGGATGCAGGTCGCGCGGGCCGCCAGTGACGCGGACGCGGTGGCGCTGGCCGGGCAGTTCCGGCCGAACCTGGTCGTGATGGATCTGATGCAGGTGCACCGGCGGCAGGCCGGGTACGCCGGGATCATCGACTGGCTGCGGGCGAACGGGCAGCTGAACCGCACCCCGCTCGTCGTCTACACGGCCGCAGTCGACCAGGCCGACCTGCCGCGGCTTGCGTCGGGAGAAACGGTGCTCTTCCTCGCCGAGCGGTCCACCAGCGGCGAGGTGCAGTCCCGGATCGTCGAACTGCTCAGCCGGATCGGCAACAACTAGCCTCCGGGGGCCTCGGGCTCAGCGCGCCGTGAGTCTGCGCGCCGCCTCCTTCACCGAGGCGCGCAGGCGGTCGCGGTCGGTCGCGTCGTCGCCGACCAGGATGCGCCGCATCTGCGGGACGACGGCGGTCCAGTTGGCGAGGGCGGTCAGCAGGAAGAGCAGGTCGGCCGCCGGGATCGCGTCGGTGACGACGCCCCGGTCCTGACCGTCCTTCAGAGCGGCGACCTTGCGGCGGTAGTGCTCCTGGCGGTCTGACTCGTGGGGCAGCTCGGCGCTGCCGTACTCCAGGCCCTCCCAGAAGAGCAGGCGCAGCAGCTCCGGGTGGTCGGCGTGGTAGTCCATCAGACGGTCGATCCAGCTCTCCAGGTCGTCCGGGTCGACGGGCACGGCCTCGGCGAGGTGGAGCATCTTGCGTTCCAGGACGATCGCGAAGAGCTCCGCCTTGTTGCCGAAGTAGGCGTAGATGAGCTGCTTGTTGGCCTTCGCCTCGGCGGCGATGCGGTCGATGCGGGCACCGGCGATGCCGTGCCGGGCGAACTCGGCGACCGCCGCCTCGAAGATCCGGGCCTTGGTGGCCTCGGGGTCCCTTGCTGCCATGCGATGAGGGTAGCGCGCCAGGTAACCAACCGTTTGGTTGACAGGAATGAACGAGCCGCCCATGCTGTTGGGCAGTTCGCCAACCAACCAGTTAGTTGTTAGAGCCGACTCCAAGGAGTCCTCCCCTCATGTCGTCAGCGACGTCGTCAGCGGCCACGACCGCACCCCACCGCACGGCCCCCGCGCGACGGGACCGCACACCCGCCCCCGGCCTCTTCCTCACGTTGATCGCCGTGTGCAGCGCGGTGACCGCCGCCAACATCTATCTCGCCGCCCCGCTGCTCTCCCTCATGGCCCGCGACTTCGGCTCGGCGCCCTCGGCCGTCGCCTGGATCGCCTCGGTCGCGCAGCTCGGCTACGCCGTCGGCCTGCTGTTCTTCGCCCCGCTCGGCGACAGCGTGAACCGGCGCCGGCTGGTGGCCGGGCTGACACTGGTCACCACGGTCGCGCTGGTCGCCAGCGCGGCCGCGCCGGGCGTCGGGGCGCTCGCGGTGGCCGTCTTCGTCGCCTCGGCGGCGACGGTGATCCCGCAGCTGCTCGTGCCGCTTGTCGCCGAACGCGCCCCAGCGGACCGGCGGGCCCGGCATGTCGCGGCCGTGATCGCGGGCCTGTTCACCGGGATCGTCGGGGCCCGGGTGCTGGGCGGTCTGGCCGGGCAGGCCTTCGGCTGGCGCTGGGTGTTCGCGGGCGCGGCCGTGCTCACGCTCGCCCTGGGGCTGGCCACCGCCTCCGTCCTGCCCTCGCGGCGGCGCGGGACCGGTTCGCTGTTCTCGGGGTTGGCCGCCCTGCCGTCGGTGCTGCGCAGTTCGTCCGACCTGTGGCGGGCCTGTGTGCGGCAGGCCGGCATGTTCGGTGCGTGGAGCGCGCTGTGGACGTCGCTCGCGCTGCTGCTGACCGGGCCGGCGTACGGGCTGTCCACCGCGACGGCCGGGCTCTTCGGACTGTTCGGGCTCACGGCGACGGCGGTGGCGCCGCTGGCCGGCGGGCTGGTGGACCGGTTCGGCGCGACCCGGGTCGTGCGGTCGGCGTATCTGCTGGCCGCCGTGTCGGTGCCGCTGTTCTGGCTGGGCGGGCACGCGCTGGCCGCGCTGTTCGCCGCCGCCGTCCTGATCCACGCGGCGCTCGTCGCGTCGCATGTCGCCAACCAGACCCTCGCCCTGACCGCGACCTCCACCCCGGCCACCGCCAACACGGCCTACGTCGTCGCCGGTTTCGCGGGCGGCGCGGCGGCGTCGGCCCTCGCGGGAGCCGCGTACAGCCACTTCGGCTGGGGCGGGGTGTGCGGGGTGGCGGGATTGTGGCTGGTGCTGGGGTGGGGGCTCAGCCGGCCGCGGCGGTGAGGGCATGGTCGTGGCGGGGAGTCTCCCGGACGGGCCCATGCGGCGAGGAGCCCGCGGCGGACGCCGGGGGCTCCTCGCCGCGGTCAGGTCAGGTCAGGTCAGGTCAGGTCAGGTCAGGGACGTGACGTCCAGCTCGCCCTGTGCGTACTGCCTGCGCAGCACCTTCTTGTCGAACTTGCCGACGCTGGTCTTCGGGACCGACTCGATGACCGTCCAGCGCTCCGGGAGCTGCCACTTGGCGATCTTGCCCTCGTCGGCGAGGAAGGCGCGCAGGGTCTCGAAGGTGGCGGTGGCACCCTCCTTGAGGACCACCGTGGCCAGGGGGCGCTCACCCCACTTGTCGTCGGGGACGGCGACGACCGCGGCCTCGGCGACGTCCGGGTGGGACATCAGCGCGTTCTCCAGCTCCACGGAGGAGATCCACTCACCGCCGGACTTGATGACGTCCTTGGCGCGGTCGGTGAGGGTCAGGTAGCCGTCGGGGGAGATGGTGCCGACGTCGCCGGTCTTGAGCCAGCCGTCCTCGCTGAACTTGTCGGCGGGGCGCAGCGGCTCGGCGTCGGGGCCGTTGTAGTAGGCGCCCGCGATCCAGGCGCCGCGCACCTCCAGCTCACCGGCCGACTCGCCGTCCCACGGGAGGCGTTCGCCGCCCGGGCCGGTCAGCCGGGCCTCGACGCCGGCCGGGAAACGGCCCTGGGTGAGGCGGTAGGCGAACTCCTCGTCCGTGCCGACCGCGGCGGCCGGGGGACGGGCGACCGTGCCCAGCGGGGACGTCTCGGTCATGCCCCAGGCGTGGCAGACCCGCATGCCCAGCTTGTCGAAGGCCTCCATCAGCGACGGCGGACAGGCCGAGCCGCCGATGGTGACCTGGGTGAGGGAGGAGACGTCCCGGGGGTGCGCGGTCAGCTCCGCGAGCAGGCCCTGCCAGATGGTCGGGACGGCGGCGGCGTGGGTCGGCCGTTCGCCCTCGATCATCGCGGCGAGCGGGGCCGGCTGCAGGAAGCGGTCCGGCATCAGCATGTTCACGCCGGTCATGAACGTGGCGTGCGGCAGGCCCCAGGCGTTCACGTGGAACTGGGGGACCACGACCAGGGAGGTGTCCTGGTCGGTCAGGCCCATCGACTGGGCCATGTTGACCTGCATGGAGTGCAGGTAGATGGAGCGGTGGCTGTAGACCACGCCCTTGGGGTCGCCGGTGGTGCCGGAGGTGTAGCACATGGCGGCGGCCTGGCGTTCGTCCAGCTCGGGCCAGTCGTAGGAGGTCGGCTTCCCGGCGATCAGGTCCTCGTACTCGTGGACCTGCGCGGTCGCATCAGCGAGCGCCGAGCGGTCCCCGGGGCCGGTGACGACCACGTGCTCGACGGTCTTCAGGTGCGGCAGCAGCGGGGCGAGCAGGGGGAGCAGCGAACCGTTGGCGATGATCACGCGGTCGGCGGCGTGGTTGACGATCCAGGCCAGCTGCTCGGGCGGGAGGCGGAGGTTCAGGGTGTGCAGGACCGCGCCCATGGACGGGATCGCGAAGTACGCCTCGACGTGTTCCGCGTTGTTCCAGGCGAGGGTCGCCACGCGCTCGTCGGCGGTGACGCCGAGGTCCTCCCGCAGCGCGTGGGCCAGCTGGGCCGCTCGGGCGCCGATCTCCGCGAAGGAGCGGCGGTGCGGTTCGTCCTCACCGGTCCACGTGGTCACCTGCGATGTCCCGTGGATCGTCGACCCGTGGGTCAGGATCCTCGAGATCAGCAGCGGTACGTCCTGCATGGTGCTCAGCACGGCGTCCTCCCGGGGCGACATTGCCTACGCGGTGGTAAGGGTTGCGCTGATTCTGCGCACATACCACGCGGTATGTCACTAGGACCGGGTGATCGATCACATCACGCCATGCGGGCGCGGCAGCTCACAGCGGTGCCGGACAGCGTCCCGTGGAGCCTCTCACCAGGCAGAACGGCGGGCGTCACGAGCGGACGAGCCCCAGCTCGGCGTCCTCGCGCAGCTTGCCCAGGGCCCGGGACACGGCCGACTTCACCGTGCCCACCGACACGCCGAGCACCTCGGCCGTCTGGGCCTCGCTGAGGTCCTCGTAGTACCTGAGGACCACCATCGCCCGCTGCCGGGCGGGCAGCCGCATGATCGCCCGCCACATCGCGTCGCGCAGCGCCTGCTGCTCGGCCGGGTCGTCACCGCCGGGAACCGGGTCCGGCTCGGGCAGCTCCTCGCAGGCGAACTCGTCGACCTTGCGCTTGCGCCACTGCGAGGTCCGCGTGTTCAGCAGCGCCCGGCGCACGTAGCCGTCGAGGGCGCGATGGTCCTCGATGCGCTCCCAGGCGACGTACGTCTTGGCGAGCGCGGTCTGCAGCAGGTCCTCCGCGTCGCTCGGGTTTCCGGTGAGCGAGCGGGCGGTACGCAGCAGCACCGGCTGGCGGGCCCTGACGTACGACGAGAACGACGGGTACGGAAGGGTCTGCGCCGTGGGTGCGGCCGCCTTCGAAGCGCTCGTGCAGACGAGTGTGGTCATGGCTCAACGCTATGAGCGGGGCGGTGCCGGGCGGATCGGCCGCAGGTCCCGAAGCGGGGTCCCCCTCAGGTTGTAGGGGTGGGGGTGACTCCACCTCCTGTAGGTGGAGCGGCGGGAGCCTCGTACTGCGGGTTCACCCCTGCGGGGTACCGGCCAGGACCAAAGCGGAAGGGGGCGTTCTAACCCGGGGGCCGCAAGGGATGAAGCGTTCCCGCACTTTTCGGGCACAGCGCCCCGCTCCGGCGCGTCGCGACCGCTCCCCCTTTCTTTTTTCGAACGTACGTACGAAACTAGAGTCATGGCCACCACCGACCGGCAGGCCACGACGCTGGCCCTCGCACACGCCCTGTCAGCCGCCGAGCGCGGGCTGGCCGTCATCCCCCTGTCGCGCACCAAGCTGCCCGCGCTGCGCTCCCCCCACCGCGACGACCCCACGCCCTCCCCCTGCCACGGCGAGTGCGGCCGCCTCGGCCACGGGGTGTACGACGCCTCCAGCGACCCGGGCCGCATCCGCGAGCTGTTCGCCGCCGCCCCCTGGGCGACCGGCTACGGCATCGCCTGCGGCCTGCCCCCGCACCATCTGATCGGCATCGACCTGGACGTGAAGACCGGCACGGACTCCTCGGCCGCCCTGCGCGAGCTGGCCCTGCGGCACCTGTTCACGATCCCCCCGACGGTGGTGGTGCTGACCCCGTCCGGCGGGCGTCACCTGTGGCTGAGCGGCCCGCCCGACCTGGTCGTCCCCAACTCCGCGGGCCGCCTCGCCCCCGGCATCGACATCCGGGGCGCCGGCGGCTACCTCGTCGGCCCCGGCTCCCGCACGGACCGGGGCGTGTACGCCGCCGCGCCCGGCACCGCCCACCTGCCCCCCGCCCGCTGCCCGCGCTCCCTGTTGCGGCTGCTGCTCCCGCCACCCCGCGCCCACCACCTCACGCCCGCGACGGCCGGCGGACACGGCGAGGGCCTGGTCCAGTTCGTCCTGACCGCGCACGAGGGCCAGCGCAACACCCGCCTGTTCTGGGCGGCCTGCCGGGCCTACGAGGAGGGAAGCGGCCCGGCGCTCGTGACCCCCCTGGTCGAGGCGGCCCTGAACACCGGCCTGTCCGAGCGTGAGGCCCGCGCGACGATCGCGTCGGCGGCCCGGATGACGGGACACCGGCCCTGACCCGAGCCCTGTCCCTGAGCACCGGAAGACCCCCCATGCACCCGTACGGCAACACCCCGGCCATGGCGCTCGCCCGCCTCGTCCTGGCCTCGGGCCGCTCGGTCGACCTCGCCGAGCTGCGCTTCACGTCGACCTACGGCGATCTCCCGGCGGGCTACCCCTGCAAGCCGGTGAACGACCTGCGCATCGCCCGCCTGGTGCGCGCCGCCGAGCGTGCCCGTCCCGGCACGCCGGTCCATCTGGTGCCGCCCGCGCGCGAGTACCCCGACCAGTACGCGGGCGGCCTCGGGCCCGTGGAGGTGCTGCCGGCCGTGGCCTGCCTGGGCACCTTCCAGTCCACGGCCCTGGACCCGGCCCGCGACCCGGTCGCCTACCGCTCGCGCCTGGTCGTCGTCTGGTTCCAGGCCACGCCCCGCCTGCCGTCCGGCTGCGACGCGGAGCCCGCGCTGCGGGACCTCGACTGGGCGGCCCTGGCCCGGGACGCCCGGACCGCCTCGTAGGGTCGTCCGATGAGCGTCTCCCGAACGGAACTGCTGCGTGATCAGTTCGAACTGACCTGGTCGCTGTTCGAGTACCACCTGGAGCGGCTGGAGCCGGAGGACTTCCTCTGGGAGCCCGCGCCGCACTGCTGGACGATGCGCCGGGCCGCCGACGGCACCTGGACCCCGGACTGGGCGGACACCGAACCCGACCCGGTCCCGGTGCCCACGATCGCCTGGGTGAGCTGGCACATCGGCTGGTGGTGGAGCGTCGCCCTCGACCACGCGCAGGGCCGCCCGCCCCGCGACCGCGCGGACGTCGTCTGGCCCGGCGAGGGCACCGCGACCGTCACCTGGCTGCGGGACCTGCGCACCCGGTGGCTGGCGGTCCTGGACGGCCTGGACGAGACGGACCTGGACGCCACGGCCCCCTTCCCGTGGCCCGGCGATCCCCGGTACACCGTGGCGCACATGGCGGCGTGGGTGAACACGGAACTGACCAAGAACGTCAGCGAGATCGGCCAGCTGCGGCTGCTGCGGGTGGCCTCCGCGGTACGTCAAAATCACTAACGGCACGCCTGTGACCTGCGAGAAGGCGGTTCGTTGAAGCGAGCATGCGAATGCGTCTGCTCTCCCGTGCCGCTGTGCTGCTGCTCGCCCTCGTCGTCCTCCAGGTCGGTTCGCCCGCCCTGGCCGGTGAGGGCGGCGGCGGTGACAGCCGGTCGGGCTCCGTCGATCCGCTCACCCCGTTCGCGCAGGGCTCCTCGGCCCTCGCGAGCATGGCCCAGCCGTTCTACACCGCCTTCAGCCAGGCCGTCTCGCCGCCGCCGAGGGCCTGATCCGGCGGCGCCGCCGCGCCGCACATGTCATCGTGAGGGCATGAGCATCGACGTGCGCCCCGCGACGGACTTCGAGGACGTCCGCGCCGTGCTCGGCCCGAAGTCGCCGACCGCCAGCGTCTGCTGGTGCCTGAGCTACCGGATCCCCTCCAAGCTCAACAACGAACTGCGCGGCCCGGCCCGCGGCGCCTACGTCGCCGAGCTGTGCCGCGCGGACGTGCCCCCGGGCGTGCTCGCCTACGACGGCGACGAACCGGTCGGCTGGGCCGCCGTCGCCCCGCGCGCGGACACCTCCTTCGCCCGCAGCCGCAGGATCCCGCACCTCGACGACCTGCCCGTCTGGTCGCTGTGGTGCGTCCGGGTCCGCCCCGGCCACCGCAAGCAGGGCGTCTCCCACGCCCTGATCGCCGGCGCCGTCGACTTCGCCCGGGCCCACGGGGCACCGGCGATCGAGGCGTACCCCCTCGACAACGGCGACGCCAGGGTCGACCTGACGATGGCCTACGCCGGTCTGCGCAGGAACTTCGAGCGCGCCGGCTTCACCCTGGCGGCGGCCACCACCTCGGTCCTGGCCGGTCATCCCCGGGTCCTGATGCGGCTCGACCTGCGCTGAGAAAAGGCCCGACCGCTGGCGACGGGGGATGCACCAGCGGTCGAGCCATGGCCAAGGGTAACAAGCGCTTGCGCACGGCGAGCCGACTGACCGTCAGAACGTCGCACTTGTGACTCGTTTCACTCAACTTCCTTGAAAAACTTGCCTGTTGGGCAAAACAGGGCTCATTCGTCGCACGGCGGATCGTAGGAGAGGCGGGACAGGTACGCGCGCCAGGTGTCCGGCGTCAGCACGCCCCGGGTCATCGCGCAGATGCGGTCCACCGCCCGGTCGACGTCCAGGTCCCAGATCCGGATGGTGTCGGCGCCGCTGGACACCCCGAGCATGTGGCTGCTGGGGCTGAACGCCAGGAAGTTGCCGGTCTCGGCACCCGGGCTCATCGACTGGCCGATCGCGGTGGCCCCGGCGGGGTCGGCGACGTCCCACAGCCGGACGGTGCTGTCGTTGCCGCCGCTGGCCAGGGTGCGGCCGTCCCGGCTGAAGGTGAGGGACACGACCGCTTCCGTGTGGCCGGTGAGGCGCTTGTCCTGGGAGGCACGGGCGGGGTCCGTGACATCCCAGAGGCGGACGGAGGTGTCGTCGCCGGCGCTGGCCAGCGTCCGGCCGTCGCGGCTGTAGGCGAGGGCGTTGACGGCTCCGCGGTGTCCCTTGAGCGGGGTGCCCATCAGGGTGATCCGCGCCGGGTCGTCCGCGTCCCACAGCCGGATGGTGCCGTCCGCGCTGCCGCTGGCGAGCGTGCGGCCGTCGGGGCTGAACACCAGGAAGTTCACATACCCCTTGTGACCGGTGAGGGGCGCGCCGAGCGGCCGGGGACGGGACGGGTCGGCGATGTCCCACAGCCGGATCGTGCGGTCGTCGTGGGCGGTGGCCAGCACGCGCCCGTCGGGACTGAAGGCCAGCGGGTCGGCGTACCGGATGCGCAGGGGGATGGAGGAGCGGTACGGAACAGGGTGCTCCGGATCACTGAGGTTCCACAGCCGCACGGTCCGGTCGCCCGTCACGGCCGCGACGGTGCGGCCGTCCGGGGAGAACTCCAGGGTGCGCACACCGTCCTCGCCCGGCCCGAAGGGCTCGCCGATCCGGACCGGCCTGCCGGGCGTCCGCACGTCCCACAACCGCACCCGGCCGTCCCGCCCCGCCGTCGCGAGCACCCGCCCGTCGGAACGGAACGATCCCGTCCGTCCGGTCATGTCCGACCTCGGCAGCGCCCACAGGCGGACCTTGTTGTCACCCGTGCCGGTGGCGAGGGTGCGGCCGTCGGGGCTGAAGCCGAGCGCGTACATCTCACCGCTGCTGCCCGCCAGGGGCCCGCCGACCTGTGACGCGTACGCCGGATCACCGACCTTCCACAGACTCGCGGTGCTGTCCGCGCTGGCGGCGGCGAGCATGCTGCCGTCCGGGCTGAACGCCACGGACCAGATCGGGCCGGTGTGGCCGGTGAGCGGCGCTCCGATCTGCTTCGGGCGATGCAATTCGGCCATGTTCCACAGGCGGACGGCGTTGTCCTCTCCGCCGCTGGCCAGCGTCCTGCCGTCGGGGCTGAAGGCCACCGAGTGCACGAGGGCGCCGTGGCCGGTCAGCGGCGTGCCGAGCCGCTGCGGACGACCGGGGTCGGCCACGTCCCACAGCCGGATCGTGCCGTCGTCGCCGCCCGCCGCCAGCGTCCGGCCGTCCGGGCTGAACGCCACCGAGCGGGCCGCGGCCGTGTGCCCGGTCAGGGGCTCGCCGCGCGCCCGCGGCCGGCGCGGATCGGCCACGTCCCACAGCCGGACGGTGTGATCGTCGCCCGCGGAGGCGAGCGTGCGGCCGTCCGGGCTGAAGGCGATCAGGTAGATGGTGCCCTCGTGGCCGGTCACCGGCGCGCCGAGCCGCTTCGGACGGCCCGGGTCCGTCACGTCCCACAGCCGGATCGTGCCGTCGTCGGCGGCGCTGGCCAGCGTCCGGCCGTCCGGGCTGAACACCGCGCTGCTCACCCAGCTCGTGTGGCCGGTCAGCGGTCCGCCCAGAGGCTCGGGGCGCCGGGGGTCGGACACGTCCCACAGCCGGACGGTCCGGTCGTAGCTGGCCGTGGCCAGGGTCGTGCCGTCCGGGCTGAACGTCGTGAGGTAGACGGCGCCGGTGTGGCCGATGAGGGGGGTGGCCAGCGGGGCGTTCACGACGGACATCAGGCGGCTGTTCGCGCCCTCGTCGTCCGGCCGGAGCCGGTGGGCGACCAGGTCGAGCTGCGCGGACAGCGAGGGATCGGTGTCCTGGACGCGGTCGGCCTGGGCCAGTACCTGCTCGAACACGGCGTCGTCGCGCTGCTTGAAGGCGATGACCGCCGACCCGACGGCCAGCACCGCGAGCACGACCAGCGCCGCCACCGCGCCCCGGGTGATCCACAGGAAGCGCCGGCGCAGCCGGACCGAGGCGGCCAGGAACTCCACCGCGCTGCGGGTCAGGAACGTGTCCCCGGCCGACCTGGCCCAGGTGTGGGCCTGCTCCAGCCGCGAGCCCCGGTAGAGCAGGGAGGTGTCGCGGTCCGACTCCTCCCAGGCCCGGCCGTCCTCCTCCAGGCGCTGGCGCAGCAGGTTGCCCTGGCGGTCCTCGTCGATCCAGTCGCGCAGGCGCGGCCAGGCGTGCAGCAGCGCCTCGTGGGTGATCTCCACGGTCTCCGCGTCCAGCGTCACCAGCCGGGCGCGGACCAGCGCTTCGAGGGACTCCTCGGTCTTGCCGGGGTCGTTCGACTCGTCCGCGAGCTGCCGCCGGGTGCCGCGCCGCCGGGTGGCCTGGGTGTCCTCGCCGAGCCTGACCAGCCGGAGCAGGAGCAGCCGTGCCGCCGTGCGGGCCGCCGGGTCGAGCCGGGACCAGGCCCGCTCGGCGGTCGCCGCGACCGCGCCCTGGATGCCCCCGGCCGCGCGGTAGCCGGCCAGCGTCAGCCGGCCCGCCTTCCTGCGCTGCCAGGTGGCGAGCAGGGCGTGCGACAGCAGCGGCAGCACACCGGCGTCGTGCGCCCCGCGCGGGCCGTCGGCACTGACCTCCCGGACGATGAGCTCGGCCAGGCCCGGCTCCAGCTCCAGCCCGACGGCCTTGGCCGGTCCGGTCACCGCCTCGCGCAGCTCGGCGGCGGTGAGCGGCCCGAGCACCATGTGGCGGTGCTGGAGCGCGTCGGCCAGCTCCGGATACCGCAGGCAGCGCTCGTAGAAGTCGGCCCGTATGCCCAGGACGACGACCGCCGGGGCCGGTTCGCCGGGGCGGGCGGGTGTGCAGGCGGCGTGCAGGACCTGGATGAAGGCGCGCCGCTCCGCCTCGTCCGGGCAGAGAGTGAACGTCTCTTCGAACTGGTCGACGATGACGACCGGGCGGGCACCGGTGGGGGCCTCGCGCCGGGCCCAGGCGGTGACGGCGGCGCGGACGGCGTCCGGGAGGAGGGGGGCGCGGGTTTCCTCCGGCTCCGCCGCGGCCCGCCCGGCGCTCACCGGGACGACGAGCTCCAGCTCCGGTATCCGCCGGGTCAGCTCCGCGAGCGGATCAGCACCCGGCACGAGCTGCACGACCTGCTCGACCCGACCGGAACCACCGGCACGGTGACCGCCGTGACCGGCCCGGCCGTGACGGGTCCGGCCTTGGTCGGCTCGGCCTTGGTCGGCTCGGCCTTGGTCGGCTCGGCTGTGGTCGGCCCGGGCGTGGTCGGCCCGGGCGTGGTCGCCACCGGGGCCGGGGTTCGCGCTGTGGCTGTGGGTTGCGCCGGGGCCGTGGGTTGCGCCGGGGCCGTGACCAGTGCCCTGACCGTGGCTCGTGCCCTGTCCGGCGTGGCTGGTGCCCTGTCCTCCGGGACTGCCGGCCCGTCCGTGGTCACCGCCCTGCCCCTGACCGGCGCCCTGGCCGCCGGAGCTGATGCCCTGACCGGGGCTGATGCCCTGCCCTCTGGGGCTGATGCCCTGCCCCCCGGGGCTCGTGCCCTGGCCGGTCCCGGCGCCCGGGCCTCCGGTGGCGCCGTCTGCCGCGCGGCCGGCTCCGACCCTGCCGTCCCTGCCGCCCCTGCCGCCCCTGCCGCCCCTGCCGTCATCGTCACCGTCGGCGCCGGTCAGCGCGCCGTCCCGGAGGGCGGGCACCAGACCGGCGTTGAGCAGCGAGGACTTCCCCGCCCCCGACGCGCCCACCAGCATGACCAGACCGCCCGTGCCCGACACCGCCCGGAGCTGGGTGACGAGCGCGTCCGTGCTCCGCTCCCGGCCGAAGAACCACCGGGCGTCCTCCCGGCGGTAGGAGGCCAGCCCCCGGTACGGGCACACACCGCCCGGCGCGGGCGGCGCCTCGGTGGCAGGCCCTTCCTCCGCCGCCGACGCCGCGGGACGCTCGCCCACCGGGTCGGCCACCGCGCGCTCCCACAGCCGCTGCCACTGCGCGAGGTCGTACAGGCCCGGGGAGACCGGCGTCGGCCGCGCCCGGCGCGCCTCGGGGATCAGCACGTGCAGCACCGCCGCGAGGGCGGTGAACTGAGCGGGTACGTTCCGGGCCCGGCGCCAGTCGCTGATCCGCTGGGCGGACACCCGTACGGGCCGCCCGCGTTCGTCGATCCGCTGCAGCCGCCCGACCGACTCGGACACGCGTTTGAGTGGAGGGTTGCCTGCTTCCTTGTACAGCAGTGCGAGGCGTTCCGCGAAGGCGGTGCGTGCCCCCGAGTCGGAACTCAAGGTCTCCACTCCCCACTGGTCACGCCGGGACGTCCGACGTCCGGTCCGGAAAACTCACTCTATACATCTGACCTGCGGCAATACCCTCCGCTTGACCCCGGAACCTCCCCGTCCATGGCCGGAAATGGCAGGATCCGGACCCAGCAATCGCACCCATCCGGTCAGCCTCCGTCCGAGTCGGACGACGGTGACTCCACCGTTCGGCACCGGTCCCCACGAGGGGAGGGACCGGTGTCGGACGACGTGGTGATCCTCCCTGCGGCCGGCGCCCTACAACCCCGCCGACCGCGCTCCCCAACCCCGCCGACCGGGCCGGCCGACGCACCATCCGGCCGGTTCGTACGCGGGATCCGGCCGGTTCGACCCCAGGCCCGCTGGGCAGGCACCTCCCGGTGGGCCGTCACTTCCCGATGCCCACGGTCCGTGACGCCGTCCGGAGGGGGACACAGGGTCATGAAGGTCGTCATGCGGGTCTCCGTCGACCGCGATCTCTGCTACGGATCCGCCGAGTGCGCCCACCGGGCCCCGGCGGTCTTCGACTTCGTCGACGGGTACGGCGTCGTCCGTCCGGGCCGGGAGCGGACGCCGGAGGGCGATCCGGACGTCCTTGAGGCGGCGGAGCGGTGCCCGAGCCAGGCGATCGCCATCACCAGGGCACCGGCGCCCGACCACCCGTGAGCGCGGGCGGACGCATGCCGTTCCCCGACCTGCTCGCGGTCTTCGCCCACCCCGACGACGAGTCCCTGGCCGCGGGCGGTGTCCTCGCGCGGCACGCCGCGGCGGGCGCGCGCACGGCGGTCGTCACGGCGACCTGGGCACCGGACACCCCGCGCGCCGCGGAACTGGCCGAAGCCCTGCGCGTCCTCGGCACCGGCCCGCCCCGGATGCTCGGGTACGCCGACTCCCGCCTCCCGCCCTCGGCCCCGGACCGGCCCCGCCTCCTGGACGCCCCGCTGGACGAGACGGTGCGCGAACTGGTCGCGCACCTCCGCGCGTTCCGCCCGCGGATCGTCCTCACCCACGACGCGTACGGCGGACTGACCGGCCACGAGGACCATGTGCACACCCACCGAGTGGCCCTGCTCGCGGTCCAGGCCGCCGGCCTCGAACGCCTCTACCCGGACGCCGGCGCCCCCTGGCGGCCGGACGCGCTGTACCTGGCCACGCACCCCCACTCGGCCGTCCGCTCCTGGGCCGGCCTCCTGGCTCCCACGGGCAAGCGGATGTACACGGTCCCGGACGACCACGTCACCGCCGCGGTCGACGTGTCCCCCTGGCTGGACCGGAAGGTCGCCGCGATCCTGGCCCACCGCACGGAGGTCGGACGGGGCGCCGCCCCGGGCCTGATCGCCGCGCTGCCGGACCGGGAACGCGCGCTGCTGCTGGGCACGGAGTGGTACACCCGCCTCGGCCTCGCCCCCACGCCCCCGGGCGGCACGGACGCGGACGCGGAGCTGTGGTCATGAGGCCGCACCGAAGCTCCACCGCAGACGGGACAGCGCTCGGGCCCGGGTCTCCACCACGGCCATCCGGGCCTCCCGCTCGCCCCGCTCCATGTGCGCGGCCTTGCCGGTGACCTGCCCCTCCCACTTCCGGTACAGCAGCCCCACCTCCCGCGAGAACCATCCCCGGCTCACGGCGTTCAGCGCGAGCAGCAGGCCCGTGTCCTCCGAGGCGGGCAGCGCCATCCAGCCGCCGAGCGCGAGCAGCAGTTCCCGCCGGACGAACAGCGAGGCCGGATGGACCTGGGCGAGGAACCCGTTGGCCTTCCAGTACTCCAGCACGTCCCCGCGCTCGATCACCCCCTCGGCGGGATCGCCCGGGAACCCGGCCGTCGACCCGTCGGGCAGCAGATCCAGCACCCGGGACGTCACCCAGGCCAGGCCGCGGTCCCCCTCCAGCACCGCCAGATCCCGCGCGAGCACCCCGGGCGCGAGCAGGTCGTCGGCGTCCAGCACCTTCACGTAGGAACCCTCGGCGTGCGCCAGCGCCATGGTCCGCGCCACCCCGGGCCCGCCACCCCGCCCCTGCCGGAACGTCACCCGCCGGTCCTCGGGCACGAACGGCCGCACACCGTCGCCCTCGCCGTCCTGCTGGATCACCCAGTGCCACTCCCACCCCCTGGGCAACCGCTGCGCGCACAGCGACGCGTAGGCCTCCGGCAGGAAGCGGGCATGGGGTCCGTGCACAGCGGTGACGACGACGATGCACCGACTCACAGGGGCTCACAGCCTTTCCGGGTACGGGACGCTCCTGCCGGAACCGGACATGCAAGCGACCCCCGACCGGAGAACCGGGCCGGGGGCCGTGCTCACTGCTCAGCAAGCGGAGGCGGTGGGATTTGAACCCACGGTGACATCGCTGCCACGACGGTTTTCAAGACCGTTCCCTTCGGCCGCTCGGGCACACCTCCCCGCACCTGCCGTGACCGGCGGCGCGGGGACAAGCGTAACGGGTCGGTGCGGGCGGGTGGGGGTCAGTTGTCGCCGACGCGGGAGCCCAGGGTGACCTCGGTGGTGTGCTGCTTGCCGTCGCGCTCGTAGGTGATCGTGACCTTGTCGCCCGGCTTGTGGGTCCAGATCTCGCCGATCAGCGTCGGGCCGGAGTCGATCACGTGGCCGTCGAGCTTGGTGATGACGTCACCCGGCTTCAGGCCCGCCTTGGCGGCCGGGCCGCCCGGCTCGACCGGTGCCGAGCCGCCCGCGCCCTGGTCGGTGATCTGCGCGCCGTCGGAGCTGTCGTCCAGGGAGACGGACGCGCCGATCTTCGCGTAAACCGGCTTGCCGGTCCGGATCAGCTCCTGGGCGACGTACTTCGCCTGGTTGATCGGGATGGCGAAGCCCAGGCCGATCGAGCCGGACTGGCCGGTGCCGAAGCCGCCGTTGCCGGTGGACTGGATCGCGGAGTTGATGCCGATGACGTTGCCGTGCGCGTCCAGCAGCGGCCCGCCGGAGTTGCCCGGGTTGATCGACGCGTCGGTCTGCAGGGCGCTCATGTACGACGCCTGGCTGCCGCTGCCGTCGCTGGAGGCCACCGGGCGGTTCTTGGCGCTGATGACGCCCGTCGTCACCGTGTCGGACAGGCCGAACGGGGCGCCGATCGCGATGGTCGCGTCGCCGACTGCGACCTTGTCGGAGTCGCCGAGCGTGAGCGGCTTGAGGTCGCCGGGGGCGTCCTTAAGCTTGATGACCGCCACGTCGTAGCCCTGCGCGTTGCCGACCACCTGGGCGTCGTACTTCTTGCCGTCCGGGAACGTCGCCGTGACCTTGCCGCCGTCCACCGCGTCCGCCACCACGTGGTTGTTGGTGACGATGTGGCCCTGCTTGTCGAAGACGAAGCCCGTGCCCGTGCCGCCCTCGCCACTGGTGCTCTCGGCTTCGATCGTGACCGTGCTCGGCAGCGCCCTGGCGGCCACGCCCGCGACCGTGCCCGGGTCGCGCTTGACGTCGCCGCCGCTGGTGGAGGAGGAGACCGTCGTCGAGCCGGTGCTGTCGTCGTTGTTCTTCGCCAGGGTGTAACCGAGGCCGCCGCCCAGACCGCCCGCGACCAGCGCGGCGATCAGGATGCCGGCGACCAGCCCGCCGCGTCCGCGGCCGGACTTCGGCGCCGGCTGCTGGTACGACGCGCCCCAGCCGCCCGGGCCGGAGCCGGAGCCGCCGTCGTGCGGACCGGCCGGCGGCGGGGGCGGGGGCCAGGAGGGGTCGGGGGCGGAGGAGGAGACGCCGGGGTGACCGGCGTCGCCGGGGGCGCCCTGTCCGTACGGCCCCTGGGGCGCCGGAGCAGCGGGAGCGTCCACCGGCACGGGGGGTGCGGACGGGGCGGGGGGTACCGCGGTGCCCTCGTTCTCGGTGCTCACAGCTTCTCTCCTCGATCCACGGCTGTCTGTCCTGGGTCGCACTCGGTCGCGCTCGGTCGCGCTCGTCCACGCCGGTCGGCGGGGCCGGCGCGGTACAGCTGTGCTTGTCCCTTTGTATGCCGTCAGCTTTTCCCACAGGCCGTCAGAGCACCATAAGCGGTGGCTGTGGGTCCGGGGCCATTCTTTATATAGGGCATTACTGACTAAAGAGGTGCAATCCCAGTGCTTCCGTCCGGATCCGCCTCTCGGTCCGGTCCGTCCGACCGGACGCGTACCCGCATGCGGTGGCACCATGACGCGGTGACCCACGCTCGCCGGCATCCGATTCAAGTCGTCGCCCACCGCGGGGCCTCCGAGGACGCCCCGGAACACACCCTGGCCGCTTACACCAAGGCGATCGAGGACGGCGCGGACGCGCTCGAATGCGATGTGCGCCTGACCGCCGACGGCCACCTGGTGTGCGTCCACGACCGACGCGTCAACCGTACGTCCAACGGCCGCGGCGCGGTCTCCGCCCTGGAGCTGGCCGACCTCGCCGCCCTGGACTTCGGCTCCTGGAAGACGCGCGACGTCTGGAAGGGACGGGACGAGGAACCCGACTGGGAGCACCGCCCGGAGGACCGCGAGGCGACCTCCGTCCTCACCCTGGAGCGGCTCCTGGAACTCGTCGCCGACGCCGGGCGCCGGGTGGAGCTGGCCGTCGAGACCAAGCACCCCACACGCTGGGCGGGTCAGGTCGAGGAGCGGCTGCTGGTCCTGCTGAAGCGGTTCGGCCTCGACGCCCCGGCCTCCGCGGAGGAGTCGCAGGTCCGGGTCATGAGCTTCTCGGCCCGCTCGCTGCACCGCGTGCGTGCCGCCTCGCCGACCCTGCCGACGGTCCATCTGACGCAGTTCGTCACGCCCCGGCTGCGCGACGGGCGACTGCCCCCCGGCGTGCGGATCGCGGGTCCCTCCGTGCGCATCGTGCGCAACCACCCCGCCCACATCGAGCGCCTGAAGCGGGCGGGCCACCAGGTGCACGTGTGGACGGTCAACGAGCCCGAGGACGTGGACCTGTGCGTCGGCCTGGGCGTCGACGCCATCATCACCAACCGTCCGCGCGCGGTGCTCGACCAGCTGGGCCGCTGAGGTTCCGGGCCGGCGTCGACGGCCCCACGAGTCCCATCAGACCCACGCACACCCCTTGACCCCGCCCCCCGACGGACGGGATGCTCCCCTCTCGGCCACAACGACGATTTCCAGCCACGCAATCTCGGGGAGTGCTCCGGCGCGTTCGATCCGTATTCGATCGTGTGAGTGCGTCACCGGACGTGGATTGGCCGGTTTCCGGTACAGGCCAATGGGGCATCCACACCGTGGCGTGGGGCGAAGGAGGTCTCGGGGGTGGCGTTGGTGGTGGCACAGGAGGTGCCCACGTCGTCGAGCATGGCCGTACCCCATGGCCCTGCGGGCGTGGGGAAGGCGAGACACCGCATGCGGGCGCAGTTGCGCAGCGGCGGTGTAGCGGAATCGGTCATCGACGACGCCGTACTGATCCTCTCCGAACTGCTCAGCAACGCGTGCAAGCACGGCAGACCCCTGGGCGACGCCCTCTCCGGTGACGGCGACGTCCGTGCCGCGTGGCGCGTGGACCCGTCCGGCCGGCTCATCGTCGAGGTCACGGACGGCGGCGGCCCGACCCGCCCCGCCCCCGCGACCCCGTCGGTCACCGCCCACGGCGGCCGCGGGCTGAACATCATCACCGCGCTCGCCGACGACTGGGGTGTCCGGGACGACGTCCGCGGCGAGGTCACGGTCTGGGTCGTCGTCCACCACGACGTCCACGACCCGGACGCCGGCCACCGCCGCGACGACTTCGCGACCCGTGTCACCGCCCCGGCCGTGTCCCGGATACCGGGTCTGGACTTCGCGGACGCCTTCGACGACCTGGACTGAGCGCGGTACGCCTGGCCTGTGGGGAGCGCCGCGCAGCACCCGGCGCCGTCCACATGGACCCGGCGCCGTCCACAGGACCCGGCGTCCACAGGACCCGGCATCGTCCACAGGACCCCGTCCCCCGGGGCACGAACGGCTAGGCTCGCGCCCGTACCAGACGAGCCGTAACCGGGAGACCCATCGATGGCCAAGAAGCGACCCCAGACGAAGGCCAAGCGCCCGCAGACCACGGGCGGGGCCGCCGCCGTCGGCACCGAGGGAGACGTTCCGGTCGTCGGCGCCCGCGAACCCTGCCCCTGCGGCAGCGGCCGCCGCTACAAGGCCTGTCACGGCCGGGCCGCGGCCCACGCCGTGACCGAACTGGTGCGCCGCCCCTTCGAGGGCCTGCCCGGCGAGTGCGACTGGGTCGCCCTGCGCGAGCTGGTCCCGGCGGCCACGGTCGCACTGCCCCTGAAGGACGGTCTGCCCGAGGGCGTCCCGGCGGTCACGCTGGCCACGGTCCTGCCGATGGCCTGGCCCGCCCTGCGCCGCGACGACGGCTCGGTCCTGCTCGGCCTGCAGAACGACACCTCGTCGGGCGACATCAGCCGCGACCTCGCCGACACCCTCCAGCGCGCCCTGGAAGCGGAGCCGGGCACACCGGTGCAGGGCCGCCGCGCCCCGGCCGACGGTCCGCGCCTGCAGGACCTGCTCGACCCGGAGGGCGGCTTCGAGCCAGAAGTGCACAGCGGCTTCGAGTTCTGGGTCCCGGACCCGGAGAACGCCACGCCGGAGGTGGCCGCCTCCCTGGAGCGGGCCAACGCCGCGGCCATCCCGACGGTCAAGCTCCGGGGCGTGGACGCCGCGTACTGGTGCCAGACGCCGGAGAAGAACCACCTGCGGTGGGTCATGCCGCACCCCGAGGAGCAGCTTCTGGACGCTCTCGCGCGGCTGCACGCCACGGGCCGTTCCAGCCTCGGTGAGGGCACCCGCCTGGTCGGCTCCTTCCGCGCTCACGGGCTCACGGTGCCGGTGTGGGACCTGCCGAGCGGCGTCTCGGCCGAGGACGTGGAGAAGCCGGCGGCGGAGTTCGCCGAGCGCCTCGCGACGGCCCTGGCCACGGACGCGCCGCTGACGGCGGACGAGCGCCGGGCGCGGGGCGGGCTGACCAACCGGCAGGTCACGCTGAGCTGAGACCCGGCGCGCGGCAGGCCGGCCGGGACACCGCCCGGCCGGTCCCCCGTGCCCCCGTCGGGTCACAACTCCCGTCGGTGACACGCCAGTCGGTGACTGGAAAGGGCGAGATCGAATTTGCGAACCGCCGATCTCTTGTTACCGTTCCTGTAGCCCGGTTGCTGGTGCATCCCCCGTCGCCAGCAACCGGGTCTTTTCATGGACCCGGCCGCTCACGCAACGCGGTTGCGTGTCAACTCCCGGTTCGTGTGGGTCAGTTGCTCCCGGACCGCAGCAGCAGCGGCCCCTGTCCGGCCCGTCGGGCGAACTCCGCGATCGCCGTGTACGCCACCGGCTCGCCCCGTGCGGGCTCCCGGGGCGTCTCGCAGGTGCCCGGCTCGTCCTGGGCGCCCACCGCACAGGTGATCCGCACGGTCCGGGCCTGCGGCCCCATCAGGGTGAGCGCGGCGTCGAGCGCCTCACCGGTGGCGTTGCGGTAGTAGGTCCGCGCCCAGGTCCGCGCGCCCTGCGTCATCACGCAGGTCTGCGCCTCGACGCCGTCGGGGGAGGAGAGTTCGGGACCGCAGCGCACGGCGGTCGCCAGGCCATGGCCGAGCGTGGGCGGGCGCGGGACGGCGGACGACGCCCCGGGCGCCTTGCCGTCGGACGGGGAGGAACGCCGCCCTACGTGTTCCGTGCCGGAGGCGGCCGTGCCGCCCGCGGTCCGCTCGGACCGCACGGCTCCCGCTGCCGCCACCGCCAGCGGCAGGGCGACCGCGCACGCCACCCCGACACCCGCGAGGGCGAGCAGTCGGGTCTTACGGGGGTCCCGGCGGCGGCCCCGGGAATGACGCGGCATGGCCCCGGAACTTAACGCGCCGGGGCGTGTGCGGCGCCCGGCGCGCCCGACGGCCCTAGAACTCGGGCGCGCTCACACCCGTACGAGTGAGGGCCTCGACCACGGCGTCCACGACGGCCTCGACATCGGGCACCCACGGGGAGGCCGAGCCGGGCAGCGGTGCCCGCTCCCAGCGGATCTCGCCCTGGCCCGTCTCGGAGGGCGGCAGGGCCAGGTAGCCGCCCTCGCCGTGGAAGCGGAGGGAGCCGGGCACGAAGTCCTTGGCGTAGAGCAGTTCGCCGAGCTGCTCCATGGAGTACGGCTTGACCAGGATCGCCCAGCGGGTCGGCGAGGCGACGACCGGGCCGAGCCGCATGCCCGCGTGGTCGAGGACCTTCAGGGCGCGGGCGGCCGGGGCGGCCGGCAGGGAGACCGCGCAGGGGGCCTTGCCGCCGGTGGCCAGGACGATCGGCGCCGTCGGCCGGTTGCTCCACCACCAGCGGACCATGCGTCCGTCGGTGGTGGCCGCGAGCAGGCCGGGGTCGAAGGGATGCGCGCCGGGCACCGTGCAGTCGGGGTCGGGGCAGCTGCAGCGGGAGTGCCCCTGTGGGTCCCCCGCGACGCCCGGCAGCACGGGCCACTGCCATTCCGTCGCGTAGGTCAGGGCCGCGCCGATCGGCTCAGGCCTCCCGTCACTGCGCCGGAACAGGAGCCTGCGTCGCCTTCCGGGGATCTCGCGCATGAGCGCTCGTCCTTTCCGTTGCACGCCTGGCAACACGGTGGTCCATCACAACATGTGTCGATCACTTCACTGTGCGTACCTGTTGGCGCATCACACCCCTGCCTGAGGCAAGGGGAACCCCTATGGGTCGAGCAAGGGCTGCCTCCGCGGCCGTCCCGCCCATACTGCGTCCATCAAGAGCACGGGCGTGGCGTAGGGGTGGCGAAGTATGGCGTTTGCCGTCGCGCGTATTTCTCTCCGCCTCCGCCACGGGAGGATGGGGCACGGTCGTCGGTGGATAGGACGCCCGGTTCCGTCGCCAGGTTCCGGGTGGTTCCCAACCACCCCTGGCCTTCTCCGAGTACGTACCCATCACGACCGTTGTGACGCTCCGTCGAGCAAGCCCAGTCGACCGCAATAAGCCGTCCCCTGCGGCAGTTTCAAGCCAAATTTGCATTTCCGCAAGAGGAAGGCGAGTTGTTCTCTCGAACCTCACGGACACCAGGAATCCCAGCAGGACAATGCTGGACATCTCCTCACGAGTGCGTGTACATGTGGAGCCACTGCTGGCGGCGCAGAATGACATGGGGGTTTGCGATGCTTTTGAGCAGTACGCGCCGGTCGGGAGGCCGGACGCCATGAACGCCCCTCACCCTGCGAAAGTGGCTGGAATCGATTCAACGGTTCCGGCCCCCGCACACACTGTCGCGCCCGCCACGGGTATCACCCCGGCCCCGGCAAACCCACCCGCCCCACCCGGCGCGGTGCTCCAGGACCGTCTCGCCGGCTGGGTGTCCGATCTCACCACCCTGCACGAACTGACCGAACGGCTGGCCCGCACCACCGCGCTCGACGAGGCGCTGCACGAGACGCTGCGGGCGGGCGCCGCCCTCGTCGGCGCCCGGCGCGGCCTCGTCGTCCTGGAACCGGGCGACGGCCTCGGCCCGGACACCACCATCGGCCTGGGCCTGGCCCGCGCCGACCTGGGCCACATCGAGACGGTGCCGCGCAGCGCCCTGTCCCACGGCCGGATCCTCGACGGCCTGCCGGGCGGCGAGGCCGCGATCGCCCAGCCCGACCTCTTCGCCGAGGAGAAGCTCGACCCCCGCCACCGCGAGGTCGCGGCACGCCTCGGTTACGCCGCCAGCTACGCCCTCCCCCTCACCCCCGAGGCCGCCGGCCGCCTCGGCGCAGCCGTCTGGCTCTACGACGAACCCGCCGAACCCAGCGAGCGCCAGCGCCACCTCGCCGGCCTGTACGCCCGCTACGCCGCCGAGCACCTCGCCCGGCTCCTGGAACTGGAGCGCACACGCGCGTCCATGGCGACCATGTCCGACGAGCTGCTGCCCTCCCGGCTGCCCCGGGTGGCCGGTGTCCAGCTCGCCGCCCGGCACCGCACCGGCCCGCACGGCGGCGGCGACTGGTACGACGCGCTGCCGCTGCCCGAGGCCGCCCTCGGTCTCGCGGTCGGCTCCGTCACCGGCGCGGGACCCAGCGCCGTCGCCGCGATGGGGCGGCTGCGGGCCTCCCTGCGCGCCTACGCCGTGATGGAGGGCGAGGACCCGGTCGCGGTCCTGTCCGACCTGGAGCTGCTGCTGCGGCTGACCGAGCCCGCCCGCTCGGCGACCGCCCTGTTCGGCTACTGCGAACCGGCCGCCCGCAAGATCACGCTGGCCGGTGCCGGCCACAGCCCGCCGCTGCTGATCGGGCAGCGGCGCACGGAGTTCGTGGAGACCTCCGTCTCCGCCCCCCTCGGCATGCTCGCCTGCTGGGAGGCGCCCAGCGTGGAGATCCTCGCCGAGCCCGGAGAGACGGTTCTGCTCTACACCGACGGGCTGCTGCACCGCACCGGCGAGGCCACGGACCGGGCCTTCGCCCGGCTGCACGCGGCCGCTGCCGGGGTGCCCCGGGCGCTGCGGGGCGACCCGGGCGCGATCGCCGACCACGTCCTGCGCAGCGTGCTGCCGGACGGGCTGGACGCGGCGCGGGGGGCGGAGGACGTCGTGCTGCTGGCGGCGCGCTTCGAGTAACGCTCCTCGTCACCGGCCCCGGGCCCTCTTCCGTGCCGCCGTACAGTGGACGGTGGTCCAGTGCCGTATCGAGGAGGATGACCGTGGCGGAGGATCTCGCGGAGACCCCGGAGACTGCCGAAGAAGAGCCGATCAAGCAGCGGAAGAACGGACTGTACCCCGGCGTGTCCGACGAGCTGGCCGAGAACATGAGGAGCGGCTGGGCCGACACCGAGCTGCGCGATCTCGAGCCCGTCCCCCAGGCCGCCGAGACCGCCGCCCGCCGGGCCGCGCTGTCCGCGCGCTTCCCGGGCGAGCGTCTGGTGATCCCCGCGGGCAACCTCAAGACCCGCTCGAACGACACCGAGTACGCCTTCCGCGCCTCCGTCGAGTACGCCTACCTCACCGGCAACCAGACCGAGGACGGCGTCCTGGTCCTGGAGCCGAAGGGCGAGGGCCACGAGGCGACGATCTACCTCCTGCCGCGCTCCGACCGCGAGAACGGCGAGTTCTGGCTGGACGGCCAGGGCGAGCTGTGGGTCGGCCGCCGCCACTCCCTCACCGAGGCCGAGCAGCTCTACGGCATCCCCGCCTCCGACGTGCGCGAGCTGCCCGGGAAGCTGCGCGAGGCCACCGGCCCGGTGCGCGTCGTGCGCGGTTACGACGCCGGCGTCGAGGCCGCGCTGACCGACAAGGTCACCGCCGAGCGCGACGAGGAGCTGCGGGTCTTCCTGTCCGAGGCGCGCCTGGTCAAGGACTCCTTCGAGATCGGCGAGCTGCAGAAGGCGGTCGACTCGACCGTGCGCGGCTTCGAGGACGTCGTGAAGGTCCTCGACAAGGCCCAGGCGACCTCCGAGCGCTACATCGAGGGCACGTTCTTCCTGCGCGCCCGCGTCGAGGGCAACGACGTCGGCTACGGCACGATCGCCGCGGCCGGCCCGCACGCGTGCACGCTGCACTGGGTGCGCAACGACGGCCCCGTCCGCTCCGGCGACCTGCTGCTGCTCGACGCGGGCGTCGAGACGCACACGTACTACACGGCCGACGTGACGCGCACGCTGCCGATCAGCGGCCGCTTCAACGAGATCCAGCGCAAGATCTACGACGCCGTGTACGACGCCCAGGAGGCCGGGATCGCGGCGGTGAAGCCGGGCGCCAAGTACCGGGACTTCCACGACGCGGCCCAGCGGGTGCTGGCCGAGCGCCTCGTGGAGTGGGGGCTCGTCCAGGGCCCGGTCGAGCGGGTGCTGGAGCTCGGGCTGCAGCGGCGGTGGACGCTGCACGGCACGGGCCACATGCTGGGCATGGACGTGCACGACTGCGCCGCCGCCCGGACCGAGACGTACGTGGACGGTGTGCTGGAGCCGGGCATGTGCCTGACGGTGGAGCCGGGGCTGTACTTCCAGGCCGACGACCTGACGGTGCCCGAGGAGTACCGGGGGATCGGGGTGCGGATCGAGGACGACATCCTCGTGACGGAGGACGGCAACCGGAACCTCAGCGCCGGGCTGCCCCGGCGCTCCGACGAGGTCGAGGCGTGGATGGCCGCCCTCAAGGCCTGATACCCCGCCGGAAGGCACCAAAAATGCGCAGGTCAGCGCCGGTTGACGTGTGAGATCATGACCGACCTTGCCGGGCCGAATCGGGGAACGGGCGCGATCATCATGAAGAACGTTCAGACGGCGCTGACCATGCAGGACGCCATCCTCACCCTGCAGAAGTACTGGAGCGACAACGGCTGCATGATCACGCAGCCGTTGAACACCGAGGTCGGAGCCGGTACCGCCAACCCGGCCACGGCCCTGCGGGTGCTCGGCCCGGAGCCGTGGAGCGTGGCCTACGTGGAGCCGAGCGTGCGGCCGGACGACTCGCGCTACGGCGAGAACCCCAACCGGCTGCAGACCCACACCCAGTTCCAGGTGATCCTCAAGCCCGACCCGGGCAACCCCCAGGAGCTGTACCTCGGCAGCCTCCGGGCCCTCGGCGTCGACCTGAACGCGCACGACGTGCGGTTCGTCGAGGACAACTGGGCCTCCCCCGCGCTCGGCGCCTGGGGGCTGGGCTGGGAGGTCTGGCTGGACGGCATGGAGATCACCCAGTTCACCTACTTCCAGCAGGTCGGCGGCGTCGCCCTGGACCCGGTGTCGGTGGAGATCACCTACGGCCTCGAACGCATCCTGATGAACCTCCAGGGCGTGTCCCACTTCAAGGACATCGCCTACGCGCCGGGCATCACCTACGGCGAGGTGTTCGGGCAGAACGAGTACGAGATGAGCCGGTACTACCTCGACGACGCCGACCTCGGCACCAACCACCGGCTGTTCGACGCCTACGCGGCCGAGGCCCGGCGGCTGCTCGACCTGGAGCTGCCGGTACCGGCGTACACGTACGTGCTCAAGTGCAGCCACACCTTCAACGTGCTCGACGCGCGCGGCGCGATCAGTACCACCGAGCGGGCCAAGGCGTTCGCGCTGATGCGCGGACTGACGCACGAGTCGGCCAAGCTCTGGGAGCGGCGGCGGGCGGCACTGGAGCACCCGCTCGGGGTCGCGCCCGCGCCCGCCCCGGCCGTACGGGCCCCGCTGCCCAAGGTGCCCGGCGTCGAGACGCTGCTGTTCGAGATCGGCGTGGAGGAGCTGCCCTACGCCGACGTCGTCGCCACCACCGAGGCGGTGCGCGAGTCGGTCACGGCGAAGCTCGCCGAGACACGGCTCGGGCACGGGGCGATCACGGTGATGGCCACGCCGCGCCGGATCGTGATCACCGTCGACGGCGTGCAGCCGCGCGAGCGGGACACCGTGCGGACCGTGCGCGGCCCCAAGGTCGCCGCCGCCTTCAAGGACGGCGCCCCCACGCCCGCGTTGCTCGGCTTCGCCCGCAGCCAGGGCGCCGAACCGTCCGACGTGCGGATCATCGAGGTCAAGGGTGTCGAGTACGTTTCGCTCACCCGGCACGAGTCGGGGCGGCCGGCCGTCGAGG
The DNA here is from genome assembly GCF_040303825.1 of Streptomyces sp. NPDC094143. NCBI lineage: Bacteria > Bacillati > Actinomycetota > Actinomycetes > Kitasatosporales > Streptomycetaceae > Streptomyces > Streptomyces sp. NPDC094143. The sequence continues at coordinate 141,506 of NZ_JBEOTZ010000002.1, forward strand.
TGCTCAGCGACCTGCTGGCCGAGGTGGTGTCCGGGCTGCGCGCCGGGCGGAACATGCGGTGGAGCGACCCGGGCCTGTCGTTCTCGCGTCCGGTGCGCTGGCTGCTGGCGCTGCTGGGCCGTACTCCGCTGCCCGTGGTGGTCTCCTCGCTCTCCTCGGGCGACACCACGCGGGTGCAGCGGCAGGCGCCCTACCCGGAGGTCCGGGTGACCTCCGCCGAGGGCTATCCGCACTTCCTGCACATGCACGGCATCCTGCTCGACCGGGAGGCCCGCCGCGGGGCGGTGGTGCGCGGGGCCCTGGAGGCGGCGGCCGAGGTGGGCGGACGGATCGACGTGGAGGACCAGGCCGGGCTGATCGACGAGATCACCGACATCCTGGAGTTCCCGTACGCCGTGCGCGGGTCGTTCGACGAGCGCTATCTCGAACTGCCCGCGAGCGTTCTGACCACCGTCATGCGCAAGCACCAGCGCTATCTGCCCGTCCTGGACGGCGACCGGCTCATGCCGTACTTCGTCACCTTCGCCAACGCCCTGTGCGACGACGACGTGGTGCGGGCGGGCAACGAGGCGGTGCTGCGGGCGCGGTACGAGGACGCCGCGTTCTTCTGGCGGGCGGATCTGAAGGTGGCGCCGGAGGAGTTCCGCCGCCGGCTGGACAAGCTGACCTTCGAGGACCGGCTCGGCACGGTCGCCGACCGCGCCGGGCGGCTCGGCTCCCTCGCCCTTGACCTGGCCGGGCGCGCCGGGCTGCCGGAGGAGACGGTGCAGGTGGTGCGGCGGGCCGGGGCGCTGGCCAAGTTCGACCTGGCCTCCCAGATGGTCATCGAGTTCTCCGGTCTCGCCGGGGTGATGGCCGAGGAGTACGCCCGCCGGGCCGGGGAGTCCCCCGAGGTCGCCCGGGCGCTGGCCGAGATGGAGCTGCCGCGCTCCGCCGGAGGCGCCCTGCCCGCCGGGGAAGCGGGTGCCGTGCTGTCGCTCGCCGACCGGTTCGACCTGGTGACGGGCATGTTCGTGATCGGGGCGGCGCCGACCGGGAGTTCGGACCCGTACGGGGTGCGGCGGGCCGCGATCGGGCTGCTCAACGTGTTGCGCAGTGTCCCGGCCGTGGCGGGGATCCGGGTGGGTGACGGGCTGCGCGCCGCGGCCGTGCGGTACGCCGCCCAGGGCGTGGCGGTGCCCGCCGACCGGGTCGCCGAGGCCGCCGAGCTGATCACCCGGCGGTATGAGCAGCAGCTCACGGACGCCGGGCACGAGCACCGGCTGGTGCAGGCCGTGCTGGTGTGGGCCGACCGGCCCGCGCACGGGGACCGGACGCTCGCCACGCTGGAGCGGCATGTCGGCAGCGAGGCGTTCGAGGCGCTCGCCGCCGCGTTCCAGCGGGTGGTGCGGATCCTCCCCGAGGACGGCGTCGACGGGGCCGATCCGTCCCTGCTGACCGCGCCCGCCGAGCTGCGCCTGGCCGAGAGCGTGCAGACCGTGCGTCAGGCCCTGGAGGGCCGGGAGGACGATCTCGGCGCGCTGATCGAGGTCTCCGCCCCACTCGTCGAGGCGATCGGCATGTTCTTCGACGAGGTGCTGGTGATGGATCCCGACCCGGCTCTGCGGGCGGCGCGACTGGCGCTCCTGACGGAGGTGGCGGGGCTGGCGCGGACGACGCTGGACTGGGGAGCGCTGTAGGGCGCACTGCGCAAGGGGTACGGCGGTGTTTCACGTGAAACACCCCCCTGCCGCCAGGTCGGTCAGACCGCCATCAGCGGTGCGCCCTCGCGCCACTTGAGGACCTTGTCGAAGCTCACCACGGCTCCGCCCCGGCCCGGCTTGTTGCCGATGTGGACGTGGTCGGCGAGCTCCTCGATGAGGCACAGCCCCCTGCCGTTCTCGGCTTCGGTGTGCGCCGGCCGGACCGGGGGGCGGGACAGCCCTGCGGAGGCCGCGGGGAAGCCGGGGCCCGCGTCGGCGACCTCGATCCGGCACTTCTCGCCGTCGAGGTAGGCGGTGACCCGGTAGGCCTCCGAACCGGGGCCGCGTCCCGTGTCCCCGCCGTGCTCCACGGCGTTCGCGCAGGCCTCGCTGAGGGCGACGGAGAGGTCGTAGGAGATGTCGGGATCCACGCCCGCGGTCTCCATCGTGCCGATCAGCAGGCGGCGGGCGAGCGGCACGCTCGCGGCTTCGCGCCGCAGATGGAGTGACCACCAGATGCTCATGCTCCAGCCTCCCGGCCGCGGCTCGACATACCGTTACGTATTGCCCTCCGTGCCCGCGTGTAAGCGTGAAGTTGACGTGAGGCCGCCCATACGGCGGATGCGCACTGGTTCTGATCGGTGTATGTGGGGGCGGGCGGCGGCGCAGCGGGGAGCGAGGATCGGCGCAACCGGGGGCGCGCCGGACCAGAGCGTGACGTTCCGGTCGTACGGCATCTTGTTGGACCTGCCGTACGGGACGGGCGCGGCCAGTGCGATGATGAGCCCGCCATGCTTGCCCCCCACACGCCCACGAAGCGCTCCGGAGCCACGCTCCGGATCCTGCGGGCCGCGGTGTTCGCCGCGGTCTGCGTCGTGCTGGCCGGGGCAGGTCACGCCATGGCCTCCTGCGACGGCATCCCGCTGTGGACGCTGGGCGCCGGGTTCCTCGGCGTGGCCGCGGTGGCCGTCCCGCTCGCCGGGCGCGCTCGCACGCTGCCGGGCATCGCCGCCCTGCTCGCGGTCGGCCAGACGGTGCTGCACATGCTGTTCGGCCTGGGCCAGCACGGCACGGCCGCCGTCGCCGCACCGCGGCCGGCGGGTCTGAGCGACGCCGCGCTGGTCCAGCAGGCCGCACGGTTCGTGTGCGGCACGACGGCGGCGGCGATCAGCCCGGCACAGGCCCACAGGATCCTCACCGACGCCAGGGTCCAGCCGCCCGCGGGAGCGCACACGCACCTGGCCACGGACGCCGCGTCCGGGGCGTCGGTCCCGCTGTGGCCGTCCCTGCCGATGCTGCTCGGTCACGTCCTCGCGGCGCTCGCCGCGGGCTGGCTGCTGCGCCACGGCGACCTGGCGGTGCTGCGGCTGGCCGAACTGTCGGCGCAGGGTGTCGCCGAAGGGGCGTTGATCCGCTCGCTGCGGGCCGCGCTCGCGCTGGTCCGAGCCCTGCGCGTCGGACTGCCCGGCGCGCCCGAGGACCGTCCGCGCCCGGCACACGCCCTGCGGCCCGCGCCCCCGATACCCCGCACCATCGCGCTCCAGCACACGGTGATCCGGCGGGGCCCGCCCGCCGCGACGACTTCCGCAGCCGCACTCGCCCTCGCCGCCTGACACGACGCGACCACCACCGCTCCGCCGTCCCGGAACCCGGTTCTTCGAGCCCACGGATGCCCGGACACCCCGGAGGAGGGGGCCGCCGTCGTGCGGCACGCGCGCGTGCGCGTTCCCTCTTCCTCATCCCGACTCACAGCGGAGTGCTTCCTTCCATGAAGGCTTCCCGTATCGCCGCGGCCGGTGCCGCCGCCGGTGTCACCGTCCTCGTCCTGTCCGCCCCCGCCTTCGCGCACGTCACCGTGCAGCCCGAGGGCACGGCCGCCAAGGGCGGTTACGCGGTCGTCGACTTCAAGGTGCCGAACGAGCGCGACGACGCCTCCACCACCAAGCTCGAGGTCACCTTCCCGACCGACCACCCGCTGGCCTCCGTCATGCCCGAGCCGATGCCCGGCTGGAAGATCGAGGTCACCAAGTCCAGGCTGGACAAGCCGCTGGAGATGCACGGCGAGAAGATCACCGAGGCGGTCTCCAAGGTCACCTGGACCGCCGACGGCAAGGGCATCCAGCCCGGCTACTTCGAGAAGTTCCCGCTCTCCGTCGGGCAGCTGCCCGAGGACACCGACCAGCTGGTCTTCAAGGCCCTCCAGACGTACTCCAACAAGGAGGTCGTCCGCTGGATCGAGGTGCCGCAGGAGGGCCAGGAGGAGCCCGACAACCCGGCCCCCGTGCTGAAGCTGTCCGCCGCCTCCGAGGGCGGGCACCACGACGCGGGCGCCGATGACGACGCCGACTCCGAGTCGGCCGAGAAGGCCTCCGCCGAGACCGCCGCGGACGACTCCGGCTCCTCCGACGGCACGGACACCACCGCCCGCGTCCTGGGCATCGTCGGCATCGTCGTCGGCGCGGCCGGTGTCGCCTACGGCGTGCTCGCCGGCCGTCGGCGCAGCAACGCCTGACGCCGCTTCCACGCACGGCGCGCACCGGGAGCACGCCCCCGGTTCACGGGGTCACCCCGGTGCGCGCCGGGCCACCGACATCTGGGACATTTCTCTATGCGCACCAAGACCTTCGCCGCGGCCGCACTGCTCGCCGCCGCATCCCTGACCCTGACCGCCTGCGGCAGCGGCGACGACAGCAACAAGCCCGTCGCCGTGGTGTCGGAGGAGGCCGGTACCGACAAGGCCGCCACGGTCCTCGACAAGCCCTTCGAGAAGCCGGACCTGGTCCTCACCGACACACAGGGCAAGAAGTACGACCTCCGCGAGGAGACCGCGGGCAAGCCCACGCTGATCTACTTCGGCTACACGCACTGCCCCGACGTCTGCCCGCTGACGATGAACAACATCGCCGTCGCCACGAAGCAGCTGCCCAAGGCCGAGCAGGACGACCTGCGCGTGGTGTTCGTCACCACCGACCCCGAGCGCGACACCCCGGCCGAGCTGGCCAAGTGGCTCAAGGGCATCGACTCCCGGTTCGTCGGCCTCACCGGTGACTTCCCCACCGTCCAGGCCGGTGCCCGCACCCTCGGCATCTCCATCGATCCGCCGCACAAGGACAAGAACGGCAAGATCGTCTCCGAGCACGGCACCCAGGTCATCGCGTTCTCGCCGAAGACCGACGGCGGCTATGTGCTCTACGGCGAGGACGCCACCGTCCAGGACTACACCAAGGACCTGCCCAAGATCGTCAAGGGAGAGAACCCGTGAGGCGCCTCGGCCCGGCGGCCCTCGCCATAGCAGGGACCCTGGCCCTGGCGGGCTGCGCGGACTCGGACGCGGGCGGCGACGGCGGCTCGGGCGGCCAGGCGGAGCTTGCCGTCGGCTCCGCCTACATGCCGCAGCCGGTCTCCGAGGAGATGGCGGCCGGCTTCCTCACCGTCACCAACAACGGCGGTGCCGCCGACGAGCTGACGTCGGTCTCCAGCGACATCGCCGGCCGGGTCACCGTGCACGAGACCACCGGCGGGGCCATGCGGGAGGTCAAGAGCCTCAAGATCCCCGCCCATGGGCGGCTGGTGCTGAAGACCGGCGGCGACCACCTGATGTTCGAGCAGCTCAAGCGCAAGCCGAAGGAAGGCCAGACCGTCTCCGTCGAGCTGCGCTTCGCCCACTCCGACCCCGTCGAGGTGGAGATGCCGGTGAAGGCCGCCACCTACACCCCGACGACCGGACACTGACGGAGGGACCCCTGTGACTCCGACCATCGCCCCCCGCGTCCGGACCCTGGTTCTGCTGCTCCTGGCCGCGGTCTGCGCCCTGCTCGCCGGGGCCGGCCCGGTCTCCGCGCACGCCGCGGTGACCGGCAGCGACCCCGCGCAGGGGGCGGTGGTCGACCAGGCCCCGTCCCGGATCTCGCTCACCTTCTCCGAGCAGGTCGCGCTCTCCGACGACTCGCTGCGCGTGCTCGACCCCGAGGGCAAGCGCGTCGACACCGGCAAGCCGTCCGGCGTCAGCGGCACGACGTACGCGGTGCGCCTGCAGCCGGGCCTGTCCGACGGCACCTACACGGTGGCCTACCAGGTCGTCTCGGCGGACAGCCACCCCGTCGCCGGCGCCTACACCTTCTCCATCGGCGCCCCCTCCAAGACGAGCGTGGCCGTGTCCGGGCAGGGAGCCGACGACGGCGTCGTCGGCTGGCTGTACAACCTCGGGCGGTACGTGTCGTACGCCGGGTTCATCGTGATGGCCGGCGGCGCCGCCTTCGTGCTCGCCTGCTGGCCGCGCGGGTCCGGGGTGCGGCCGGTGCAGCGGTTCGTCGTCTCCGGGTGGCTCGCGCTGACCGCCGCGACCCTCGCCCTGCTCCTGCTGCGCGGCTCCTTCACCGGCTCCGGGAAGGTCGCCGACATCGTCGACCTGTCCCTGCTGGGCCAGGTGCTGCAGACCAAGACCGGCGCGGCCCTGGTCTCCCGGCTGCTGCTGCTGGCCGCCGCCGCGCTGTTCATCGCCGTGCTGTTCGGCGCGTACGACAAGCGTGAGGACCCCCAGGAGAAGCGGGATCTGACCTTCGGGCTCGCCATCGGCGGTGTCGTCGTGGCCGCGGGGCTCGCCGCGAGCTGGGCGATGTCCGAGCACGCCTCGGTCGGCATCCAGGCGGGCATCGCCATGCCGGTCGACGTCCTCCACCTGCTGGCCGTCGCCGCCTGGCTCGGCGGACTCGGCGCGCTCCTGGTCGCCCTGTACCGGGCCCCCGCCGACACCCCCGTCGACGCGTCGGCCGTACGCCGCTTCTCCCGGGTCGCCTTCGGCAGCGTGCTCGCGCTGATCGCGACCGGGACGTACCAGTCGTGGCGCCAGCTCGGCTCCTGGCCGGCCTTCACCGACACCCGCTACGGCCAGCTCCTCCTGGCCAAGATCGCCCTCGTCGGCGTCCTCGTCGGCGTCGCGTGGATCTCGCGCCGGTGGACGGGCCGGCTGGCGCCGACGGTGCCGGCAGCGGCGGAGCGGGAGAAGGTACGGGCCGGGGCGGGGGCCTCCGGTGACACGGAGGCCGGCACCGACGCGGGTGTGGCGCCTGCCGGGGAGTCCGCCGCCGAGGAACCCGGAGCCGGGAAGTCCACCGCCGAGACCCCCGCCGAGCCCACCGAGGAGCCCGCCGAGGAGCCCGCCGACGCCGAGCGTGCCGCCCAGCTCGCCCGGCAGCGGGCCGCGCGGGACGCCGCCCGGCAGAAGCGGCTGCGGGACGCCGACCCGAACCGCTTCGGGCTGCGCCGCTCGGTGCTGGCCGAGGCCGGCGTCGCGGTCGTCCTGCTCGCCGTCACCACCGTGCTGACGCAGACCGAGCCGGGGCGTACGGAGCAGGAGGCCAAGGCGGCCACCTCGTCCTCCTCCTCGTCCTCCACCGCCGACGCGGCGACGTCCGGGGCGCTCACCCTGAACATGCCCTTCGACACCGGCGGCCAGGACGGCAAGGGCGTCGTCACCATCGACCTCGACCCCGCCCGCGTGGGCGGCAACGAGATGCACGTCTACGTGGAGCGACCCGACGGCCAGGCCTTCGACATCCCCGAGGTCAAGGTCGAGTTCACCCTCGAGGCCAAGGACATCGGGCCCCTGCCCGTCGTCCCCGACCACCTCGCTACCGGACACTGGTCGGCGAACGGAGTGCAGATCCCCATGGCCGGCGACTGGCAGGTCGACGTGACCGTGCGGACCTCCGACATCGACGAGGTGACCGTCACCAAGAACGCGCAGATCGGCTGAACGACCATGCCCGACCAGTCCTTCCCCCAGGCCCGCACCCCCGAAGCCGCCCCGGACCACACCGAGGCGGCCTCCGCCCGCGAGGGCATCTCCCGGCGACGGCTGCTCGGCACCGCCGGCGCCACCGGACTCGTGCTCGGCACGGCGGGCACCGCCGCGGGATACGCCGCCGCGCCCTCCGAGGCGGCCGCTCCGCTCACCTCACTCGGCACCGACCGGGTGATGTTTCACGGGAAACATCAGCCGGGCATCACCGACGGCCTCCAGGCCCGCGGCCATCTCGTCGCCTTCGACCTGGCGGCGGGCGCCGGCCGCAAGGAGGCCGCCGCCCTGCTCCGCCGCTGGTCGGAGACGGCCCGGCGGCTGATGGCGGGCGAGCCGAGCGCCCACGGTGACACCGACGTGGCCCGCGACGCCGGTCCCTCGTCGCTGACGGTCACCTTCGGCTTCGGGCACAGCTTCTTCGCCCGGACGGGCCTGGAGAAGCAGCGCCCGGTGGCGCTGGACCCGCTGCCCGAGTTCTCCTCCGACCGCCTCGACAAGAAGCGCAGCAACGGCGATCTGTGGGTGCAGATCGGCGCCAACGACGCCCTGGTCGCCTTCCACGCCCTGCGCGCGATCCAGCAGGACGCGGGCCGGGCGGCCAGGGTGCGGTGGCAGATGAACGGCTTCAACCGCTCGCCCGGCGCCACCGCCCACCCCATGACCGCCCGCAACCTCATGGGCCAGATCGACGGCACCCGGAACCCGAAGCCGGACGAGCCCGACTTCGACCAGCGGATCTTCGTCCCGGAGAAGGGCGAGCCGGCCTGGATGGCGAACGGCTCCTACGCCGTCGTCCGCCGGATCCGCATGCTCCTCGACGACTGGGAGAAGCTCTCCGTCAAGGCGCAGGAGGACGTCATCGGGCGCCGCAAAATCGACGGGGCCGCGCTGTCCGGCGGTACCGAGACGACCGCGATGGACCTGGAGAAGACCGACGCCGAGGGCAACCTCGTCGTCCCGATCAACGCCCACGCCCGCATCACCCGGCCCGACCAGAACGGCGGCGCCGCGATGCTGCGCCGCCCGTTCTCCTTCCACGACGGCATCGACGCCGACGGGGTGCCCGACGCGGGCCTGCTCTTCATCTGCTGGCAGGCCGATCCGCTGCGCGGCTTCGTCCCGGTGCAGCGCAAGCTCGACCGGGGCGACGCCCTGTCGCCGTTCGTCCGGCACGAGTCGAGCGGGCTGTTCGCCGTGCCGGGCGGGGCGGCGGAGGGGGAGTACGTGGGGCAGAAGTTGCTGGAGGGGTGAGAGTCGGTCCGTGTGCGGGATTGCGGGGGATAGCGGTTCCGCGGGCCTATTAGGGTGAGGTCATGCCAGCGAGCTATGCGTATCTCGGTCCCGAGGGCACCTTCACCGAAGTCGCCCTGCGCACGCTTCCCGAGGCCGCCACCCGGGAGCTCATCCCGTACGTGTCCGTCCAGTCCGCGCTCGACGCGGTACGCGCCGGCGAGGCCGAGGCCGCGTTCGTGCCGATCGAGAACTCCGTCGAGGGCGGTATCACGACCACGCTCGACGAGCTCGTCGCCGGGGCCCCGCTGATGATCTACCGCGAGGTGCTGCTCTCCATCACCTTCGCGCTGCTCGTCCGCCCGGGCACGAAGCTGTCGGACATCAAGACCGTCTCCGCGCACCCGGCCGCCCAGCCACAGGTGCGCAACTGGCTGAAGAAGCACCTGCCGGACGCGCACTGGGAGTCGGCCGCCTCGAACGCGGACGCCGCCCGGCTGGTCCAGGAAGGCCGGTACGACGCCGCCTTCGCCGGCGAGTTCGCGGCCGCCCGCTACGGCCTGGAGGCCCTGGAGACCGGCATCCACGACGCCGAGAACGCCCAGACCCGGTTCGTGCTGGTCGGCCGGCCCGCCCGGCCCGCCGCCCCGACCGGGGCGGACAAGACCTCCGTCGTGCTGTGGCAGCGCGACGACCACCCCGGCGGCCTGCGCGACCTGCTCGGCGAGTTCGCCACCCGGGGCATCAACCTGATGCTGCTCCAGTCCCGGCCGACCGGTGCCGGCATCGGCAACTACTGCTTCTGCATCGACGCGGAGGGCCACATCTCCGACCGCCGGGTGGCCGAGGCCCTGATGGGCCTGAAGCGGATCTGCCTCCAGGTGCGCTACCTCGGCTCGTATCCGCGCGCCGATGTGCAGCCGGAGCAGGTGCGGCAGCCCCGGCCGGGGACGTCGGACGAGGAGTTCGTGGCGGCGGCGGACTGGGTCGCGCGATGCCAGGACGGCCGCTTCTAGGCTGGTCGCCGGTCTGTCGCCGGCCGGTCGTACCTGCTGATGGTCGTTATCCACAGAAGTTATCCACAGGTCCGCTTCTCGACCTGGGGACAAGTCGACAACGAACCATGAGCCAGTCGACAAATCGCCCTACAGGCCCCTGATGCGTCCATCCACGGGCAGGTCACCGTTCGTCCACCGTTTCCCCTTGCGTAACTCTTTGGGGTGACCCGTTTCCACTCGAAAGTGAAGGTAGAGAGGGTTTGCGGTGGGAATCCTCAAGGACGGCCGCGTCTCGCGGAGTGATCAATTTCGCAGTCCACAGATCTTCCGCACAGCCTGTGGATAACTCTTCGGCGGATGTGGATTCCTGTGGACAACCGAATCCCAAGTCCCGCTCCCCACAAGGTATTCGGGTCAATGGGACGCCCGCCGGATGCCTCGTTCCAGGGAGAGGCACGTCCTTTATTGACACTTCGCGCAATTCACTCATAACGGTACGTAAGACCCGACGGGAATAGTGAGTCGTGGGCGGTCATCCCACACCGGTAGCCTGGAGCGCGTGATTGACCTTCGCCTGCTCCGTGAGGACCCCGACCGTGTGCGCGCCTCCCAGCGCGCCCGTGGAGAGGACGTCGCGCTCGTCGACTCCCTCCTGTCTGCCGACGAGCGGCGCAGGTCGTCCGGCGTCCGCTTCGACGAGCTGCGCGCCGAGCAGAAGGCGCTCGGCAAGCTGATCCCCAAGGCGTCCGGGGACGAGAAGGCAGAGCTGCTGAAGAAGGCGAGCCAGCTCGCCGCCGACGTCAAGGCCGCCGACGCGGAGCGCGACGCCGCGGCCACCGAGACCCAGGAGCTGCTGCAGAAGCTCGGCAACCTCGTCCACCCGGACGTGCCCGTGGGCGGCGAGGAGGACTTCGTCACGCTGGAGACGCACGGCACGATCCGTGACTTCGCCGCCGAGGGCTTCGAGCCCCGGGACCACCTGGAACTCGGCCACCTCCTCGGCGCGATCGACGTCGAGCGCGGCGCCAAGGTCTCCGGCTCGCGCTTCTACTTCCTCACGGGAGTGGGCGCCCTGCTGGAGCTCGCCCTGGTGAACGCGGCGATGGCCCAGGCCACGGCGGCCGGCTTCACGCCGATGCTGACCCCGGCCCTGGTCCGCCCCCAGTCCATGGCGGGCACGGGCTTCCTCGGCCAAGCCGCCCAGGACGTCTACCACCTCCAGGACGACGACCTCTACCTGGTCGGCACCTCCGAGGTCGCGCTCGCGGCGTACCACATGGACGAGATCATCGACGCCGACCGCCTCCCGCTGCGCTACGCGGGCTTCTCGCCCTGCTTCCGCCGCGAGGCCGGCTCGCACGGCAAGGACACCCGCGGCATCTTCCGCGTGCACCAGTTCGACAAGGTCGAGATGTTCTCCTACGTCGCCCCGGAGGACTCGCAGGCCGAGCACCAGCGGCTGCTGGAGTGGGAGAAGCAGTGGCTGACCTCGCTCGAGCTGCCGTTCCGGGTCATCGACGTCGCCTCCGCCGACCTCGGCTCCTCCGCCGCCCGCAAGTTCGACTGCGAGGCGTGGATCCCCACCCAGGGCAAGTACCGCGAGCTGACCTCGACCTCGGACTGCACCGAGTTCCAGTCCCGCCGGCTGTCGATCCGCGTCCGTGACGGCAAGCAGGTCCGCCCGCTGGCCACGCTGAACGGCACGCTCTGCGCGGTCCCGCGCACCATCGTGGCGATCCTGGAGAACCACCAGCAGCCCGACGGCTCGGTGCGCGTGCCCGAGGTGCTGCGCCCGTACCTGGGCGGCCGGGAGGTCCTGGAGCCGGTGGCCAAGTGAGCGACACGGCCCCCTCGGGCGGCTTCCCCTACAAGCTGGTCGCCACCGACCTCGACGGCACGCTGCTGCGTTCCGACGACACGGTGTCGCAGCGCACCCGTGACGCGCTCGCCGCCGCCACCGCGGCGGGCGCGGCGCACATCGTCGTCACCGGCCGCGCGGTCCCCTGGACCCGGCACATCCTCGACGACCTGGGCTACGAGGGTCTGGCCGTCTGCGGCCAGGGCGCGCAGGTGTACGACGCGGGCGCCCGCCGCCTGCTGACCTCGGTCACGCTGGACCGGCAGCTCGCCGGGGTGGCCCTGGCCAAGATCGAGGCGGAGGTCGGCCCGCTGTACCTGGCCGCGAGCCGCGACGGCCTGGACGGCGAGGTGCTGGTGGGCCCGGGCTACGCGGCGCACGGCAAGCTGCCCGCGACCCCCTTCACGGACGCGTCGGACCTGTGGACCGCGCCCCTGAACAAGCTCTACATCCAGCACCCGACCCTGTCGGACGACGAGCTGTGCGAGGCGGCCACCCGGACCGCCGGCGGTTTCGTCACCGTCACGATGGCGGGCCCGGGCATCGTCGAGCTCCTCCCCCTGGGCCTGTCCAAGGCCACCGGCCTGTCGCTGGCGGCCCGCCGTCTCAAGCTCAGGGCGGCCGACACGATCGCCTTCGGCGACATGCCCAACGACATCCCGATGTTCGCCTGGGCCTCCTACGGTGTCGCCATGGCCGACGCCCACGAGGAGCTGAAGGCGGTGGCCGACGAGGTGACGTCCTCCAACGAGGAGGACGGGATCGCGGTGGTGCTGGAGCGGTCGCTGGGCTGAACCTTCGTGACGCGGGTACGGCGGAGGATGCACGGATCGAACGTGCGCGGGCGTCTCGGCCCGACCATGGCTTAGCAAGCCAGTGCCTTACCACTCGGCCAATCCTCCGGGTGGGCGGCCCACGCGAGGTGCGAGTCGCGTGCTCGAAGCGGCCGCCCCGGGCAGCTCCCCGTGTGGGGCAGGCTCCACGGAGAGGTGGCGACTACTCCGGAACCCGCCGCGGGCTGCCCTGACGGGAGCTGGACGTACTGCCGTGCATGGACATCGTCCCGCTCCTCTCCCAGACCGTGACGCCGGGCTCCTCGCCCGGCAGGGACACGACTACTCTGCCCTGCCGGGCGAATGGGACGCCACCGATTAAAACGGCGGGCGGGGACCACCCGTCGGCGGGCATGCCACCGGGCGGGGGGCGTGCATGCCACCGGTCGGCGGCCGGGGGAGGATCAGGCGGCGGGGCAGGGGACCGGACCGGACGGCCCGGACGTCGGACGGCCAAGGCACGGGACCGGAGGCGGTCGCTACCGCTTGCGCCACCTGCGCCGCCGGGCCTTGCTGAAGAACCAGCCCGCGGGCGGCTCGTCGGAGCGCCAGGGCTGCGGCTCCGGTGACTCGCGGCGCCAGCGCGCGGCCAGCATCCGGGCCCGGGCCGACGGCTCGGCGGTCTCGGCGGAGCGTATGAAGTCGTCGTCCAGAACGAGACCGTCCCAGGTGTCGTCCCCGGACCCGGATCCCGGTTGACCGCGGTCGTCGTACTGAGCCCTTTCGCCCGCCATGTGCGTCCCTCCCGGCCGTCCAACTCCCGTGCGGTGGCGCTATGTCCTGTTCGCCCAGTGTGCCTCGACGGGGGTGAAGCCCCCGTCAAGGCCGGGGCACGTCACTCCTCGCCGGCCAGCGTGAGCGAGCGCAGCTTCTGACCGGCGTACCAGGTGGCCAGTACCGTGACGGCGACCAGCAGCACCGTCGCCGTGGTCAGGCCCACGTCCGAGGTCACCAGCTCCCCGCCGGCCATCTTCTGAGCCACCGCCAGCGACCACTGCTGGACGCTCAGCGTGCGCGCGCCCGGCACCAGGGAGCCGAACAGGGCCTCCCAGACCAGGGCGTAGACGAGGCCGAACACCACGGCGTGCCGCGAGACCGTGCCGAGCAGCAGGAACAGGGCCGCGTAGGCGATGGAAGCGACCAGGGCCGCCACCGTGTAGGCCACGGCGATCTGCTGGCCGTTGCCGTTGAGGATGAAGCCGGCGATGAGCGTCGGCACCGCGGAGAACACCATGGTCACCGCGATGGCCACGATCAGCTTGGTGAAGATGATGGTCGGCCGCTTGATCGGCTTGGACAGCAGGTACACCACCGAGCCGTCGTCGATCTCCGGGCCGATGGCGCCGGTGCCGGCGATGACGCCGATGATCGGCACCATCGTGGCCAGGGCGAGGCCGCCGAGCAGGTCGGACGCCGTCTGGTCGTCCGCTCCGGCCAGGGCGCGCACCGCCACGGCGATCACGATGAGCAGCAGCGGCAGCGCGCCGAGGATGAGGGCCCGGCGCCGGCCGAGCAGGGCCCGGTAGGTGAGCCGGGCGACTGTGGGGTCGTACATCAGGGCCTCCTACGCCGCGACGAGGTACGAGAAGACGGACTCGAGGGACTCGTCGGACGGCGAGACCGTGAGCAGGCGGATGCCGTGCTCCCTGGCCACCCGCGGCAGCAGGGCCGTGAAGCGGCCGAAGTCGACGGCCTGGATGCGCAGCACGCCCTCGGCATGGTCGACCTCGATGCCGGACGTCGACGGGTCGGCGATCAGCGCCGCCGCGAGAGCGCGGTCGTCGCTGGAGCGCACCAGGTAGCGGTGCGGCCGGTCCGTCATCAGGCGGCGGATCTTGCGGAAGTCACCGCTGGCCGCGTGCCGTCCGGCGACGACGACCTCGATGTGCCAGGCGAGCTGCTCGACCTCTTCGAGGATGTGGGACGAGAACAGCACCGTGCGGCCCTCGTCGCCCATGCGCCGCAGCAGGTCCATCAGCTGCATCCGCTGGCGCGGGTCCATGCCGTTGAACGGCTCGTCGAGCAGCAGCAGCGACGGGTCGTGCACGAGGGCGGAGGCCATCTTCACGCGCTGGCGCATGCCCTTGGAGTACGTCTGGATCTTGCGGTCCTGCGCGTACTCCATCTCGACCGTGGCCAGGGCCTTCTGGGCCGCCTTGGCGCCCAGGCCGTGCAGCTCGGCGTTGGCGAGGACGAACTCCTTGCCGGTGAGGAAGTCGTACATCGCCTCCCGCTCGGGGACGACACCGATGTGCTTGTAGATCTGCTCGTTGCGCCACACGGCCTGGCCGTCGAGGGTGACCGTGCCGGTGGAGGGGGCCAGGAAGCCGCCCATCATGTTGATGAGGGTGGACTTCCCGGCGCCGTTGGGGCCGAGCAGGCCCGTGACGCCGGGGCCGATGGTCATGGTGATGTCGTTGACGGCGACCACGTTGCCGAACCAGCGGGAGACGTGGTCGATGGAGAGCGTGGTCACAGTCCCACCTTCTTGTAGCGGCGCATCAGGAGGCCGTAGCTCGCCGCGATCAGGCCGAGGGCGACGAGGACGAAGACGACGCCCTCGGCGTTGCCCGGACCCACCCCGCCGGGGAAGGCCGAGGTCGCGCCCAGGAACGCCGACTGCACACCGTCGACCAGGGTGATCGGCGAGAACAGCCCGATCCACGGCACGGCGTCGGCGCTGCCCTGGGCGTCGGCGATGGCCTGGAGGGTGGAGACCGCGCCGTAGGTGATGGTCAGCACGGCGATCACGGCCGCGATGCCGAAGCCGCGGCGCGGGGTGAAGGAGGCGATGACCAGGCCGATGCCGGCGAAGAGCAGTGAAAGCAGTGCCACGGACACGAGTCCCTGTGCGAATCCCTTGGTCTGGTCGGCGAAGTCGAGCTTGGCCAGCAGCGCGCCGACGTAGAGCACGAGCAGGGGAGCGGCCGTGAGGACGAACAGCGCCGAGGCCAGCGCCGCGAACTTGGCGCGGACGTAGTCGGCGGTCTCGATCGGCCGCGAGAAGTACAGGGGCACCGTCTTGAAGCGCAGGTCCCGCGAGACCGACTGGGGCGCCTGCGAGGCGACGTACAGGCTGATGACCGCCTGCATGACGATCGCGTAGCGCGTGTAGTCCAGGGGCAGTTCCTTGGCCTTGGTGGCGACCGCGACGGCGACCATGATGGCCGCGGGCACGCACATCACCACGAAGAGCAGCATCGGCAGGACCTTGGACTTCACCGAGCGGCCGAGGCCGTAGGCGCCGCGCAGCGACTGCGAGTACAGCGAGCGGCGGGCGTAGGCCCGGCCCAGGCGGGGGCCGTCGTAGCTGCGGTAGCCGATGTTGTGGATGCGGGTCTGGTCGCCCGGTGCCGGGGCCGGTGTCCCCGTGGAGTGCTCAACGGCCATGGCCGACCGCCTCCTTCCGCTGCTCGTGCCGGTCGCCGGCCGTGAAGACCTCGGAGATGTGGTGCCGGCGCTGCTCCATGCGCACCAGCCCGAGTCCGAGGTCGGCGATCACATCTCTGACCAGGTCGTACGTGTCCTCGCCCTGCGCGGTCAGCAGCAGGACGTGGCCCGCGCCGGGCAGGCCGCTGCCGTCCTCGGCGCTCACGCCGCGCGCCTGCAGCGCCTCGCGGACCGCTCGGGTGCCGTCCGGGTGCTCGTCGGTGTCGGTGACCTCGATGGCGAGGGTCGTGGTGATCTGCGTGAAGTCCGTGGTGGAGCTGGAGCGCAGGAGCTTGCCGCCGTCGATGACGACGACGTGGTCGCAGGTGCGTTCCAGTTCGCCCAGCAGGTGCGAGGTGACCAGGACCGAGATGCCGAAGTCGGTGTGGATGCGGCGGATCAGGCCGAGCATCTCGTCGCGGCCGACCGGGTCGAGGCCGTTGGTCGGCTCGTCGAGGAAGACCAGCTGCGGGTCGTGGACGAGGGCCTGCGCGAGCTTCACGCGCTGCTTCATGCCGGTCGAGTAGCCGCCGATCGGGCGGTAGCGCTCCTCGTACAGACCGACGTGGCGCAGGGTGTCGGCCGTGCGCTCGCGCGCGGCCGTGGGCGGCAGGCCGGACATGCGCGCCATGTGGACGACGAACTCGGTGGCCGAGACGTCCGGCGGCAGGCAGTCGTGCTCGGGCATGTACCCGACCCGCTCGCGGATGGCGGCGCCCTTGGTGGCGACGTCCAGGCCGAGCACTTCGGCGCGGCCCTCGGTGGCGGGGGACAGACCCAGCAGGATCTTGATCAGTGTGGACTTGCCGGCCCCGTTGGCTCCGACGAGTCCGGTCACACCGGGCCCGACGTCCACGGAGAGCCGGTCAAGCGCGGTCACCCGGGGGAACCGCTTGCTCAGGCTTTCGGTCGCGATCACAGTCACGTTTCGAAGGTAGGGGCCGTGCGCGTGGCGGTCGTCACTCCGCAGAGCTGTCTTGGGATCAGCCTCGAGTATTACGGGCCCTTAGGGGACCTGGTTCTTGAGAGTTACCACGGGCGGGGAGCCACTATTGACGAACTCTCTAACAACTGCCAGATTCGCCGGATGACGTTGCTCACGGGTGCGCGGGAGCGCCGGGTGCACACCGGCGGAGTCGAGCTGTGCGTGGCCGAGCTGGGTGATCCGGGGCGGCCGACCATCGTCCTCGTGCACGGCTACCCCGACAGCAAGGAGGTGTGGTCGCAGGTCGCCGCACGGCTCGCCGGGGACTTCCACGTGGTCGCCTACGACGTCCGCGGCCACGGCCGGTCCACCGCCCCGCGGCCCCTGCGCGGCGGGTTCACGCTGGAGAAGCTGACGGACGACTTCCTGGCCGTGGCGGACGCCGTGAGCCCGGACCGGCCGGTGCACCTGGTCGGGCACGACTGGGGGTCGGTGCAGGCCTGGGAGTTCACCACCGTCCGGCGCACCGAGGGCCGCGTCGCCTCCTTCACGTCGATGTCCGGGCCGTCCCTCGATCACTTCGCCCACTGGATCGACCGGCGTGTGAAGCGCCCCACCCCGCGCCGGGTCGGCCAGCTCCTCGGACAGGGCGCCCGGTCCTGGTACGTCTACCTGCTGCACACGCCCGTGCTGCCCGAACTGGCCTGGCGCGGCCCGCTCGGCAAGCGGTGGCCGAAGGTCCTGGAGCGGGTGGAGAAGGTGCCCCAGGGCGACTACCCCACCCCGTCCCTGCCCTCGGACGCCGCCCACGGGGCCTGGCTGTACCGCGACAACATCCGGCCCCGGATGCGCGGCCCACGTCCGGACGCGTACGCGCACGCGCCCGTGCAGGTCATCACGCCCCTGGCGGACCGGTTCCTGTCGGAGCGGCTCGACGAGGAGCTGGAGCACTGGGTTCCGCAGCTGACCCGCAGGACGATCCGGGCCGGGCACTGGATCCCGCGGACCCGCCCGGACCGGGTGGCCGCGTGGATCGGGGAGTTCGTGACGTCCGTGGAGGGCGGAAGCGCGCCACAGACGGCCGGCGGGACGCACGCCGAGCGGTTCTCCGGGCAGCTGGTGCTGGTCACCGGCGCGGGCAGCGGCATCGGGCGGGCCACGGCGCTGGCGTTCGCCGAGGCCGGCGCACGGGTGGTCGCCGTCGACCGGAACGCCGAGGCCGCGGCCCGCACCGCCGAGTCGTGCCACCGGGCCGGTGCGCCCGGGGCCTGGGCGGAGATGGCCGACGTCTCCGACGAGCGGGCCATGGAGGAGCTCGCCGAGCGGGTCACCGGCGCGTACGGCGTGGTGGACGTCCTGGTCAACAACGCCGGGATCGGGCTGTCCGGCTCCTTCTTCGACACCACGACGGAGGACTGGAGGAAGGTCCTCGACGTCAACCTGTGGGGCGTGATCCACGGCTGCCGGCTGTTCGGCCGGCGGATGGCCGAGCGGGGGCAGGGCGGCCACATCGTCAACGTCGCGTCTGCGGCGGCCTACCAGCCGTCCCGGGCGCTGCCCGCCTACAGCACCTCCAAGGCGGCCGTGCTGATGCTCAGCGAGTGCCTGCGCGCGGAACTCGCCGGACAGGGGATCGGCGTGACGGCGGTCTGTCCCGGCTTCGTCGACACCGCCATCACGTCGACGGCACACTTCGCCGGGGTCGAGGGGCCGCAGGAGAAGCGGCTCCAGCAGCGGGCGGCCCGCCTGTACGGGCTGCGCGGCTACCCGCCGGAGAAGGTCGCGCGGGCTCTCCTCCGGGCGGTCGCGCGGGACGAGCCGGTGGTTGCGGTGACGCCGGAGGCCAGGACCGCCCGGGTGCTGGCGCGGCTCGCGCCGGGGGTGCTGCGCAGGATCGCGAGGGTCAGGCCTCCCCTGTGACAGGACGCCAAAGTCCCTGTCCGGACCGCCAGTTGTCCACAGAGTCGGCCATTTTTCCTGTGGATAACAACACCTGGTTGTGGATCAAACCTGAAGAGTGAAACTCGATCGCGTGATTCACGTCTCTCCCCCACCCTGGTGGGATGGACAATCTTGGCGGGATGGACGAGAGACGCACCGTGAAGGTGTCGAAGTACCTGTCGAAGCATCTGCGCCACCAGCCGGAACGGATCGGGCTCGCTCTCGACGAGGCCGGCTGGGTGGAGATCGACACCTTGATCGCCGCGGCCGCCGCCCACGGCTTCCGGTTCACCCGCGCGGAACTCGATCATGTGGTCGCCACCAACGACAAGCGGCGCTTCGCCGTCGAGGGCACGCGCATCCGCGCCAGCCAGGGCCACAGCATCGAGGTCGACCTCGGCCTGCCGACGGCGGCCCCGCCCGCGTACCTGTACCACGGCACGATCGCCCGCCATCTGGAGGCGATCCGGGCCGAAGGGCTGCGGCCGATGAACCGGCATGCCGTGCATCTCTCACCGGACCGTGAGACGGCGACCCGTGTCGGCGCCCGCCGCGGCCGGCCGGTCGTCCTGACCGTGGACGCGAGCGCCATGCACCGTGACGGCCACGTCTTCCACGTCAGCGCGAACGGCGTATGGCTGACCCAGGCCGTGCCCTCACACTATCTGCGCTTTCCCGGACCCCGCTGACCTGCCGCGTTCCTCCGAGGCCACGGTGACCGTTTCACGTGAAACACGGCGGATCCGCCGGGCTCCCTTAGGCTCGTCGGCATGAGTCTGCGTCTGAGCACCGTGATCCTCCCGTACCGCCGCTGGCACGAAGGCGGCCGTACGGCCTGGACCCGTGCCGAGCAGCTCGGGTTCCACACCGCGTACACCTACGACCACCTCTCCTGGCGCACCTTCCGCGACGGCCCGTGGTTCGGTGCCGTGCCCACCCTCACCGCCGCCGCGACCGTCACCGAGCGGCTGCGGCTGGGCACGCTGGTGACCTCGCCGAACTTCCGGCACCCGGTGACCCTCGCCAAGGAGCTGATCTCCCTCGACGACATCTCCGGCGGGCGGGTCACGCTGGGCATCGGCGCGGGCGGCTCCGGCTTCGACGCCACCGCGCTCGGGCAGGAACCGTGGACGCCGCGTGAGCGCGCCGACCGCTTCGCCGAGTTCGTCCCGCTCCTCGACCGGCTCCTCAGCGAGGACGCGGTGTCGTACGAAGGCGACTTCTACGCGGCTCACGAGGCCCGCAACATCCCCGGCTGTGTGCAGCGCCCCAGGCTGCCGTTCGCGGTGGCCGCGACCGGTCCGCGCGGGATGCGCCTCGCCGCCCGGTACGGACAGGCATGGGTGACCACCGGCGACCCCAAGCTGTACGAGAACGGCACTCCTGAACAGTCGGTTCGGGCCATCCGCGCACAGGCCGACAGGCTCGCCGACATCTGTGCCGAGACCGGCCGCGACATGACCGGCCTCGACCGGATCCTGCTCACCGGGTTCACCCCGGAGCGCACCGGCCCGCTGCGGTCGCTGGACGCCTTCGTCGACTTCGCCGGACGGTACGCGGAGCTGGGGTTCACGGAACTCGTGATCCACTGGCCGATCCCCGACTCGGACTTCGCGGCCGACGAGAAGGTCTTCGAGCAGATCGCCATGGAGGCACCGGCGCAGCTGCGCTGAGCGCTCGGCGAGGCCCGGGGCAGGAAGCCCTGGTGACGGCGGTATCCACTCACCTGTGCACGGCCCCGCACGCCCGTGCAGGCATATGCGGGACAATGGCCGGGTGACCTCAGCGACCCGACAGCACGAGACCGCGGCCGAGACCCTCCCCCCACGGCTGATCGCCACCGACCTCGACGGCACCCTGCTGCGCGACGACAAGTCGGTGTCCCCGCGCACGGTCGCCGCGCTGGCCGCCGCCGAGGAAGCGGGCATCGAGGTCTTCTTCGTCACCGGCCGGCCGGCCCGCTGGATGGACGTCGTCAGCGACCATGTGCACGGCCACGGCCTCGCCATCTGCGGCAACGGCGCCGCCGTCGTCGACCTGCACGGCGGCCCCGGGGCCCACCGCTTCGTGAAGGTGCGTGAGCTGGCCCGGGAGAACGCCCTCGACGCCGTGCGGCTGCTGCGCGAGGCGGCGCCGGGCACGGTCTACGCGGTGGAGCAGACGTACGGCTTCTACCAGGAACCGGCGTACCCGAAGCTGCACATGGAGATACCCGACAACCTCGCCCCGGCCGAGGAACTGCTCTCCGCGGATCACCGGGCGGCCGGCGAGCCCGTGCTGAAGATCCTCGCCTACCACCCCGAGCTGGACCCCGACGCCTTCCTGACCCTGGCCCGGCTCGCCATCGGGGAGCGCGCCAACGTGACCCGCTCCAGCCCCAGCGCCCTGCTGGAGATCAGCGGCCCCGGGGTTTCCAAGGCCAGCACCCTCGCCCTGTGCTGCGCCGAGCGCGGCATCTCGCACGAGGAGGTCGTCGCCTTCGGTGACATGCCCAACGACGTGGAGATGCTCACCTGGGCGGGCCGGTCGTACGCGATGGGCAACGCCCATCCGGACGTCATCGCCGCCGCCTCGGGGCGGACCGTCGCCAACAACGAGGACGGGGTGGCGGTCGTGATCGAGCGGTTGGTGGCCGAGCGGCTCCGGCCGCGGGGCTGACCGGTCAGAGCAACACTCCACGCGCCGCGAGCCAGGAGACCGGGTTCACCGCCGAACCCGACTCCGGCGTGACCCGCGTCTCGAAGTGCAGGTGCGGCCCGGTGGAGTTGCCCGTGCTGCCCGCCTGGCCGATCCACTGGCCCGGATCGACGTGCTCGCCCTGGTCGACCGCGACCGACGCGAGGTGGGCGTACTGGGTGTAGTAGCCGTCCGCGTGCCGCAGCACGATCTCGATGCCGAAGGGCCCGCCGCAGGACACCCTCACCACCCGCCCCGCCCCCACGGCCCGCACCGGCGTGCCGATCGGCACCGCGAAGTCCTGCCCGGTGTGCCGGTTCGCCCACCGGGCACCGCCGCTGCCGTAGGACGAGGACAGCGTGTACGTCTCCACAGGAGCGACCCACGCGCTCGGGAACGCCGTCTCCGGCTGGTCGAGCCGGACGGCTCCGCGGCAGGCCCCGGCAGCGACCGCGGCGTCCGCCTCCCCTTGGAGCTGTGAGCGGGCCGACTCCAGCTTCTGCTCGATGTCCGCCTTCAGCGCGGCCAGTTGCCTGTTCCGCTTCTCCAGCGCCTGCCACTGGGCCGCGGCCTTCGCCTCGTCCGCGCTGAGCCGGGCCTCGGCCCGGCGGTTCTTGGCGATCGCGTTGTTCACGGCGAGATCGGCCTGCACGAAAGCGTGGTGACCGCGCATCAGACCGTCGGGGCTGTCGGCCAGGATCATCTGAGCGGCCACCGGCAGACCTCCGCTCGTGCGGTACTGGGCGCGGGCGATGCGGCCCAGGTCCTCGTGCAGGGCCGCGATGTGCCGCCGCTGGGTGTCGAGGAGTTCCTCCGCCCGCCGGGCCTTGGCCCGTTGCTCCGCCGCCTCCTCGCGGCCGGCCTCGTACATCTGCGTCGCCACCGCGGCCTCCTCGTACAGCCGCACCACCTCGGCGCTGAGTCCCGTGGCCCCGACCCGGCTGTGCAGCTCAAGGCCACCGGCGGGATCGGCGGCTGCCTCGTCCGCGGCCATGGGCCGGGCCCCGAGGACCGCCAGCACGCACAGCAGGACCGGAACGACCACGCGGTGGCGGCGAAGTGAACGCATGTCAGAGATCGTCACCCAGGATCGGGGCCCGGTCGCGCTCATGTCGTACGGCCGGGGGACCGGCTGAGCCGAACGGCTCAGCACGGCGCCCCGGCGGGCCCCGGCCAGGGCACGACGACGAGCGGCGCGCCTCGGCTCCGGCTAAGGCACGACGACGAGCGACTCCGACGCCGCCTCACGCTCGGCCATCTCCCGCAACGGCCCGTCCACCGCCACCAGCTCCGCGTACCGCCCGCGCTGCACCACCCGTCCCCGGTCCAGCACGATCACCTCGTCCACCGCCTCAAGACCCGCCAGCCGGTGGGTGATGAGCAGCGTCGTGCGACCCTCGGTGGCGGCCAGCAGGTCGGCCGTGAGCGCGTCGGCCGTCGGCAGGTCCAGGTGCTCGGCCGGTTCGTCGAGCACCAGGACGGGGAAGTCGGCGAGCAGCGCCCGGGCCAGGGCCAGTCGCTGCCGCTGCCCTCCGGACAGCCGCGCCCCGTGCTCGCCGACGAGGGTGTCGAGCCCTTCGGGCAGGCTGTCGGCCCAGTCCAGCAGCCGGGCGCGGCCGAGCGCGGCACGCAGGTCGTCCTCGCCCGCGTCCTTCCGGGCCAGCAGCAGGTTCTCGCGCAGCGAGCTGTCGAAGAGGTGCGCGTCCTGTGCGCACAGCCCGACGAGCGCGCGGACGTCGTCACCGTGCAGCGCGTACGCGTCCACACCCGCGAGCGTGTACGCGCCCGTGTGCGCGTCGAGGAACCGCAGCAGCACCTGGGCCAGCGTCGTCTTGCCGGAGCCTGAGGGGCCGACCACGGCGATCCGGCGGCCCTCGCCGAGGGTCAGGTCCAGCCCGGTGAGCGCGTCCCGGCCCTGCCCCGCGTACCGCGCGGCCAGCCCCTTGACGACCACCGGGAAGGGCGACGCGGGCGCCTGCCGGGGCCGCTCCGGCTCGACCACGGGCTCCGGCGCGTCCAGCACCTCGAAGACCCGCTCGGCACTGCGGCGCACCCGCTGCCGGTACTGCACGGCGAGCGGCAGGCCCAGCACGGCTTCGAACGCGGCGAGCGGGGTCAGCACGACGACGGCCATGGCGACACCCTCCAGCCGCCCGGCGGCGACGGCCTGTGCCCCGGCCACGGCCGCGGCCGTGACGGTCAGACCGGAGATCAGCGCGGTCAGCCCGGCGCCCAGTGCCGTGGCCGTGGCGGCGCGCGAGGCGATCCGGGTGAGTGCCCCGTCCGCCTCACGGGCCTCGGCGGTCCGCGCGGGCAGGGCACCGGCGACGGTCAGCTCAGCGGTGCCGGTGAGCAGATCGGCCACCCTTGTCGCCAGCACCCCGCGGGCCGGGGCCAGCCGGTGTTCGGCCCGCCGGGCCACGGCACCGGTGAGCAGCGGCACGCCCACGCCCGCGGCCAGCAGTCCGGCCGCGAGCACGGCCCCGGCCTCGGGCAGCAGCCACGCCGTGAAGCCGACGGACGCGGCCGAGACGACGACGGCCGCCCCGGCCGGGAGCAACCACCGCAGCCAGTAGTCCTGCAGCGCGTCCACGTCCGCCACGAGCCGCGAAAGCAGATCACCCCGGCGGGTCCGGCGCAGCCCGGCGGGCGCGAGCCGTTCCAGCCTGCGGAACACCGCGACCCTGGTGTCCGCCAGCATCCGCAGCACCGCATCGTGCGACACCAGCCGCTCGGCGTACCGGAACACGGCCCGCCCGATGCCGAAGGCCCGCGTCGCCGTCACGGCCACCATCAGGTACAGCACGGGTGGTTGCTGGGAGGCGCGGGAGATCAGCCACCCGGAGGTGGCCATCAGCCCCACGGCACTGCCGAGCGCGAGACTCCCCAGCAGCAGAGCGAGGCCGAGCCGCCCGCGCCGGGCACCGGACAGGGACCGGACACGCGCGAGGACACCGCCGGAGGCAGGCACGCCGACCGGCTCGGCCGCGGCCGCGGGCACCGACGGGCCGGCTCCGGCCGACCGCGCTCCACGGATCGCGGCAGGCGCGGTGGGCGCGGTGGGCGCCCCGTATGCCTTGGGTTCCGCCAGCCGCACCACTCGGTCCGCCACCTGAAGCAGCGCCGGCCGGTGCACCACCAGCAACACCGTCCGCCCGGCCGCCAGCCGCCGCACCGCCGCCACGACCTCGGCCTCGGTGGCACCGTCCAGCGCCGCCGTCGGCTCGTCGAGCAGCAGCACGGGCCGGTCGGCGAGGAACGCCCGGGCCAGCGCGAGCCGCTGCCGTTGTCCGGCGGACAGGCCCGCCCCGTCGTCGCCGAGCACGGTGGCGGCGCCCTCGGGCAGCGCGTCCACGAACTCCAGCGCCCCGGCGTCCCGCAGCGCCCGCCGCACCGCCTCGTCGTCCGCGTCGGGCCGCGCCAGCCGTACGTTCTCGGTGATGGTCCCGGCGTACAGGTGCGGCCGCTGCGGGACCCAGGCGATCCGGGACCGCCACTGGTCCAGGTCCGCGTCGGCGAGATCGACTCCCCCGGCCAGGACCCGCCCCTCGGCCGGGGTGACGAATCCGAGCAGGGCGGCGAGCAGCGTCGACTTGCCGGCACCGCTCGGGCCGACCAGCGCGACCGTCTCCCCGGCCTCGACCCGGAACGTCACCTCACGGACGGCGTCACCCGACCGGCCCGGGTACCGGACGGTCACGCCCTCGAAGGCCAGCGCGCCCTCGGGCACGGCCCGGGAGCCGGACACCGGCAGGGGTGTCTCCAGGACCTCGAAGATCTCCTCGGCCGCGGCGAGCCCCTCCGCTGCCGCGTGGTACTGCGCCCCGACCTGCCGCAACGGCAGATACGCCTCCGGCGCCAGGATCAGGATGACCAAACCGATGTAGAGGTCCATCTCGCCGTGCACCAGCCGCATGCCGATCGTCACGGCGACCAGCGCCACCGAGATCGTCGCGAGCAGTTCCAGCGCGAAGGAGGAGATGAAGGCGATCCGCAGCGTCCGCATGGTCGCCCGCCGGTACTCGCCGGTGATCCGCCGGATGGACTCGGCCTGGGCCTTGGCCCGCCCGAAGACCTTCAGCGTCGGCAGCCCGGCGACGACGTCCAGGAAGTGCCCGGACAACCGCGACAGCAACCGCCACTGACGGTCCATCCGGGACTGGGTGGCCCAGCCGATCAGCACCATGAAGACCGGGATGAGCGGCAGGGTGCCCACGATGATGGCCGCCGAGACCCAGTCCTCGGTGACGATCCGCGCCAGCACCGCCACCGGCACGACCACCGCGAGACCCAGCTGGGGCAGGTACCGGGAGAAGTAGTCGTCGAGCGCGTCGACGCCCCGGGTGGCCAGGGCGACCAGCGATCCGGTCCGCTGCCCGCTCAGCCAGCCCGGCCCCAGCCGGGTGGCACGCTCCAGCAGCCGCCCCCGCAGCTCCGACTTGACCGCCGCGCTCGCCCGGTGCGCGGCGAGCTCGGTGAGCCAGCCGACCAGCGCCCGCCCGACCGCGACGGCGACCAGGAGAAGCAGGGGAGTGCCGAGTTCGGACACCGCCCTGCCGTGCTGGAAGGCGCCGACCACCACCTCGGCGATGAGCATCGCCTGCACGATGACCAGCCCCGCCCCGAGCGCTCCCAGGGCGACGACCGCCACCAGGAAGCCCCGGGTGGCACGGGCGTAGCGGAGCAGACGCGGATCGATTGGTTTCACGTGAAACACACCTCAGTGCACGGGATCGGCGATGTGCTGCGTACCGATCCGCTCGCGGAAGACCCAGTACGTCCAGCCCTGGTAGACCATCACGAGCGGCGTGGCGACCGCCGCGCACCACGTCATGATCTTCAGCGTGTACGGGCTGGACGAGGCGTTGGTGACGGTCAGGCTCCAGTCCGGGTTCAGCGTCGACGGCATGACGTTCGGGAACAGCGTCAGGAACAGCACCGCCACCGTGGCCACGATGGTGAGGCCGGACAGGGTGAACGCCCAGCCCTCGCGCCCGGCCCGGGCCGCGACCAGCGCCATGACCAGCGACGCGACGGCCACGACCACGGCGACGAGCGATGCCCCGTCACCCCGGTCGGACTGCGTCCACAGCAGGAAGGCGAGAGCCAGCAGGGCGGTCACCGCTCCGACGCGCAGCGCCAGCTTCCGCGCCCGCTCCCGGATGTCACCGACGGTCTTGAGCCCGACGAACACCGTCCCGTGGAAGGTGAACAGCGCCAGCGTCACCAGGCCGCCCAGCAGCGCGTACGGGTTGAGCAGGTCCAGCACGCCACCGGCGTAGTTGAAGTCCTGGTCGATCTTCACGCCGCGCACGATGTTGCCGAAGGCCACGCCCCACAGGAACGCGGGCAGCAGCGAGGTCCAGAAGATCGCCGTCTCCCAGTTGCGCTGCCAGTTCTCCTCGGGCCGCTTGACGCGGTACTCGAAGGCCACGCCCCGGACGATGAGGCAGACCAGGATGAGCAGCAGGGGCAGGTAGAAGCCGGAGAAGAGCGTGGCGTACCACTCGGGGAAGGCGGCGAAGGTCGCGCCGCCCGCTGTGAGCAGCCACACCTCGTTGCCGTCCCAGACGGGCCCGATCGTGTTGATCAGCACCCGCTTCTCGGGCCGGTCGCGGGCGAGCAGCTTGGTGAGTACTCCGACGCCGAAGTCGAAGCCCTCCAGGAAGAAGTAGCCGGTCCACAGGACGGCGATCAGGACGAACCAGACGTCGTGCAGTTCCATGACGGTGCAGCTCCCTCGGCCTAGTAGGAGAAGGCCATCGGCTTGTCGGCGTCACGGAGGTCGCCGCCGATCTTCGTGGGCGGGTTGAGGTCGGCCTCGGTGAGCTCGGGCGGGCCCGCCTTGACGTACTTGACCAGCAGCTTGACCTCGATGACGGCGAGGATCGCGTACAGCACGGTGAAGACGATCATCGAGGTGAGGACCTCGGCCTGGGAGACACCGGGGGAGACCGCGTCCCGCGTCTGGAACAGTCCGTAGACGACCCACGGCTGGCGGCCCATCTCGGTGAAGATCCAGCCCCAGGAGTTGGCGATCAGTGGGAAGGCCATCGTCCAGACCGCCACCAGCCAGTACAGGCGGGTCAGCCGCGGTCGCAGCGGCGTGCGGAGCAGGACCAGATGCGGCACCTCGTCGTCCCCGGTCCGGAACGCCGCCGGCAGCAGGAACTTCCTCCGGGTGAGCCACAGTCCCAGCAGGCCGATCGAGAACGACGCCATGCCGAAGCCGATCATCCAGCGGAAGCCCCAGTAGGCGACGGGGACGATGGGCTTGTAGTCGCCGGGGCCGAACTTCTCCTGGAGTTCCTTGTTGGTGTCGTTGATGCCCGGCACGTACGACTCGAAGTCGCTGTGGGCCAGGAAGGAGAGCAGGCCGGGTATCTCCAGGGCGACCTTGTTGTGGCCCTTGTCGACGTCGCCGTACGCGAACACCGAGAAGGGTGCCGGCTTCTCGCCGTCCCACAGCGCCTCGGCAGCGGCCATCTTCATCGGCTGCTGCTCGTACATGACCTTGCCCAGGGTGTCCCCGCTGACCGCGGTGAGCAGACCGCCGACGGCGACGGTGACCAGCCCGAGCCGGAGCGAGGTCCGCATCACCGGGATGTGCTTCTTGCGCAGCAGGTGGAAGGCGGCGATCCCCACCATGAAGGCGCCGCCGGTCAGGAACGCCGCGGAGAAGCTGTGGAAGACCTGGTTGAGCGTGGTGTTCTGGGTCAGCACCAGCCAGAAGTCGGTGAGCTCGGCCCGGCCCCTCTCGCCGTTGATCCGGTAGCCGACCGGATGCTGCATCCAGGAGTTCGCGGCGAGGATGAAGTACGCCGACAGCAGCGTGCCGATCGAGACCATCCAGATGCAGGCCAGGTGGATCTTCTTGGGCAGCTTGTCCCAGCCGAAGATCCACAGGCCGATGAAGGTGGACTCGAAGAAGAAGGCGATCAGGGCTTCGAAGGCGAGCGGCGCACCGAAGACGTCACCGACGAACCGCGAGTAGTCCGACCAGTTCATTCCGAACTGGAACTCCTGCACGATGCCGGTGACCACACCCATGGCGATGTTGATCAGGAAGAGCTTGCCCCAGAACTTGGTCGCCCGGAGGTACTTCTCCTTCTCCGTCCGCACCCAGGCGGTCTGCAGCCCGGCGGTGAGCGCGGCCAGCGAGATCGTCAGGGGGACGAACAGGAAGTGATAGACGGTGGTGATGCCGAACTGCCATCGCGCCAGGGTCTCCGGCGCCAAAGCCAGGTCCACGTCGCCGCTCCTTACCTACGCTTGTGAAAGCGTTCACATTCACAAGCCATTATGCAGCACGCACTTTCGACGGATGGAGGGGGGCCGGTGTGACGCTCGTCAACCCTGACGTCCGGGGCGTGAGGGTGCCGGTTTCACGTGAAACAAGAGCCCGGACATGCAGCGAGCCGGCCGGCGCCACGCGCCGACCGGCTCCGCTTGCCTCTCCTGCTCAGCCGCTAGAGCTCCTTGTGGAACCCTTCCGCCACCTTCAGGAAGATGTCGTTCGCCTCGGCCTCCCCGACCGTCACCCGCACGCCCTCGCCCGGGAACGGTCGGATCACCACACCGGCCTGCTCGCACGCCTCAGCGAAGGCCACCGTGCGCTCCCCCAGCCGCAGCCAGACGAAGTTGGCCTGGGTCTCCGGCACCGTCCAGCCCTGGGCGCGCAGTCCGTCGACCACACGCGTGCGCTCACACACCAGCGAGCCGACCCGCCCCAGCAGCTCGTCCTCGGCCCGCAGCGAGGCGATCGCCGCCTCCTGCGCGAGCTGCGTCACCCCGAACGGCACGGCCGTCTTGCGCAGCGCCGCCGCCACCGGATCGTGGGCGATGGCGAAGCCGACCCGCAGCCCGGCCAGGCCGTACGCCTTGGAGAAGGTCCGCAGGACGCAGACGTTGGGCCGGTTCCGGTACAACTCGACACCGTCCGGCACCTCGGGGTCGCGGATGAACTCGCGGTAGGCCTCGTCGAGCACCACCAGCACGTCACCGGGGACCCGGTCCAGGAACCGCTCCAGCTCCGCCCGCCGCACGACCGTGCCGGTCGGGTTGTTGGGGTTGCAGACGAAGATCAGCCGGGTCCGGTCGGTGATCGCGTCGGCCATCGCGTCCAGGTCGTGGACGTCTCCGTCGGTCAGCGGCACCTGCACCGAGGTCGCGCCGCTGATCTGCGTGATGATCGGGTACGCCTCGAAGGACCGCCAGGCGTAGATCACCTCGTCGCCGGGGCCGGAGGTGGCCTGGATGAGCTGCTGGGCGACGCCGACCGACCCGGTGCCGGTGGCCAGGTGGGACAGCGGCACACCGAACCGCTCGGACAGCTCGTTCATCAGCCCGGTACAGGCCATGTCCGGGTAGCGGTTGAAGGAGCAGGCTGCCGCCGTCACGGTCTCCATCACCCCGGGCAGCGGCGGGTAGGGGTTCTCGTTGGAGGACAGCTTGTAGGCCACCGGCCCGCCGGCGGCGGCCGGCTTGCCCGGCTTGTAGGTGGGGATTCCCTCCAGCTCGGCGCGCAGCTTCGGGCTCGTCTCGCTCACCGCAGTCCTCCTCGCGAAGACCGGCGGCCCCTGACCGCCGCCGACATCCAATACTCCTCACCTTATGAGGATTCGGCGCCGCTGCGTATAGCCACGACGAACCGGCGGATGCCGACCTCCCGTGTCCCACCGGCATCAGGGGCATCACCGTACGAAGGCGTACGAATTTGGGGGCGTGCCGCACATATATCTACGCGCCGGTGGTGCACGCCGTGGCGCGCATCCCCCGTG
This sequence comes from Streptomyces sp. NPDC094143, assembly GCF_040303825.1. Lineage (NCBI taxonomy): Bacteria > Bacillati > Actinomycetota > Actinomycetes > Kitasatosporales > Streptomycetaceae > Streptomyces > Streptomyces sp. NPDC094143. Next base: position 171,658 of record NZ_JBEOTZ010000002.1, read on the forward strand.
CAGGTGAGTTGAGACCTCTTCGCAACCTCGACGCCTTGGCAGGCCTGTGCGGGCCGACACGCCACGTCTTGGCATGAGAGCGCTCAACACCCTTGCTTTCGACGGCAATTGAGCCTTAATGATCATGCAGAAACGTGCCTGTCAACGCGTGCATATGCGTCCGCACTACCCCACCGCATGAGCCCTACTATCGGCTCGCCATGACAGCAGCAGGGAAGCACCAGGTGAGCCGCGCGGAAACCTCACGACGAGGCAGCCGGCCGGGTCGGGCGGGTATCAGAGACGTGGCCGCCGCCGCCGGAGTCTCCATCACGACCGTCTCCGACGCCCTCAACGGCAAGGGCCGGCTCCCGGACGCCACCCGGCGCCACGTCCGCGAGGTCGCCGACCGGCTGGGCTACCGGCCCTCGGCCGCCGCCCGGACCCTCCGTACCGGCAAGTCGGGCCTCATCGGCCTGACCGTGACCACATACGGGGATGAACCTTTCACCTTCACCGAGTTCGCGTACTTCGCCGAGATGGCACGCGCCGCCACCTCCGCCGCGCTCGCCCGCGGGTACGCCCTCGTCATCCTGCCCGCGACCTCCCGCCACGACGTGTGGTCGAACGTCGCCCTGGACGGCACGGTCGTCATCGACCCCTCCGACCAGGATCCGGTCGTCAGCGAACTCGTCCGGCAGGGCCTCCCGGTCGTCTCCGACGGCCGCCCGGCCGGCGCGCTGCCGGTCACGGCCTGGGTGGACAACGACCACGAGGCCGCCGTCCTGGGCATCCTCGACCACTTGGCCGCCGCCGGCGCCCGCCGCATCGGCCTGCTGACCGGCACGACCACGGACACGTACACCCACCTGTCGACCACGGCGTACCTGCGCTGGTGCGAGCGCGTCGGCCAGGATCCGGTGTACGAGGCCTACCCGGCGCACGATCCGTGCGCGGGCGCCGTCGCCGCCGACCGGCTGCTCGCCCGGCCGGACCGCCCCGACGCCGTCTACGGACTGTTCGACCCGAACGGCACCGACCTGCTCGCCGCCGCCCGCCGTTACGGCCTGCGCGTCCCCGACGACCTGCTGCTGGTCTGCTGCAGCGAGTCCACCGTCTACGCCAACACCGAGCCGCCGATCACCACGCTCTCCCTGAAGCCGCGCCGCATCGGCACGGCGGTGGTGCAGCTGCTGATCGACGCCATCGAGGGCGCGGGATCCGACCATCCGGTGGAGCAGGTGATACCGACGGAGCTGATCGTGCGCACGTCGTCCCAGCGGCGCCCGCCGCGCACGACGGTCAGCCCGCCGCGTTCGCCCGAGGACACGTAGGCCCGCAGCCGGGCCTGGGGAAGGGCGCGCTCCTGGGGAGAAACGGGGCCGGTCCCCCGGAGAGACGGCATCGTTCTCGCGAAGAGAAGAAGAGCGAGGACGGTCACACGGTGGTCGAAGCCCGGTCCAATCGGGGCGAAAGCCGCGGTGAACTGGAGTCTTGCTCTGATTCACCACCCCTGGGTCATCACATGGCGCGATGCGCATTCCTATGATGGGCCCACGACACCGGCGGGCCGCTACGACCAGGCAGTCCGATGCGGTGCAGATGCGGCGCGATGGTGGAGGGGTCGATGACTCAGGGGGCCGGTCAGGGACCCGAGGTGGAGCGGACGGCGACGTTGCGCGACTTCCGGGTGCCCGCGTACGTCCACGAGACCGGTCCGTACGTCCACAGCGTCCACCCCGGCGAGGTCGCTCCGCCGCCGGAGGAGACCTATCCCGAGGGCTACACGCCGACCGAGCGTGACCTCCCCGTCATCAACCGGGGCGACACTGTGCAGGTGACCGTCGACCCCGAGACCACCGCCACTCCACCGGCCTCCACCGGGCAGGGCCCGCTGTACGTGGTGGGTGACGTGCACGGCTACCTCGACCAGCTGGTGGCCGCCCTCCAGGAGAAGGGCCTGCTGGACGCCGCCGGGAACTGGTGCGCGGGCACCGCCCGGCTGTGGTTCCTCGGCGACTTCACCGACCGGGGGCCGGACGGCATCGGCGTCATCGACCTCGTGATGCGGCTGTCCGCCGAGGCCGCCGCGGCCGGCGGCTACTGCAAGGCGCTCATGGGCAACCACGAGCTCCTGCTCCTCGGCGCCAAGCGGTTCGGCGACACACCCGTCAACTCCGGCGCCGGCACCGCCACCTTTCAGGCGGCCTGGCTGCTCAACGGCGGCCAGAAGACCGACATGGACCGCCTCCAGGACCACCACCTGCAGTGGATGGCCCGGCTGGACGCCGTCGAAGAGGTCGACGGCCACCTGCTCGTGCACTCCGACACCACCGCCTACCTCGACTACGGCCGCTCCATCGAAGAGGTCAACGACACCGTCCGCGAGACGCTCACGCGCAACGACGCGGACGAGGTCTGGGACCTGTTCCGCAAGTTCACCAAGCGGTTCTCCTTCCGCGACGAGGGCGGCGCGGACGCCGTGCGCACCCTCCTCGATACGTACGGGGGCACCCGGATCGTTCACGGCCACAGCCCCATTCCGTATCTGCTGGGCGAGGTCGGCTCCGAGGAGGACGAGGACAGCACCGACCCCGTCGTCGAGGGACCGCACGTCTACGCCGACGGACTCGCCATCGCGATGGACGGTGGCGTGACCATGGCCGGAAAACTCCTGGTCCAGCAACTGCCGCTGGTCACGTGAACGTTCACTGGGCAGGTGCGTCCCGTCACCGGACCGGACCGGTGACGGGTCAATTTCGGTAAACCCCCTGTCACCGCCCACCGTCACCGCTCTACCATCGGCTTATCCGTAGCAGGCTCCCCTCCGTTTCTGCCCGACGGCTCGTCAGCATGCCGAGCCACAAGCCCTACGGAGCATCGGGGGATGCAGATGAACAGCGTTCCGCAGCACCTGCTGAGCGAGGACCGCCAGGAATACGAGCGGATCCTCGATGAGGCGCTGCGCTCCGCACCACACCGCCCGGACCTGGCCGCCATCGGACAGCGGCTCAACTCCGAACAGCTGCGCACCATGGCACTGAACGCCACCGCGCTCATCACGGCCGCCGCGTCGGCCGAGTACCGGCACTACGTCAAGGTCCGCGACGAACTCCGCCAGCCCGCGTCGTCGAGCTCGCCGTCCGTGCGCGAGTCCGGCTCCAGCGAGCCGGGCACGGGCGGCTCCGGGATCGCCGCGACCATGGGGGAGGTCGCGGCCGAGACGGCGGGCGCGGGCGCCGTCGCCGTCGTCGCCGTCCTCGCGCCGGTCCTGGCCGGCACCGCCGCGGCGATCTTCCTGCTCGTCGGCTACATCCTGCAGATGCTCGACCCGGAGCAGGGGTTCGCCCGGACCATGCTCACCACGGGCTGGGTCTTCGGCGCCGTGACCGCGGTGGCGATCCTCGTCGCCGCTGTGGGGTTGCTGCTCACCGCCCTGCGCAACAAGCCGACGGCGGAGGGCGGTCCCCACGACGTACGGCAGCGGGAGGTGGATCAGGCCAGAGAGGCCTGGCGGGAGGCGCTGCTGGAGCGCGGCATCCTGCCCTTCCTGCGGGAGGCGCTCGCGGATCCGGGCGCGGCCGCCGCGCTGCACCCCACGTCCGCCCCCGCGCCGGTCAGCCGCATGCCGCACCTCGGCTACGACCGCCCGGGTTTCACCAGCCCGGACGACGGCAGCCGCGGCTCGCGGCCGAGCTTCAGCAGCCCGGACTACACCAGCCCGGACTTCGGAGGACCGGAGCACCAGCCGGAGTAACCGTCGGCACGCGTGCCGGCACCCGTCGGCTTGCGCTTTCCCTGCGGGGACGAGCTTTGGGCAGCGCAAGCCGGACATTCCGGCAGCGCGCCCTGAGCGGCGCCGGAGGATCTGTCCCTCGACCCGCTCGACCGTGCGGCGGCTGAAGGCGTGCACCAGCGCGAGGTGGTAGAGCGCCGGTGCCGTCGGGGCCCACGGTTGGACACGGTCGTCGCGCAGCAGATACCGGACGACCGTCACTGCTGCTGGAACAGCACGGCGGACACCATGCCGGGGCGGCGCCCGCGACGCCGTTGGCACATCGATCCCGTCCATGCCTGCGACCTTGGGGGATCTTGGGCCGGGCCGGGCTCCGCCGTGCTGTTTCCGTGACGCGGTCCTGAGGCCGGGTCAGTCCGCGATCGGCAGGTACACGCGGTTGCCGCTCGCCGCGAACTCCTTCGACTTCTGGGCCATGCCCTCCTCGATCTCGGTCCGGCTGCCGCCGTGTTCACGGCGGATGTCCTGCGAGATTTTCATGCTGCAGAACTTCGGACCGCACATCGAGCAGAAGTGGGCCGTCTTGGCGGGTTCCGCCGGCAGGGTCTCGTCGTGGAACTCCCGTGCCGTGTCCGGGTCGAGGGCCAGGTTGAACTGGTCCTCCCACCGGAACTCGAAGCGGGCGTCGGACAGGGCGTCGTCCCACTCCTGCGCGCCCGGGTGTCCCTTGGCCAGGTCGCCGGCGTGGGCGGCGATCTTGTAGGTGATGACGCCGGTCTTGACGTCGTCGCGGTTCGGCAGGCCCAGGTGCTCCTTGGGCGTGACGTAGCAGAGCATCGCCGTACCCCACCAGGCGATCATCGCGGCACCGATGCCGGAGGTGATGTGGTCGTACGCCGGCGCGACGTCCGTGGTCAGCGGGCCGAGCGTATAGAACGGCGCTTCATCGCAGATCTCCTGCTGAAGGTCGATGTTCTCCTTGATCTTGTGCATCGGGACGTGGCCCGGGCCCTCGATCATCGTTTGTACGTGGAAACGCTTCGCGATCCGGTTGAGTTCCCCGAGCGTCCTCAACTCCGCGAACTGCGCCTCGTCGTTGGCGTCCGCGATCGAGCCGGGCCTGAGGCCGTCACCGAGGGAGTAGGTGACGTCGTACGCGGCGAGGATCTCGCAGAGCTCCTCGAAGTTCTCGTACAGGAACGATTCCTTGTGGTGCGCCAGGCACCACGCGGCCATGATCGAGCCGCCGCGCGAGACGATGCCGGTTTTGCGGTTCGCCGTCAGCGGTACGTACGCCAGGCGCACGCCCGCGTGGACCGTCATGTAGTCCACGCCCTGCTCGGCCTGTTCGATGACCGTGTCCTTGTAGATCTCCCAGGTCAGCTCCTCGGCCCGGCCGTCGACCTTCTCCAAAGCCTGGTAGAGCGGCACCGTGCCGATGGGAACGGGGGAGTTGCGCAGCACCCACTCGCGCGTGGTGTGGATGTTGCGCCCGGTGGACAGGTCCATGACCGTGTCGGCGCCCCAGCGGGTCGCCCAGGTCATCTTCTCGACCTCCTCCTCGATGGAGGAGGTCACGGCAGAGTTGCCGATGTTGGCGTTGACCTTCACCAGGAACCGCTTGCCGATGATCATCGGTTCGATCTCGGGGTGGTTGACGTTGGCCGGGAGCACCGCCCGGCCCGCCGCGATCTCGTCGCGCACGACTTCCGGGGACACGTTCTCCCGGATGGCCACGTACTCCATCTCGGGTGTGATCTCACCGCGGCGGGCGTACGCGAGCTGGGTGACGGCCTTGCCGTCCCGGCTGCGGCGCGGCTGGCGGGGCCGTCCGGGGAAGACGGCGTCGAGGTTGCGCAGACCGCCGCGGGGTGAGGTGTGCTTGATGCCGTCGTCCTCGGGGCGGACGGGGCGGCCCGCGTACTCCTCGGTGTCGCCGCGGGCGATGATCCAGTTCTCGCGCAGCGGCGGCAGGCCCCTGCGGACGTCGGTCTCGACGAGCGGATCGGTGTACGGGCCGGATGTGTCGTACAGCGTGACCGACTGCCCGTTGGTGAGATGCACCTGGCGGACCGGCACCCGCAGGTCGGGGCGGGTGCCCTCGACGTACGCCTTGTGCCAGCCGATGGACTTCCCGGCCTCCGCGGACTGTCCGTCCTGAACGGAGGCAGGCGTGCGTGCGTCCTTGTTGGTCATGAGACCTACTCCCTACGCCGGCATTACCCGGTAACAGGTTCGGCGGTCGACGCAGCGGCTTCCGTCTGCCGACGTTCCGTGTGAAACATCACTCGACTTCGGTGATGTTTCATGTGAAACATCGCTGGGACGGAGGTCAGCGCCCTCTCAGCCCGGTGCTCCGAGCTCCCGCGTGTACAAAAGGTGCCTCCACGCTAGCGGCAATCTTGGCGCGGTGAACAGAGGGCCCCCGTCCTTCTTGCGATGATCGGTCGGTGACCACGACACAGCGTCCCCCGTACCCTCCGCCCGAACCGCCCCGCGGGTCCGGCGCCGGACACGGCAACGGCCCTGGTGACGGCCGGGAGGCCGCCGCCGGGGCCGGGCACGGGCCTGCCCGGGGGGCTGCCCCGGGGCCTGCCCGGGCGCAGGAGCGCGGATACGGGTCGGACTCGGCTTTCGGTGATGCCCAACTCGGCGCCGCGGCCTCCGGTGCGGCTTCGGGGCGAGAGCCCGGTGACGGTTCCCCGGGCGAGTACGGGACCGGATCCGGCGGCGGGTACGGGCCTCGGTCGGATGGCGGGTACTCGCCGCGTGACGACGGCGGGAGCTCACGGCGTGACAGCGGCGGATACGCGCCGCGCGACGGTGCCCCGTTCGGGCAGGGCGACGGCGGTCGCTACGGTCCGGAAGGCGGTGGCGAGTACGGGCCGGCCGGCGGTGGCGAGTACAGGCAGGCCGGCGGTGGCGGGTACACGCCGGCCAACGGGGGCGGCTACGGCCGCGGCGACGGTGGCGGATTCGGGTCGGGCGCCGGTGGCGGATTCGGGTCGGGCGCCGGTGGCCGCCAAGGCGACGGGTCCGGTGGCGAGCACGGCCCGGGCTCCCCGGGGGCGCGTCCCGGCCCCTGGGGCGGTGGGCAGGGCCCCGGCCCGGGAGGCGGCGGTCACGGCGCCGGCGGAGGTGACGGGCACGGCCACGGTCACGGGTCGGCGCCGGGCGGTGGGCACGGGCATTCCCACAACCACGGTCCGGCCACGCCCGTCTCGACGCATCTGCGCAAGGTCATCGCGGCGATCCTGATCCCGTTCGCCGCGGCGGTGCTGGTCGGTCTCGCCGTGCTGTGGCCCGGCGGCGCCCCGCCGCACGAGCGCACCGGCGTCGGTTTCGACCGGCAGACCCAGCAGGCCACGGTCACCGAGGTCGTGGACATCAGCTGCAAGGAGGCCGGTGCCGCGGGCGTCCCGCCGACCGGCGACACCTCCACCGCTGAGGGGTCCTCCGCGGTGCAGCAGGAGAACGGCACCTGCAAGCGGGCCACGATCCGGGTCGACAGCGGCAAGGACAAGGGCCGCACCTTCACCGAGATCGTCCAGCCCGACCAGTCCCGCCAACTGCACGAGGGCCAGGAGGTCGTGGTCGCCTACGAGCCCTCGGCGCCGCGGGACCTGCAGTACTCCGTCACGGACGTCAACCGGCGGGTGCCCCTGGCGCTGCTCGCCGGCATCTTCGCGCTCGCCGTGGTGGCCGTCGGCCGGCTGCGGGGTGTGATGGCGCTGGTGGCGCTGGCCATCAGCTTCCTGCTCCTGAACCTGTTCATCCTGCCCGCGATCCTCCAGGGCTCGAACCCGCTGGTCGTGGCGGTGGTCGGCGCGAGCGCCATCATGCTGGTCGCCCTGTACCTGTGTCACGGCCTGTCCGCCCGGACGTCCGTGGCGGTGCTCGGCACCCTCGTCTCCCTGCTGCTGATCGGCGTCCTGGGCTCGGTGTTCATCGGCTGGGCCGCGCTCACCGGCAACACCGACGACAACACCGGTCTGATCCACGGGCTCTACCCGACGATCGACATGAGCGGTCTGCTCCTCGCCGGCGTCATCATCGGTTCGCTCGGTGTCCTCGACGACGTGACGGTCACCCAGACCTCCGCGGTCTGGGAGCTGCACGAGGCCAACCCGTCGATGGGGTGGCGCGGGCTCTACCGCGCGGGCATCCGCATCGGCCGCGACCACATCGCCTCGGTCGTCAACACGCTCGTCCTCGCCTACGCGGGTGCCGCGCTGCCGCTGCTCCTGCTGTTCTCCATCGCGCAGAGCAGTGTGGGCACCGTCGCCAACAGCGAACTGGTCGCGGAGGAGATCGTGCGCACGCTGATCGGTTCGATCGGTCTGGTCGCGTCGGTGCCGGTCACCACGGCCCTGGCCGCGCTGGTGGTCTCGGCCGACCGCCCGGGAACGGAGTCCGTCGCGGAACCCGCCGCGGTGCGAGGGGGGAAGGGGCGGCGCCGCAAGCGCTGATCCCCGCGGGCGTGGACGGGATACGGATAAGCGTTCCTGCACGGCCCGGCGGCATCCGGTGAAGCGTTCCTCCACCGTGCCGCCGGCCGAGGTCTCACCCGGCGCCCTGCTCCGCGAGGATGCGGTCGAGGGCCTCGTCGAGATGGGCGTCGAAGTCGGCGAGCGAACCCTCCTGGCCCAGCGGGACCAGCTTGTCCGTGCGGTCGAGGAAAGCGACCAGCGGCGCCGTGGACGATCGGAACAGCGCCTGGTCGCTGCCCACCTGAAGCCGGATCAGCACCTCGCCGAGGGCGTCCGGCTCGACCGGCGTGACCCGCACATCGCCCTCGCCGCACGGCCGGCCGACGCCGTCGATCAGCAACTCCCGGCCGAAAGCCCAGGTCACCGGGGCATCACCGGGCAAGTGAAAGGTCAGCCGCACGGCATAGGGATCACTGGTCTCATAGCGCAGCTCCACCGGAATGCGGAAGGAGAGCTCCTCCGACACGAGAAAGCTCATCATGACCTCTGCTTGTACGGACTCGCGCATCGAAAACCCCGTCATTCGCCGTCGACTGGCCGGGTACGAACCTCTGACATCTGGTGGAATCTTGCTGAACGTACACAGCAGATCACAAGGAGTGAGTTTTCACATACTGATAGAGAGCGCGAGCGACCCGAGAAGCCGCCCGATCTCGTTCTGCAACTGCCGGGCCACGGGCAGCAGTCGATCCGACTGGTGGGCGGGCAGGGAGATGGCCACCGTCGCCGCCGTGGTGCCCAGGGTCAGCGGAATCGCGGCGCACACCGCGCCCAGCGCGTACTCCTGACGCTGGATCACCGGTTCCATCCGGCGGATGCGCTCCAGGCGTCTCAGCAGGCTGTGGTTGTCCCGCACCGTGTACGGCGTGAGGGGCTGCACGGGATAGCGGTCGAGGTGGTCGCGGCGGGCCTCCTCGTCCAGTTGGGACAGCAGGCACTGACCGATCGCATGCGCGTGCCCCGTCTCCCGGAAACCGGCCCACTCCTCCACCGCCGGGTTGCCGGGGGTGTCGGAGACGCACATGACCTCGATCTCGCCCTCGCGGTAGACCGCGTAGTACACGGGCACGCCGAGCGCGTCCCGCCAGCGCGCGAGGGCGTCGACCACCGTGCTGCGACGTTTCTGCCGTGCTCCGCTGCTGCTCAGCAGCTCGGCCGCCTCGCCGAGGAAGAACAGGCCCTTGTCCCGGCGCAGATAGCCCTCGTGCACGAGAGTGCGCAGCAGGTGGTACGTCGTGGGCAGCGCCAGCCCGGTCTCGCGGGCCAGTTGCTTGGCCGGGGCGCCGTATTCGTGCCGGGCGACGGTCTCCAGGAGGCGCATCGCGCGCTGCACGGATCCGATGAGGGTTGCCGGAGGCGGGGGTGAGGGCGGGGAGGGGGCCGCCGAACGGGGTTGCGCGGGAACGGTGTGGAGGTGGACAGGGGCGGTGTCAGCCGGGACCAAGGGTCACTCCCGAGGCGCGAGGGGGCAGCCCGTGCGGAGGAACACGGGTGGGGGTGTACGCCGCTCGCGGGGATGTCCCCGCGTCGAGTTCCGGACTCTATTCGCCCGCCACCGCACGCAGACGGCCCGGACGGGAAACTTCCCCCGGCCGAGGGAACCGGTGCTTCCAGCCGTTTCCCGCTACCCCCACCGGTTTCCCACCGGTCTCACCAGTCGCTGCGCGACGAGGACCCCGCGGTGAACTTCCGTACGACGTAGATCAGTCCGCCGACCAGTGCCACGAAGACCAGCAGCTTGAAGAGCAGTCCGATGACGAAGCCGACCACGCTGGCGATCAGCCCTCCGAACACGACGAGGGCGATGACCGGCACCGCGATCCACTTCACCCACCACGGCAGTCCCGTGAAGATCTCTCGCATCGCCCTCGTCCTTACCTCTCCGCACGTTCGAGTGCCGGGTCCTGTCGGTCCTTGATGTTCTGCACTCGATGCTAGGTCCGGGGCGGGGTGCCACGGGGGCCTCGCACCCCTTGTCCTCCCCTGACCGATCCCCTAGGGAACCCGGGGGCGGCCCCTCAGCTCTCCGGCGGAGAGAACACCACCATGACCCGCAGGTCCTCGGTGATGTGGTGGAACTTGTGTGCGACACCGGCCGGCACATAGATCACGCTGCCGCGTGCCACCTGGGTCGTCTCCATGCCCACGGTGATCGCCGCCCGGCCGCTCACGACGAAGTAGACCTCGTCCTGATCGTGCGGCTTCTGTGGATCCTGCTCGCCCGCGTCCAGGGCGTACAGGCCGACCGACATGTTCCGCTCCCGCAGAAACTGCAGGTAGGCGCCGTCGTTGGCGGCGCGCTCCGCCTCCAGTTCATCCAGCCGGAATGCCTTCATCGCCTTGTCCGCCCCTGCCTCTTGTGCCCTTGTCCGATCAGGTCTGCCACGATCAGACACATGATGAATTTCCTAGTCAAGACGATCGCGAACGCGGGTGCCCTGGCAGTCGCCGTATGGCTGCTCGACAAGATCACTCTGACCGGTGACAGCACGGGCAAGAAGGTCGGCACCCTGATCGTCGTCGCGCTGCTCTTCGGCCTGGTGAACTTCCTGGTCAAGCCGGTTGTCAAGCTCCTCAGCCTGCCCCTGCTGATCCTGACGCTGGGCCTGTTCACCCTGGTCGTCAACGCGCTGATGCTGCTGCTCACCTCGTGGCTGGCCGGCAAGCTCGACCTGAGTTTCCACGTGGAGGGCTTCTGGACGGCCGTCCTGGGCGGCCTGATCATCTCGGTCGTCTCCTGGGCGCTGCACGTCGTCCTGCCCGACGAGGACTGAGCCACCATGACGTACCGCGTCTGTTTCGTCTGCACGGGCAACATCTGCCGCTCCCCGATGGCCGAGGTCGTCTTCCGCGCGCGGGTCGCCGGGGCCGGGCTCGACGGCCTGGTGGAGGTGGACAGCGCCGGCACGGGCGGCTGGCACGAGGGCGACGGCGCCGATCCGCGCACGGTGGCCGTCCTGGCCGAGAACGGCTACCCCACGAACCACACGGCCCGGCAGTTCCAGCCGTCGTGGTTCTCCCGCCTGGACCTGGTGATCGCGCTCGATTCCGGCCACCTCGGGGCCCTGCGCCGGCTGGCGCCCACGGAGCAGGACGCGCGCAAAGTGAAGCTGCTGCGCTCGTACGACCCCGCCGCCGGTGACGACCTCGACGTGCCGGACCCGTACTACGGGGGTCCGGAGGGCTTCCAGGAGTGTCTTGAGATGGTGGAGGCGGCGAGCACCGGTCTGCTCGCCGCGGTGCGCGAGGACATGGAGGGACGGGCGGCATGAGTGATTCCGTGACGGGTGACCAGGGCGGAACGACGGGAGACACGAGGCGGACGGCCGCGGCCCCCGGTGACGGCACGCGCGCGGTGCGGGCGGGACTGCCCGAGGCGGTCAAGCACGAGCCCACCCTGCCCGGGCCCGTGTTCGCCGCCCACTTCCATCTGCCGGGCGACCCGACCGGCCCCTACACCTACGGCCGGGACGAGAACCCGACCTGGACGCTGCTGGAGCGCGCCATCGGCGAGCTGGAGGCGCCCGGCGCGGACGATGCCGAGACGCTCGTCTTCGCCTCGGGCATGGCCGCGATCTCGGCGGTGCTCTTCTCCCAGCTGCGCGCCGGTGACGCGTGCGTCCTGCCCGACGACGGCTACCAGGCACTGCCGCTGGTCCGCGCCCAGCTGGAGGCCTACGGCATCGAGGTGCGGACCGCGCCGACCGGGGGCGACGCCCAGCTGGACGTGCTGGACGGCGCGAAGCTGCTGTGGATCGAGACCCCCTCGAACCCGGGGCTCGACGTGTGCGACATCAGGCGGCTCGCCGAGGCGGCACACGCGCGTGGAGCGCTGGTCGCCGTCGACAACACGCTCGCGACCCCGCTCGGTCAGCGCCCGCTGGACCTCGGCGCCGACTTCGCGGTGGCCAGCGGCACCAAGCAGCTCACCGGCCACGGCGACATCCTCCTCGGCTATGTCGTGGGCCGTGACTCCGGGGCCATGGCCGCCGTACGCCGCTGGCGCAAGATCGTCGGCGCGATCCCCGGGCCCATGGAGGCCTGGCTGGCCCACCGTTCGATCGCGACGCTCCAGATGCGCGTCGACCGGCAGTGCGCGACGGCTCTGACGGTCGCCGAGGCGCTGCGCGCACGGCCCGAGGTGACCGGGCTGCGCTACCCCGGGCTCCCCGAGGACCCCTCGCACAAGATCGCCGCGCAGCAGATGCGGCGCTTCGGCTGCGTGGTGTCGTTCACGCTGCCCACGCGCGCGCGTGCCGACCGTTTCCTCGACGCCCTGCGGCTCGTGGACGACGCGACGAGCTTCGGCGGTGTGCGGTCCACGGCCGAACGGCGCGGGCGCTGGGGCGGGGACGCCGTTCCGGAGGGCTTCATCCGTCTGTCCGTCGGGGCCGAGGATCCGGACGACCTGGTCGCGGACCTTCTGCGTGCCCTGGACGCGTCGGCCGTCTGACCTCCCCGCGGACGGTCCGAGCCTCCCCCCTCGTGGCTCGGACCGCCCTCCGGTTCCGCGCGCAAGAACCGCCTGACCAAGGCTAGTTGACTCTCTGTCAGTGTCCAATCACAGTAGCGACAGAGACCTATCGACTTATTTATAGTTGGGCGCGGCCGGGGGGCCGGGAGCGGGGCCGACGAGGGGAGAGTGCCAGTGGACCTGGCCTTGCTGCGGACCTTCGTGACCGTGCACCGGGCCGGCTCCTTCACTCGCGCCGCCGCCCTGCTCGGTCTGTCCCAGCCGGCCGTCACCTCGCAGATCAGGACCCTGGAACGGCAGCTGGGTCGCCCCCTGTTCCTGCGGCAGGCCCGCGGCGTGACCCCGACCAGCATCGGCGACGAGCTCGCCCACAAGGCCGCACCGCATCTCGACGCCCTGGTGGAGATCACCGAGAGCGGCCTCCACGACGACTCCTCCTTACGGACGCTGCACCTCGCGGGGCCCTTGGAGTTCACCGCCGAACGAGCCCTGCCCGCGCTCACCGAGCTCACCGGCGAGGACGGGCAGGGCTTCGCGCTGCGCGCCTCCTTCGGGAACGCCGAGGAGATCCTGGAAGGGCTTTCCGCCGGGCATCATGATCTGGCCATCAGTACGGCCCGCCCGCGGGGCGCCCTGCTCACGGCGACTGCGCTCTGCGACGAGGAGCACGTCCTGGTCGCCGCCCCGCGCTGGGCCGAGCAGATCGGCGCCGGAGAGCCGGACCGCAAGCCGGAGCCGTCCCTGGAGCAGGTGCCCGTGGTGGAGGTACACGAGTCGCTGCCCTTCGTCTCACGCTACTGGGCCTCCGTCTTCGACTCACGCCCGGCCGCCCCGGGCACGGTCGTCGTCCCCGACCTGCGCGCGGTCCTCGCCTGCGTGATCGCGGGGGCGGGACTGGCGGTGCTGCCGCGGTATCTGTGTGCGGAGGCGCTGGAGCGGGGCGATGTCGTCGCGCTGCACGAGCCGGCGGTGCCGCCCCTGCGGACATACTTCCTGGTCGTCCGGACCGGGACCATGGCCATGCCGCACATCGCGCGGGCACACGACTGGTTGCAGCGGGCGGCGAGCGAGTGGTGCTGAGCCCCTGGCAAGCGAGGCGGCGGGATCACGAAGGCCGGCCGACCGGGACTCGTGAGGGGGGGGTTCACGGGGCCCCGGGCCGCTCGGGAAGGCCCTTCACCCGGAGCACCCGGCCGGTGACATGTCGCGATGTTTCACGTGGAACCAACCGGGCCACATTTCCCCCATGACCGTCCGACCCGTGGTCAAGCGCACCGCCCGCGCCGTCCTCCTGGACGGTGACGACCTGATCCTGATCAAGCGCACCAAGCCGGGCCTCGATCCCTACTGGGTGACGCCCGGCGGCGGGGTCGAGCCTGACGATCCGACCGTCGTCCACGCCCTCCACCGGGAGGTGTACGAGGAACTGGGCGCGAAGATCGCCGATGTGGTGCCCTGCTTCGTGGACACCGTGGAGCACATCGGGGAGGACGGTGGCGCGGCAGGTGTGAAGGTGCAGCACTTCTTCGTCTGCCGGCTGGAGTCCATGGACACCTCCCTCCGCCACGGCCCCGAGGTCGACGAACCCATCGGCACGTACGAGATCGTGCGCGTGCCGTTCACCCGGATCGGCATCGCCTCCGTGCATCTCGTTCCGCTGTCGCTGCGGCACTACCTCGACGGCAACATCGAGGGCGTACGGGCCATGCACGCGCCTGACCTGGGCTGAGGCGCGGCGGATCAGTTCCCGGCGGAGACCAGTTCCTCGATGGAGTCGTGCCGTATGCGGTCCGACGGGATGCCGATGTCCCTCAGGGTGTCCACACCTCTGCGGATCATCCCCGGCGGGCCCGACAGGTAGGCGTCGTACTCGTTCCACGGCCCGTAGGCGCGTACGGCGTCCGGGAGCTGCTGGTGCGCCTGCTGGTCGATGATCGCGCGGACCGAGAGCCAGGGGTGCGTCTGCTGGAGGCGGAGCATCGTGTCGATGTCGTACAGGTCGTGGTCGGTGCGGGCGCCGTAGAAGACCTCGACCGGGCGGCGCTCCCCGTGCTCGGCGACGTCCTCGACCAGCGCCTTGATGGGGGCGATGCCGGTGCCGCCGCCCAGGCAGAGCAGCCCGCTGTCGGTGGTGTGGTCCACGGTCATGGAACCGGCGGGCGGGCCCAGCCGGATGATGTCACCGGGGCGGGCGCGGTGCACCAGGGCGTTGGAGACCCAGCCGGCCGGAACGGCCTTCACGTGGAACGACAGCAGACCGTCGGAGCGCGGCGCCGAGGCGAAGGAGTAGTGCCGCCAGATCCGCGGCCACCAGGGGGTCTCCACGCTGGTGTACTGCCCCGCGAGGAACGGATACGGCTGGTCGGGCCGGACGGTGACGACCGCCACGTCCGGGGTTCTGAGCTCGTGGGTGACGACCTCGGCGTACCACCAGGCCGGTGCCCGCAGTTCGTCGGCGGCCGCGGCGTCGATCATGATCTGCGAGATGGTGGTGTAGGTCCGGACCCAGGCGGCCTCCATCTCCTCGTTCCAGACCCCCGCGGCGTACTTGCTCAGCGCGCCGATGAGGCACTCGCCGACGGCCGGGTAGTGCTCGGGCCGGGTGCCGTACTTGCGGTGCCCCCGGCCGAGATTCTGGAGGTAGTCGACGAGGACGTCGGTGTTGTCGATGTGCTCGGCGGCCGTGAGCAGCGCCCGGAGCAGCCGGTCCCGTTGGGTGTCCATCGACGCGGGGAACAGTGACCGCAGATCGGGATGGCGGACGAAGAGCAGGGCGTAGAAGTACGAGGTGACCTTGTCGGCCACGGGGGTGACCTCGGCCATGGCACGGCGGACGAGGAGGGCGTCCGGGGACGCCTCGGGAGCGGAGGGCGACGGCGCCGGTGCGGGCCGCTGGGCAGGGACACGTGAGGCGGCGGGAGGTGCCACACTCGAGGCGAAGGGTGCCGGGGTGAGCGTCGTGGGCGCGGGACCCGTCGACGGGGCCGTGGGCCGGCCGACGGGGCGTATCGCCGCCGGGCGGCGTCCTCCCGCGGGAGCGGGCCGTTCCGCCGGGCCGGGCTCGCTGACAGGCTGCGGCTTCTTCCGGGGCGTGAACCATTCGCCCCCGCCGCCAGAAGTGCCGTTGTCGGCCGACGTGGTGGTCGGAGCGTCCATGGTGTGCCTCGCCTCGAGCATCTTTCGGTCGGTCTGCGCACTTCCCCGTGGGAAGGTGCCTGCTTCCCCCGTGGACGGGCCGTGTTCCCATCCCTGTCGCGGCCAATGCGGCCACATTCAACCCCTGATCCGGCGCCGTACGGACAAGTAAGGCGAGAGTGTGACATTGCCCGCAGTACTCTCTTCGAGCTTCCCACTCGCCTGGGCGGTTCTCGTCGCATTAACCGGAAACGCGGGTTTTCGATCTCTCCGTCCCTTTAAGCTGCATTGCCTACACTCGGTCCACACGAAACGGGTCACCCGTCCCTGACGCGAACCGGAGTCGACCCTACCGGCAGCCGCTGTGCACACAAGTCCCCCCTGCCCCCGTCACGAATGAGGGCAGGACGCGAATCATCGAGGGAGCAACTGGCGCGCGGAATGGACGCATTGCCCCTCCCCATCGGTCACCTGCTGTTCTTACGTGTTTCACGTGAAACAGCAACTTCGCGTACACGCGCTCCGCACGCGACTGCAACTGGCCAAAAGCTCGTATGACTCCGCCGAAACAGGTGGACGCCGAGGGCTCCTGTCGGACAGCCTGACCTGCGTGTCGACTCCTTCCCTTGCCGCTCTGCCCATCCGCCGTCTGACGCTGCGCGATCTCGCCGCCTGCGCCGATTTGTCCGAGGACCGGGGGTGGCCACGGGAGGAGCACAAGTGGGGCTTCCTCCTCACCTCCGGGAAGGGTTGGGGCATCGACGACCCCGATGGCGGCCTGGTCAGCGCCTGCGTCGTCACCGAGTACGGACCGCACGAACGCCCCGCCCTCGCCGCGATCGGCATGGTCCTGGTCGCCGGACGGCACGCCCGGCAGGGCGTCGGACGCCGGCTGATGCGCCACGTCATCTCAGCGATGGGCACCACGCCTCTCACCCTGCACGCGACGCCGAACGGCCGCCCGCTCTACGAGGAACTCGGCTTCAAGGCCACCGGACGGGCGGAGATGGTGGTGGGGCGCTTCACCCCCGGTGGACCGGAGCCGGCGGTCGCCACCCGTGCGGCGACCGCCGAGGACCTCCCGGCGATCCTCCGGCTCGACGAGCAGGTCTTCGGGACCGACCGCACCCACATCGTCACCCGACTGCCCGCCTTCGCCGACCAATTGCGCGTGGCCGAGGAGGACGGGCGGATCGTCGGCTACGCGGCCGCCTGGCCCAACATGGCGACACACGTCGTCGGTCCGCTCATCGCCCGGGACACGGTCGTGGCCCAAGCTCTCATCGCGTCTCTCGCGGCCCGCACCGACCGCCCGTTGCGCACCGACATCGACGTGCGACACGAGGAGTTGCTCACCTGGGTGAAGGAGCGCGGTCTGGCATCCGTCGCCTTCAACTCGGTGATGACGTACGGCCTCACCGAGCTGCCCGGAGACTGGAGCCGGCGCTTCGCTCCGGTCACGGTCGCGGCGGGCTGACGGGCCTGGACACGCCGAACGCCGGCTCCCCGGGCATCGGGGAACCGGCGTCGCTATCCGAGGACCCTGGCGGTCAGGCGAGGGCTTCCACGGCGGCCGTGGCGAAGGCGTGGTCCTGCTCGGGGGCTCCGCCACCGACGCCGATCGCGCCGATGAGGCGGCCGTCGCGGTGCACCGGCACACCGCCGGCGATGAACAGCAGCGGCCGGTCGAGCGCGGTGGGCAGGGTGTGGAAGAGGCCTCCGGGCTGTACGGCGTCGACGAGGTCGGCGGTGGGCGCGTTCAGCTGGAGCGCCGTGTAGGCCTTGCGGGTGCTGGTCTCGCCGGAGATCAGCACGGCGCGGTCGTCCCGCCGGAAGGCGAGCAGGTGCCCGCCCGCGTCCAGGACGGTGACACTGACGGTGACGCCCGCGGCTTCGGCGGCACGGCTCGCGGCGGCGACAAGGGCGTCGGCGTCCTGGGTGGTCAGCGGGGCGACAGCGGTGGTGGTGCTCATGGGGGTGGTTCTCCTGGAGGTTGTGCGGGTGGGACGGGTCGGAGTGGTCCGGCCGCTCAGTGGTGGACGGCGGCCCGCTGCTCGGCGGGAGCCGGCCCGGTGATGACCGTGCTGGGCACACCGGCGCGGCGCTCCAGGGCGGCCGAGAGGACGGCCAGGAGCAGGGCACCGGCGGCGAGGGCGGCACCCACCCAGTTGGGGGCGGTGTAGCCGAGGCCCGCCGCGATCACCAGGCCGCCGAGCCAGGCGGACAGGGCGTTGCCGAGGTTGAAGGCGCCGATGTTCACCGCGGAGGCCAGGGTCGGGGCGCCGTGCGCCTGGTCGAGGACCCGCTTCTGGAGCGGGGGGACGGTGGCGAAGCCCAGGGCGCCGATCAGCGCGATCGTGACGGCCGACAGGACCTTGTCGTGCGCGGTGAGCGTGAACAACGCCAGGACGACGGCCAGGGCACCCAGGGAGACGTACAGCATGGGCATCAGGGCGCGGTCGGCGAACCTGCCGCCGACGAGGTTGCCGCCGACCATGCCGAGGCCGAACAGGACCAGCAGCCAGGTCACCGAGCCGTCGGCGAAGCCGGCGACGTGGGTCATCATCGGCGCGATGTAGGTGATGGCGGCGAAGACACCGCCGAAGCCGAGGACGGTCATCGCCATCGCGAGCAGCACCTGAACGTTCTTGAAGGCGGCCAGCTCGTGTCGCAGGCGCACACCCTCCGGCTTGGGCATGTCGGGGACGAGCCGGGCGATGCCGAGCAGGCCGATGACACCGAGGGCGGCGACGATGCCGAAGGTGACCCGCCAGCCGACGGACTGCCCCACGAGCGTGCCGAGCGGGACGCCGACGACGTTGGCGACGGTCAGGCCGGTGAACATCATGGCGATGGCTCCGGCCTTCTTGTCCGGGGCGACCAGATCGGCGGCGACGACCGAGCCGATGCCGAAGAAGGCGCCATGGGCCAGCGAGGCGACGATCCGGCCGATCAGCATGACGCCGAAGCCGGGGGCGAGCGCCGAGAGCAGGTTGCCGATGACGAACAGGCCCATCAGCAGCATCAGCATCCGCTTGCGGGAGATCTTGGTGCCGAGGACGGTCATCAGCGGGGCGCCGAACATGACGCCGAGCGCGTAGCCGGTGACCAGGTATCCGGCGGTGGGGATGGAGACCCCGTAGTCGCCCGCGACCTCGGGCAGCAAGCCCATGATCACGAACTCTGTCGTTCCGATCCCGAAGGCCCCGATCGCGAGGGCCAGAAGCGCGAGAGGCATGGAGGGGTAACCTTCCCAAACGATTGCAGGAGCGCTTTGCGTGCGTCCACAATAGTTGCACACGCGGGCTAAGTGCAACCGCCCTATATTGCGCCGGTGCTCTATCCTGGATGTCAGCGGCTCCGGGACGGAGGAACCCCAATGACAGCGACGGACCCCGCGCTCACCGCCCTCGCCCAGGGCTGGTGCGCCCTCTCCCTGCTGCACGGGAGGATCGAGGCCCACATCGAGCGCGCCCTGCAGGCGAAGCACGACCTCAGCGCGCGCGAGTACTCCCTGCTGGACGTGCTCAGCCGACAGCACGACGGCGACGGCGGCCATCTGCAGATGAAGCAGGTCGCCGACGCGGTCGTCCTCAGTCAGAGCGCCACCACACGCCTGGTGACCCGTCTGGAGGACCGTGGGCTCCTGGAGCGCTACCTGTGCCCCACCGACCGCCGGGGCATCTACACGAACGTCACCGAGGCGGGCCTGAAGCTGCTGGAAGAGGCGCGGCCGACCAATGACGCCGCCCTGCGCGAAGCCCTCGACGAGGCGGCGAAAAACCCCGAACTGGCCCCGCTGGTCCAGGTCGTCGAGACGCTGAAGGCCCCGGTGCCCGCATAAGCCACCCCGGTGCCGACCTGCGTACGGTGCACCCATGGGAGATCTTGAAATACGCACCGCCGTCGCCGGTGACGTCCCGGCGATCGTCGACCTGCTGGCGGACGACCCGCTGGGCGCACAGCGCGAGTCACCGGACGACCTCACCCCGTACCTGACCGCGCTCGAGCGGCTCAGCACCGACCCGAACCAGCGCCTGGTCGTGGCGGTCCGCGAGGGCCGCGTCGTCGGCACGCTCCAGCTCACGATCATCCCCGGGCTGTCCCGGCGCGGCGCGATCAGGTCGATCATCGAAGGCGTGCGCGTCCACGCCGAGGAGCGCGGCAGCGGTCTGGGGTCCCGGCTCATCGAGTGGGCCATCGGCGAGTCCCGTGAGGCGGGCTGTCAGCTGGTCCAGCTGACCTCCGACAAGTCCCGCACCGACGCCCACCGCTTCTACGAGCGGCTCGGCTTCACGGCCTCCCACACGGGCTTCAAGCTCCAGCTCTGACCGATAGACGGAGGCGCCCGTGTTTCACGTGAAACACGGGCGCCTCCGTCTGCCTTCCGCTCAGCCGATCCCGCGCCAGCCCTCGGGGTCGACCCCTCCGGGCACCGGAGCCGTCTCGTCGTACGGCTGCCGCGTGAACACGAACGAACCGAGGTCCAGATGGCTCACGGATCCGTCCGGCCTCCGTACGGCCTTGAGCAGCTCTCCGGCGTAGTAGCCCTCCAGGCCGGTCCAGGTGCCATCCCCGTTCGGGCGGAAGCGCGAGCGGCGCCCGTTGCCGGACAGCGGCTCCAAGGAGACGAGCCCGTCGGCCGTGAGCCGCAAGGCGAAGGCGTACGTCCCCCAGTACCACTGTCCCGCCAGCTTCAGCACCGCCGGCTCCACCTCACGCATGGGGGCCCACGGAGCGGGAACGCGCGGCTCCGCCTCGGCGACGATGCGGACAAGGTCGGCGGCGACCGCCGACACCAAGGGACCCGAGGTGCAGTTGGCCAGGACGACCGCCGCCACGTCGTCCTCCACGCTGATGCTGACGTTCGCCAGGAAGCCCGGCAGGGATCCGCTGTGCCCCACGAGCAGGCGGCCGTGGCGGTGCTGGATCTGCAGGCCGAGGCCGTAGGCGTCGCCGGACATGACGTCCACGGCCTCCGCGGGCGCCGCCGGGGTGCGCATCTCCAGCAGGGACTCGGGGCTCAGCACCCGCTCGTCGCCCCGCACGAGGAAGGCCGCGAACCGGGCCAGGTCCGCGGTGGTCGACCAGAGTTGCCCCGCGGGTGCCATGCGGCCGAGGTCCTCGGCGGGCTCGGGCAGCAGCACGTCGGCCCAGGGGTGCACCGCCCATCCGCCCGCATGCGGGGTACTCGGCCGTACGCTCGTCCGGTCCAGCCCCAGGGGTTCGAGCACTTCGCGCCGTAGTGCCTCCTCCCATGAGGTCCCGCGCAGTTCCTCCACGAGCGCGCCCAGCAGCGTGTAACCGGGATTGGAGTAGTGGTGCCGCCGGCCGACGGGGTGCACAAAGGGCTGCTCGCCGAGGACGTCGGACAACTCCGGCCGCAGGGATCCCGGGGTGCGTTCCCACCAGGGCTCGGGCGTCTCGGCCGCCAACCCGCTCGTGTGCGCGAGCAGTTCGGCGATCGTGGCCTCCCCCGCGCCCGTACCCGGCAGATGCTTCTCCAGCGGATCCCCGAGCCCGAGCAGTCCTTCGTCGCGCAGCCGCATCACGAGGACGGCGGTGAAGGTCTTGGTGATCGAGCCGATCCGGTACTGCACGGTGTGATCGGGCCCGTGCCCCTCCACCGATGTCCGGGCCCCGTGCCACACCACCCGGCCGTCCCGGACCACGGCCGCGACCAACGACGGCGCCCGTCCCTCAGCCTGTGCCACGGCGATCCGGTGCAGCAGTGCGCGCCGCGTGGCGGGAAGCAGCTCTTCCTGAGGTGTCGTCATGGGCCCAGTCCATCCGGCCCGGTCGCAGGAGTCGACTTCTTTTACCGCGCGTCTTGTCACCGCGCGGCGTGGATCAGGTCTGCGCCATGTCCACGAACCGCGAGTAGTGGCCCTGGAAGGCGACGGTGATCGTCGCGGTCGGGCCGTTTCGGTGCTTGGCCACGATCAGGTCCGCCTCGCCCGCGCGGGGCGACTCCTTCTCGTAGGCGTCCTCGCGGTGCAGCAGGATGACCATATCGGCGTCCTGCTCGATGGAACCGGACTCACGCAGGTCGGAGACCATCGGCTTCTTGTCCGTGCGCTGCTCGGGGCCACGGTTCAGCTGGGAGAGCGCGATGACGGGGATCTCCAGTTCCTTGGCGAGCAGCTTGAGGTTACGGGACATGTCCGAGACCTCTTGCTGACGGCTCTCCGCCCGCTTGGACCCGCCGGACTGCATCAGCTGGAGGTAGTCGATGACGACCAGCCGCAGGTCGTTGCGCTGCTTGAGGCGACGGCACTTCGCGCGGATCTCCATCATCGACAGGTTCGGGGAGTCGTCGATGTAGAGCGGAGCGGCGGAGACGTCCGGCATCCGCCGGGCCAGACGCGTCCAGTCGTCGTCGGTCATCGTGCCGGAGCGCATGTGGTGCAGGGCGACCCGGGCCTCGGCGGACAGCAGACGCATCGCGATCTCGTTGCGCCCCATCTCGAGGGAGAAGATCACGCTCGGCAGGTTGTTCTTGATCGAGGCCGCACGGGCGAAGTCGAGCGCGAGCGTCGACTTACCCATGGCGGGACGTGCGGCGATGACGATCATCTGGCCGGGGTGCAGGCCGTTGGTGAGCGAGTCGAAGTCCGTGAATCCCGTGGGCACGCCGGTCATCTCGCCGCTGCGCGAGCCGATCGCCTCGATCTCGTCGAGAGCGCCCTCCATGATGTCGCCGAGCGGCAGGTAGTCCTCACTGGTGCGCTGCTCGGTGACGGCGTAGATCTCAGCCTGGGCGCGGTTGACGATCTCGTCCACGTCGTCGTCGGCCGCGTATCCCATCTGCGTGATCCGCGTGCCCGCCTCGACCAGGCGGCGCAGGACCGCACGCTCGTGGACGATCTCCGCGTAGTAGGCCGCGTTGGCCGCCGTGGGCACCGTCTGGACGAGGGTGTGCAGATAGGAGGCCCCGCCGACCTTGTTGATCTCTCCGCGTTTGGTGAGCTCGGCCGCGATCGTGATCGGGTCGGCCGGCTCGCCCTTGGCGTAGACGTCGAGGACGGCCTGGTAGATCGTCTCGTGCGCCGGCTTGTAGAAGTCGTGGCCCTTGAGGATCTCGACGACGTCGGCGATGGCGTCCTTGGACAGCAGCATGCCGCCGAGGACGGACTGCTCGGCCTCGATGTCCTGCGGGGGCACCCGCTCGAACGACGTGCCCGAGCCGCCGTCCCACACCCCGTTGTCCGGACCGCGCTCGTGCTGTTCCTCGCGGGCCCGGGCGCCGTCGCCCCGGCGGCGGGAGGAGGGCAGACGATCACTGGGCCCGCTGTCGGCCCACGGGTCGTCCAAGGGCTCGGAAATGCTCACCGAGCCACCTCCTCCCGTCCGCCGCAGCAGACCTCGCCGTGCCTCTCTGTTCTACGGCACGGCACTGACAAATGAGAGGCCCAACTCCGGTTGGCTGGCGCCGGTTTTGTGGCGTTTCGAAAACCGGCGGACGGAGCGGGCGCCGGACCACGGTAGGCCTCTCGGCACCGTCAGCCAATCTGGTTATCCACAGGCCATGTGGACGACGGCCCAGATGCTGTGGAGAACTCGGCCAAACCTGTGCACGACCCGGTGGACAGGCCTGTGAACAAGCAGCACCCCTACCTAACCAAACCTCTCTGACCTGCACCTTTGCCATCCACCGGCTGTGCAGAAGAAAAACTTCACCAAGCGGCGCAAGATCGCTTCGAAAGGTGCACAGCAGTGCGCACCCCGGAACGAAAAGTAAGGGTCACAAAAGCTTTGCATCTCTTACCTGTGGACGATTAGATTGGTGCACATGACACAGGCCCCCGCGCGCCGTCGAGACGGCCGGAGACAGCACGACCGTGAGATCGTCGCGCTGGCCGTGCCGGCCTTCGGCGCACTCGTCGCCGAGCCCCTCTTCCTGCTGGCCGACACCGCCATCGTCGGCCATCTGGGCACGGCCCAGCTCGCCGGTCTCGGTGTCGCCTCGGCCCTGCTGATGACCGCCGTCAGCGTCTTCGTCTTCCTCGCCTACGCCACCACGGCGGCGGTCGCCCGCCGCGTCGGCGCGGGTGATCTCCAGGCCGCCATCCGTCAGGGCATGGACGGCATCTGGCTGGCGCTGCTCCTCGGCGCCGCCGTCGTGGCCGCCGCCCTGCCCACGGCACCCCACCTCGTGGATCTCTTCGGGGCGTCGGAGGCGGCAGCCCCCTACGCCACCACCTACCTGCGCATCTCCGTGCTCGGCATCCCCGCCATGCTCGTCGTCCTCGCCGCGACCGGCGTCCTGCGCGGCCTGCAGGACACAAAGACCCCGCTCTACGTCGCCATCGCCGGATTCGTCGCGAACGGCGCCCTCAACGCCGGGCTCGTCTACGGAGCCGACCTGGGGATCGCCGGCTCCGCCTGGGGCACGGTCATAGCGCAGTGCGGCATGGCCGCCGTCTACCTCGTGGTGGTCCTGCGGGGCGCCCGCAAGCATGGTGCCTCGCTGCGTCCGGACGCCGCAGGGATCAGAGCATCCGCGCAGGCGGGTGTGCCCTTGCTCGTGCGCACCCTCTCCCTGAGGGCGATCCTGATGATCGCCACGGCGGTCGCCGCCCGGCTCGGAGACGCCGACATCGCGGCCCACCAGATCATCCTGTCCCTGTGGAGTCTGCTCGCCTTCGCCCTCGACGCCATCGCCATCGCGGGGCAGGCCATCATCGGCCGCTACCTCGGAGCCGGTGACGCCCAGGGCGCCCGTGACGCCTGCCGTCGGATGGTCGAGTGGGGCGTCGCCGTCGGGGTCGTCCTCGGCATCCTGGTGGTCATCACCCGCCCGGTGTTCCTGCCCCTGTTCAGCAGCGACCCCGCGGTCAAGGACGTGGCCCTGCCTGCCCTGGCCATCGTCGCCCTCGCCCAGCCGATCTCCGGCATCGTCTTCGTGCTGGACGGCGTGCTGATGGGTGCCGGCGACGGCCCCTATCTCGCCTGGGCGATGCTGCTCACTCTCGCGGTGTTCACCCCGGCAGCTCTGCTGGTGCCGGTGCTGGGCGGCGGGCTCACCGCGCTGTGGGCCACCATGACGCTGATGATGACCGTGCGGATGCTGACCCTGTGGCTCCGCAGCCGCTCGGGGCGCTGGATCGTGACGGGCGCGACCCGCTGACCGTTTCACGTGAAACATCGACGGTTTCACGTGAAACAGGGACGCTCCCCAGACCGGACCGTTTCACGTGAAACCGGTTCCGCCGTCCGGAGACGGAATCCCACGCCAGACACGACGATGGGGTCGCGCCCCGCAGGGCACGACCCCATCGCTCACTGCTTCAGCGAGCGCGGCACTCAGGCCGCGACGACCTCGACGTTGACCTTGGCGGCAACCTCGGGGTGCAGACGCACGGACGTCTCGTGAGCGCCCAGCGTCTTGATCGGCGAGCCCAGCTCGATGCGGCGCTTGTCGACCTCGGGGCCACCGGAAGCCTTGATCGCGGACGCGATGTCGGCCGGGGTGACGGAACCGAAGAGACGACCGGCGTCGCCCGAGCGGACGGCCAGACGGACCTTGACGCCCTCGAGCTGGGCCTTCACCTGGTTGGCCTGCTCGATGGTCTGGATCTCGTGGATCTTGCGAGCACGACGGATCTGCTCGACGTCCTTCTCGCCACCCTTGGTCCAGCGGATCGCGAACTTCCGCGGGATCAGGTAGTTGCGAGCGTAGCCGTCCTTGACGTCGACGACGTCGCCAGCGGCGCCGAGGCCGGAGACCTCGTGGGTGAGGATGATCTTCATGAGTCGGTCACCCTTCCCTTATCGCGCGGTGGACGTGTAGGGCAGCAGCGCCATCTCACGGCTGTTCTTCACGGCCGTGGCGACGTCACGCTGGTGCTGCGTGCAGTTGCCGGTCACGCGGCGGGCACGGATCTTGCCGCGGTCGGAAATGAACTTCCGCAGCATGTTCGTGTCCTTGTAGTCCACGTACGTGACCTTGTCCTTGCAGAAAGCGCAGACCTTCTTCTTCGGCTTGCGCACAGGCGGCTTCGCCATGGTGTATCTCCTGTGGGATCAAGAAGTGTGGGTGCGAACCCGCCCTTAGAAGGGGGGCTCGTCCGAGTAGCCGCCGCCACCGCCGCCGCCGGAGTTTCCACCCCAGCCGCCGCCACCGCCGCCCTGGCTGCCACCGGCGGGAGCGCCGGTCGCCCACGGGTCATCGGCAGGAGCTCCGCCGCCCTGCTGGCCGCCGCCGGGGCCGCCGCCCCAGCCGCCGCCACCCTGGCCGCCGCCACTGCCGCCGCCGTAACCGCCCTGGCCACCGCGGCCGCTGGTCTTGGTGACCTTGGCCGTGGCGTTGCGCAGGCTGGCGCCGACTTCCTCGACGTCCAGCTCGTAGACCGTGCGCTTGACACCCTCACGGTCCTCGTAGGACCGCTGCTTCAGCCGGCCCTGCACGATGACGCGCATGCCTCGCTGGAGCGACTCCGCGACGTTCTCCGCCGCCTGACGCCAGACCGAGCAGGTCAGGAACAGGCTCTCGCCGTCCTTCCACTCGTTCGTCTGGCGGTCGAAGGTGCGGGGAGTGGACGCGACACGGAACTTCGCGACGGCCGCACCGGAGGGGGTGAAGCGCAGCTCGGGGTCGTCGACAAGATTGCCGACCACCGTGATGACGGTCTCGCCTGCCATGGGGGAACCTCTCGGCGGGTTTGCTCTGGCTGCTTGCTACTCGAATCCCGGGATCAGCTGAGCGTGAAGCTCAGTGCATCTCGGGACGGAGGACCTTGGTCCGGAGGACCGACTCGTTCAGGTTCATCTGGCGGTCGAGCTCCTTGACGACCGCAGGCTCGGCCTGCAGGTCGATGACCGAGTAGATGCCCTCGGGCTTCTTCTTGATCTCGTACGCGAGACGACGACGACCCCAGGTGTCGACCTTCTCGACCTTTCCGCCGCCGTCACGGACGACAGAGAGGAAGTTCTCGATCAGCGGGGAGACAGCGCGCTCCTCGACGTCGGGGTCGAGGATGACCATCACCTCGTAGTGACGCATGTGGAACCCACCTCCTTCGGACTCAGCGGCCACGGTCGTTCCGTGGCAGGAGGGTTGTGATGCGTAGGCAACGGTATCGGCCACCACTGACAATCAGGGGATCTGTGGAGAAGCCCTTGCCGTGACATGGGCAGACACCGGTGCGGACGGTACACACTACCCGCACGGTGGCTTCCGGTTGAAATCCGGTCGCGAGGGCAGCCAATCTGTACACATCGGGTGTGTATGGCGCTACGATGCGCCGACTTTCGCAGGAGGTGCCCTATGGCACAGGTATTGCGACCCAACGCCGCCGGCGGCCTCTTCGCCACGGACGGCAAGCCCCACCCCCTCCAGGACACGCTGCTCGCGGTGACCCTCGTGCTGGGCCTCGCCGCGTTCCTCACGGCGATCATCAGCGACGACCTGCACGTGCTCAGCTCCTGGGCCGGCCTGGTGGGCATTCTCACGGGCGCCTACGGCCAGTGGGTCTCGGAGACGACGCGTGAGCGCTTCGGCCTGATCCTGGGGCTGGGCGCGTCGGGCGTCGGTTTCTTCCTGGGCATGATGCACGGCGGCCTCATCGGCTGACGCCAGAGCACCCCTTCTCGAACAGCGGACGACGCCCCGGCCGTCGTAGGGCCGGGGCGCAGGTTCCGTACGCCCAACCGGCGCGCTCCCACGGCGCAGTAGGCTTCGCGCGAGAGCCGGAGCCCCTGAACCCATGGGGACACACCAGCCCGAGGAGCGCCCCGAATGAGCCTGACCCTGAGGACCATCAGTCGAGAGCAGCATCTGGCCTACATCCAGAGCCTGCCGTCGGCGAGCCACATGCAGGTCCCGGCCTGGGCTGATGTCAAGGCGGAGTGGCGCTCCGAGAACCTCGGCTGGTTCGACGAGCGCACCGGCGAGCTGGTCGGCGTGGGTCTCGTCCTCTACCGGCAGCTTCCCAAGATCAAGCGCTACCTCGCGTACCTGCCCGAGGGCCCGGTCATCAACTGGTTCGCGCCGAATCTGCAGGAGTGGATCGAGCCGATGCTGGCGCACCTGAAGCAGCAGGGTGCCTTCTCGGTGAAGATGGGACCGCCGGTGATCATCCGGCGCTGGGAGGCCACCTCCATCAAGGCGGGCATCCAGAACCCTGACGTGAAGCGGCTGCGGGACATCGAGGCCGATCACATCGAGCCGCGCGCGTTCGAGGTGGCCGACAAGCTGCGCCGCATGGGCTGGCAGCAGGGCGAGGACGGCGGCGCGGGCTTCGGCGACGTCCAGCCGCGCTACGTCTACCAGGTTCCGCTGGCGAACCGTTCCCTGGAAGAGGTCCACAAGAACTTCAACCAGCTGTGGCGCCGCAACATCAAGAAGGCCGAGAAGGCCGGCGTCGAGGTCGTCCAGGGCGGCTACCAGGACCTCGAGGAATGGCAGCGACTGTACGAGATCACGGCCGTGCGCGACCACTTCCGGCCGCGCCCGCTGTCGTACTTCCAGCGCATGTGGACGGCCCTCAACTCCGAGGACCCCAACCGCATGCGGCTGTACTTCGCGCGGCACAACGGCGTGAACCTGTCGGCGGCGACGATGCTGATCGTCGGCGGACACGTCTGGTACTCCTACGGCGCCTCCGACAACATCGGCCGCGAGGTCCGGCCGTCGAACGCGATGCAGTGGCGGATGCTGCGGGACGCCTACGCGCTCGGCGCGACCGTCTACGACCTGCGCGGCATCTCGGACTCGCTGGACGAGACCGACCACCTCTTCGGCCTGATCCAGTTCAAGGTGGGCACCGGTGGCCAGGCGGCCGAGTACCTCGGCGAGTGGGACTTCCCGCTCAACAAGCTGCTGCACAAGGCGCTCGACATCTACATGTCGCGTCGTTGATGTCCCGTTCAGTGCTTCTATACCTCTGACACACGGCAACCACGAGAAAGGTTCCAGGTCCGGCCATGGCGCTCACGCTCTACGTCGACACCGCGCGCTGGCGGGCGCACCACAAGCACGTGCAGGAGCAGTTCCCCGGCCTCGTGCCGGTCTGCAAGGGCAACGGCTACGGTTTTGGGCACGAGCGGCTGGCGGAGGAGGCCACGCGGCTGGGCTCGGACGTCCTCGCCGTCGGCACGACGTACGAAGCCGCCCGGATCAAGGACTGGTTCAGCGGGGACCTGCTGGTGCTGACGCCCTACCGGCGCGGCGAGGAGCCGGTGCCGCTGCCGGACCGGGTGATCCGCTCGGTCTCGTCGATAGACGGTGTGTACGGCCTCGTCGGTGCCCGTGTGGTGATCGAGGTGATGTCCTCGATGAAGCGGCACGGCATCGGTGAGCAGGACCTGGCCCAGCTGCACGCCGCGATCGAGAACGTCCGCCTGGAGGGTTTCGCGCTCCACCTGCCCCTGGACCGTACCGACGGCTCGGACGCGGTCGAGGAGGTCATCGGGTGGATGGACCGGCTCCGCGCGGCCCGGCTGCCGCTGCACACGATGTTCGTCAGCCACCTCAAGGCCGAGGATCTCGTCCGGCTCCAGCAGCAGTTCCCGCAGACCCGGTTCCGTGCCCGCATCGGCACGCGCCTGTGGCTGGGGGACCACGACGCCACCGAGTACCGCGGCGCCGTCCTCGACGTCACGCGCGTAGCCAAGGGCGACCGTTTCGGCTACCGGCAGCAGAAGGCGGCCTCCGACGGCTTCCTGGTGGTCGTGGCGGGCGGAACGTCGCACGGGGTGGGCCTGGAGGCCCCGAAGGCGCTGCACGGCGTCATGCCGCGCGCCAAGGGCGTCGCCCGAGCCGGCCTCGCGACGGTGAACCGGAACCTCTCTCCCTTCGTCTGGGGCGGCAAGCAGCGCTGGTTCGCCGAACCGCCGCACATGCAGGTGTCGATCCTGTTCGTCCCCGCGGACGCGCCCGAGCCGAAGGTCGGTGAGGAGCTGGTGGCCCATCTGCGGCACACCACCACGCAGTTCGACCGGCTCGTGGACCGCTGACCGCCGTAGTTCAGCGAGAAGGCCGTACAGGGTCTCCCTGTACGGCCTTCCGCATGACCGGTGCCGGCGTCCGGCGCCGTTCGCTCAGAGCGGACCGCTGGCGGCGTCCTGCTTGCCCCACTCGATGGGCGTTCCCGCGGCGCGGGCGTCCGCCTGCCGCCGGGAGCGCGCCGCGGGTCCCAGCACGAAGACGTCCTCGGCACCGTCGAGCACTCCGCCCGAGGGATCGTCGTCGCCGGACCGGCGCACCGGGTCGCGCTCCGGCAGGAAGATGTCGCGCACGACCATCACGCAGAGGTAGAGCGTGCCCAGCAGGTGCAGGGCGATGGCCCAGTGGTAGCCGTCGGTGGGCAGCCCCTTGTGGGCGTCCCCGCTGGTCGTGTACGCGAGGTACAGCCAGATCCCCAGGAAGTACGCCACCTCGCAGGCCTGCCAGATCAAAAAGTCCCGCCACTTGGGCCGGGCGAGGGCGGCCAGGGGCACCAGCCACAGCACGTACTGGGGTGAGTAGACCTTGTTGGTGAGGATGAACGCCGCGACGATCAGAAAGGCGAGCTGGGCGAACCGCGGACGGCGCGGAGCGGTCAGCGCGAGGGCCGCGACACCCGCGCAGCACACCAGCATCAGCAGCGTGGCGAGGGTGTTGACGGTGTCGGTGGCGAGCGGGTCGTCCGAGTTCTGGGCCATGATCAGCCAGAAGGAGCCGAAGTCGACGCCCCGCTCCTGGCTGAACGTGTAGAACTTCGACCAGCCTTCGAAGGCGAAGAGCATCACCGGCCCGTTCACGACGATCCAGGCGACGGCCGCGCCGCCCACGGCCGTGGCGAACTCGCGCCATCGGCCGGCGCGCCAGCACAGCACCAGCAGCGGCCCCAGCAGCAGGAAGGGATAGAGCTTGGCGGCCGTGGCGAGCCCCAGCAGGACGCCGAAGGCCAGCGAGCGGCCGCGGGACCACATCAGCATCGCCGCGGCCGTCAGAGCGACCGCCAGCAGATCCCAGTTGATCGTCGCCGTCAGCGCGAAGGCGGGCGCCAGGGCGACCAGCAGCCCGTCCCAGGGACGCCGGGCGTGGGTGCGGGTCACGCAGACGGCGATGACGGACGCGCAGACCATGAGCATCCCGGCGTTGACCATCCAGTACCACTGCTCCTGGTCCTGGATGGTGCCGCTGCCGGGCGTGAGCCAGGAGGCGACCTCCATGAAGACGCCGGTCAGCACCGGGTACTCCAGGTACTGCATGTCGCCGGGGAGCCGGTCGAAGTACGGCACGAGCCCGTCGGCGAATCCGCGCCCCTGGTAGAGGTGCGGGATGTCCGAGTAGCAGGCGTGCGTGTACTGCGAGCTGGCGCCGAAGAACCAGGCGCCGTTGTAGCAGGGCGCCTTCTGGACCAGGCCGAGGGCGAACATCCCGATCGCCACCAGGGCGATCACCCGGACGGGAGTCCACCAGGACGCCCCGAGCAGGGCGCGCCGCCCGAGCGGGCCGCCGATCAGCTCGCTGCCGGCCGCGGCGACCCCGTCCTCCTGGGTCGGCCGCACCGGGTCCGGCTCGTGGACGCTCGCTGGCGTCGTTTCTGCGCTGGGCATGTCGCACATCCTGCCGTACGGGTCCGGAAAAACGTCGAGAGCCGCCGTACCCGGGGGGTACGGCGGCCCTTGTTTCACGTGAAACAACGTGTTTCACGTGAAACACCCAAGCCGGGCGATCGTCGGCTATCCGGCGGGGCCTCCGAAGATGCCTCCGTTGCCATTGCCTCTGGTGTTGCCACCGTCCAGGTTCGTATCGGTCGGCGTGGGCTCGCTACTCGCTCCTCCGTCCGTGCCCCCGTGGTCCTCGCCGCCGTTCTGCCCGCCGTTGTCCTCCTCGTCGCAGCCGAAGAAGCCACAGGTGTCGCTGGGCGTGGGCGACGGCGAGGTCGGCGTCTCGCTGGGCGTCTCGCTCGGGGTCTCGCTCGGCGTCTCACTCGGCGTCTCACTGGGAGTCGGCGTCGGCGACGGGGCACCCACCGCGTCCTGGACGTCGCCGATCGGCTCGGCCTCGGGGAAGCCGAGGTCGGGCTTGCCCTTGAGCGCGGCCTTCATGTACTCGGTCCACACCAGCGTCGGGACGTCACCACCGTGGATGGACTCCTCGCCCGCCGTGCCGTTCATGGAGAGCAGCTTGGCGCTCTTGGGGTCCTCACGGAACATCGCGACCGAGGTCGACAGCTGCTGCGTGTAGCCGACGAACCACGCCGACTTGTTCTCGTCCGTCGTACCGGTCTTGCCGGCCGCCGTACGGCCCAGGGACAGCGCGTTCTTACCCGTACCGTTCTGGATGACGTTCTCCAGGACGTCCGTGACGTTGTTCGCCACGTTTTCGGGCATCGCCTGCGTGATCCTCGGCTTCTCGAAGCCGTCGATCTCCTCACCGTTGAACTTGACGCTGGTCACCGAGTACGGAGCGGCCTGCTTGCCGGCGGCGGCGAACGTCGCGTAGGCATCGGCCATGCGGATCGCGCTGGGGGTGGACGTGCCGAGCGCGAACGACGGGTTGAGCGTGGCGAAGCTGCTGTCCAGGATTCCGGCCTTCTCGGCCACATCCCGCACGTTCCTCATCCCCACGTCCATGCCGAGCTGCACGAACGGCGTGTTGACGGACTGCTCCATCGCCTTGCGCAGGGTGATGTAGCCCCAGGGGCGGGGGCTCTCGTTCTTCTGCAGGAACGGCGTGTTGTCCTTCTTCAGGACGTACGAGCCGTCGTTGTTCAGGACCTTCAGGCGGTCGTTGCCGTTGTACTTGCTCATCGGCGAGAGCGGACCGTCACTGCGGTAGGTCCCGTACTCCATGGCGGCCGCGAGCACGAACGGCTTCCACGTCGAACCGACGGGGACACCCGAGGTGTCCGCGTTGTTGTTGAAGTGGCCGTTCTCGTAGCCGGCGCCGCCGTAGAGCGCGACGATCGCACCGTCCTTGGGCTTCACCGACGCCGCGCCGAACTGGACGTGCTTGTCCCGCTCGCGCTTCTCCGGGTCCAGCTTCTCCTTCTCGATCTTCCTGACGGCCTTGGCCAGGGCCTCGACCTTGCTCTTCTCGAAGGTCGTCCTGATCTGGTAGCCGCCCTGGTCGAACTGCTGCTCCGTGATGTTGGAGTGGTTCAGGACGTACTTCTTGGCCGTGTCCACCAGGTAGCTGATCTGGCCGCTCATGCCCTTGGTGGCCTTGCGGCCCTGCGGCGTGGGGTAGTCCTTGATCGCTTCCTGGTACTGGGCGTCCGTGAGCTTGTCGTCGTTGTGCATCTGCTCGAGGATCCAGGCCCAGCGCTCCTTGGACCGCTTGAGGTTGTCGTCCTTGTTCGCCGCAGGGTCGAGGCTCTCGTTGCCCGCCGGGTCGTAGTACGTCGGGCCCTTGAGCAGGGCCGCGAGGAAGGCGCACTCGCTCGGCTCGAGTTTGTGGGCGTCCTTGCCGTAGTACGTCTGGGCAGCGGCCTGGATGCCGTAGGCGCCCCGCCCGTAGTACGAGGTGTTGAGGTAGCCCTGGAGGATCTGCTTCTTGCCGAGCTTCGTGCCCACCTTGATGGAGATGAACATCTCCTTGAACTTGCGGGAGACCGTCTGCTCCTGGCTCAGGTACGTGTTCTTCACGAACTGCTGGGTGATCGTCGAACCACCCTGCGTGTCGCCGCCCCGGGCCATGTTCGCCAGGGCCCGCGCGATGCCCATGGGGTCGACGCCCGAGTCCTCGTAGAAGGTCTTGTTCTCGGCCGAGATCACGGCGTCCTGCATGGCCTTGGGGATCCGGTCGATCGTGACGTTCTGCCGGTTCTGGCCACTGCCCGTCGCGACCATCTGCTGGCCGTTGGACCAGAGGTAGACGTTGTTCTGCGAACGGGCCGCCGCGTTCTCCTCGGTGGGGACGCCCACCATGGCGTAGCCGATGCCCGCCACGGCCACCAGGCTGCCGAAGAAGCCGAGGCACAGGCCGGAGACGAGCTTCCAGGACGGCAGCCAGCGCTGCCAGCCGTACTTGCCGGCCCGCGGATAGTCGATCAGCCGCTTCTTGTCGGACACGGCGCCCGCACGCCCCCGGCCGGCGGCGGCTGCCCCGGCCGCGCCCATGGCTGCGCCACGCCGGCCGCCCCGCGTCGGTTCGGCCGCTCTCCGGCGGCCGCCCCCACTTCTCTGCTGCGCCGCACGCCGGGCCTCGGCACGGCCGCCGTACGCACGCTCCTCACCCCCCGAGCCGTAGGAGTCCGACCCATAGGAGTCGGACGGAGACCCGGTGGCGCCTCGCGGTGCCGCTCGGCGGCCGGAGGACGAGCCGGACTGGCCGCGTCGGGCCGCGGCACGTCCGCCTCCCTGCGGCTGCGGCGGTTTGCGACGGTGCTCGCTCATCGAACGACTACTCCTCGGGCAGGCGCACCCGTGCGCGCCTGGAAACGGCGGCTGGTTTCCGGTCCCCCCGAAGTACGGATGCGGTCGGCTCCGCATTCATCGGTCCCGCATGCACCCGTACTACACCGAAGACCACGACGCTCTCGGGCGTCACTCGGTTCCCGGTGATGTGCATGGCGCACAGACTACGCACCGTCAAAACCTGCCGAGCCCCGAAGTTCACCTCAAATCAGGCAACTCGCGTCCGATGAATCGGTGATGTGATCCCGTTCACCACACCCCCTCTTGTCGCAGCCGGAAGGCCGTTCTATCGTCGTGATGTATCGAGTCGATACATCAGCTCGACACATCGCTCCGAGACATCGGAGCGATACACCGGACGGAGACCCGCACACCGGGCGGAGAGGAGGCGACGATGAGCCGGCGTTCCGGCATCCTCGAGTTCGCCGTACTCGGCCTGCTCCGCGAATCTCCGATGCACGGCTACGAGCTGCGCAAACGCCTCAACACGTCCCTGGGCGTGTTCCGTGCGTTCAGCTACGGGACGCTCTACCCCTGCCTCAAGACGCTGGTCGCCAACGGCTGGTTGATCGAGGAACCGGGGAACGAGTCCGAGGCCGTGCCCCTCACCGGCCGCCGCGCAAAGATCGTCTACCGGTTGACGGCGGAAGGTAAGGAACATTTCGAGCAGCTGCTCTCGCAGACCGGGCCCGACGCCTACGAGGACGAGACCTTCGCCGCCCGTTTCGCGTTCTTCGGGCAGACCTCACGCGATGTACGCATGCGCGTACTGGAAGGCCGCCGCAGCCGGCTGGAGGAGCGCCTGGAGAAGATGCGCGCCTCCCTGGCCCGGACCCGCGAGCGACTCGACGATTACACGCTTGAGCTTCAGCGCCACGGGATGGAGTCCGTGGAGCGCGAGGTGCGCTGGCTGAACGAGCTCATCGAGAGCGAGCGGGCGGGACGGGACCTCAAGGGCCCCGCCTCCGGGGACCCCGCCTCGCGTGACACCACATCTGGAGCGTCGGGCGGCCTGCCCCGGCCGGGGGACGACCCCAGGCCGGATACGCCCGACGACACCGCCACGTGAGAGCCCTTCGCGGGCCTCACTCGTACACACAGGGAGCAACCGGAATGGGTTCGGTGCGCGTAGCCATCGTCGGCGTGGGCAACTGTGCCGCGTCGCTGGTGCAGGGAGTCGAGTACTACAAGGACGCCGACCCGGCGGCCAAGGTGCCGGGCCTGATGCACGTCCAGTTCGGCGACTACCACGTCCGCGACGTCGAGTTCGTCGCCGCGTTCGACGTGGACGCCAAGAAGGTCGGTCTCGACCTCGCGGACGCCATCGGCGCCTCCGAGAACAACACCATCAAGA
The DNA here is from genome assembly GCF_040303825.1 of Streptomyces sp. NPDC094143. Classification (NCBI taxonomy): domain Bacteria; kingdom Bacillati; phylum Actinomycetota; class Actinomycetes; order Kitasatosporales; family Streptomycetaceae; genus Streptomyces; species Streptomyces sp. NPDC094143. The sequence goes on from NZ_JBEOTZ010000002.1 coordinate 207,180, forward strand.
TCTGCGACGTGCCCCGCACCGGCGTGACGGTCCAGCGCGGCCACACCCTCGACGGCCTCGGCCGGTACTACCGCGAGACCATCGAGGAGTCCGCCGAGGAGCCCGTCGACGTCGTCCAGGTCCTCAAGGACCAGCAGGTCGACGTCCTGGTCTGCTACCTGCCCGTCGGCTCCGAAGACGCGGCGAAGTTCTACGCCCAGTGCGCCATCGACGCCAAGGTCGCCTTCGTCAACGCCCTCCCGGTCTTCATCGCCGGCACCAAGGAGTGGGCCGACAAGTTCACCGAGGCGGGCGTCCCGATCGTCGGCGACGACATCAAGTCGCAGGTCGGCGCCACCATCACGCACCGTGTCATGGCGAAGCTGTTCGAGGACCGGGGCGTCGTCCTGGACCGCACGATGCAGCTGAACGTCGGCGGCAACATGGACTTCAAGAACATGCTCGAGCGCGACCGCCTCGAGTCGAAGAAGATCTCCAAGACGCAGGCCGTCACCTCCCAGATCCGCGACCGCGAACTGGGCGAGGGCAACGTGCACATCGGCCCGTCCGACTACGTCGCCTGGCTCGACGACCGCAAGTGGGCCTACGTCCGCCTGGAAGGCCGCGCCTTCGGTGACGTCCCGCTGAACCTGGAGTACAAGCTGGAGGTCTGGGACTCCCCGAACTCCGCCGGCGTCATCATCGACGCCCTGCGCGCCGCGAAGATCGCCAAGGACCGCGGCATCGGCGGCCCGATCCTGTCGGCGTCGAGCTACTTCATGAAGTCCCCGCCCGTGCAGTACTTCGACGACGAGGCCCGCGAGAACGTCGAGAAGTTCATCAAGGGTGAGGTCGAGCGCTGACACGCCACAACCAGTCGCTCCTGCCAGGGCTGTGAGGGTCCCCGGGTCGCATGACCCGGGGACCCTCCCCGTATGTGAGGCTGGTCCCCATGGCCGTCGTCCGTGACCTGCGCGTACTGCTGCGCTTCCAGGGCTTCCGGCGCCTGCTCGCCGTCCGCCTGCTCTCCCAGGGCGCCGACGGTGTGTACCAGGTCGCGCTCGCCGCCTACGTCGTCTTCTCCCCGGAGAGACAGACCTCGGCTGTCGCGATCGCCTCCGCGATGGCCGTACTGCTGCTCCCGTACTCGCTCGTCGGCCCCTTCGCCGGCGTCCTGCTCGACCGCTGGCGGCGCCGCCAGGTCCTGCTCCACGGCAGCCTGCTGCGCGCTCTGCTGGCCTGCGCGACGGCCCTGCTGATACTCAGTCCGGCACCGGACTGGCTCTTCTACGTCTCCGCCCTGTGCGTCACCGCCGTCAACCGCTTCGTGCTGTCCGGCCTGGCCGCCGCCCTGCCGCGCGTGGTCGACACCGAGCGGCTCGTCCTCGCCAACTCCCTCTCCCCGACCGCCGGAACGCTGGCGGCCACCGCGGGCGGCGGCCTCGCCTTCGTCGTCCGCCTGGTGGTGGCGGACTCCGACGCCGCGGTGGTGCTCGTGGCGGCCGGGCTGTACCTGTGCGCGGCCCTGGCGACGCTGAGCATGGCGCGGGAACTCCTCGGCCCCGACCGCAGCGCGGTGCGCGTGCGGATCGGCGACGCGATCACCGGCACGGTGCGCGAACTCGCGGCGGGCGTAAGGCACCTGGCCGCACCGCAACGCCGGGAGGCCGCCTGGGCCCTCGCGGCGATGTCCCTGATGCGGTTCTGCTACGGCGCTCTGCTCGTCATGCTGCTGATGCTCTGCCGGTACGCGCTCACCTCGACCACGGACGACGGACTCGCCCTGCTGGGGCTCGCGTTGGGTGTCTCGGGCGCCGGCTTCTTCGCGGCGGCGGTGGTGACCCCCTGGGCCGCGGGACGGCTCGGACCGGGTCGCTGGATCGTCGTGTGCGCCGCTGCCGCAGCCCTGCTGGAGCCCGCGCTCGGCCTGCCGTTCGCCACCGTGCCCCTGCTGGTCGCCGCGTTCGTTCTCGGTCTGACCACCCAGGGCGCGAAGATCTCCACGGACACCATCGTCCAGTCCTCCGTGGACGACGGTTTCCGTGGCCGGATCTTCTCCGTTTACGACGTCCTGTTCAACGTCTTCTTCGTCGGTGCGGCCGCCGTGGCCGCCCTGATGCTGCCGCCGGACGGCCGATCCGTGCCGCTGGTGATCACGATCGCCGTTATCTACGCGACGGTAGCGGCTGCTATGGCCCGGTATGGCCGTGAGTCAGTGTCACATCAATGACACAGAGCCACTCCTGAGTACTGCGTTGTCAGTGGGGACCGCTACTTTACGTGGGTCTTATCCCGCGACATGTTCGCGTCACTCATCCATGTTTTTAGGGGGACCCCCAAGTGTCTACTCCGCCGCCCCAGGGCAACCCGTTCGCGCAGAACCAGCCCGCGGGTCAGCCCCAGGCTCCGTACCCGCCGCAGGGCGGCTACCCCCAGCAGCCCGGCCAGCCCGGCATCCCGCCGCAGGGCGCGGGTCCGTACGCCCCGGTTCCGCCGCAGCCGTCCGGCCGCAAGCTGAGCTTCAAGACCATCAAGAACATCGTGATCGTCGTCGCGGTGGCGGGCATTGCCATCGGCGGCTGGATCACCAGCCGGGACGACGCCAACACGGCGGCCGTCGGTGACTGCATGCACCGGGGCAGCACCAACGACAACAACCCGGACCTCGAGGTCGTCGAGTGCAGTGACGCGAAGGCTCAGTTCAAGGTGCTGGCCAAGATCGAGGGCGCGTACATGACGGAGACCCTGGCGTCGAGCAAGTGCGAGGCCGAGGCCAAGGACTTCCAGTACACGTACACCGAGAGCGGTGACGGCAAGGACTTCCTGCTCTGCCTGCAGGACTACAACAAGTAACGCGGACGCGGGAAGGGGCGGTGTTTCACGTGAAACACCGCCCCTTGTTCTGCCTCCGGCTCTCCCGGTTTGGTTCGGTTCGGGGTCATGTTTCACGTGAAACATGACCCCGTTCCACAGGCTCAGCCCTCCTGCTCGGCCCACCACTCCTTGAGCACCGCGACGGCCGCGTCATGCTCCATCGGCCCGTGCTCCAGCCGCATCTCCAGCATGTGCTTGTAGGCGCGACCGATGACCGGACCGGGGCCCACGCCCAGGATCTCCATGATCTGGTTGCCGTCGAGGTCGGGGCGGATGGAGTCCAGCTCCTCCTGCTCCTGCAGCCGGGCGATCCGCTCCTCCAGCCCGTCGTACGCCCGGGACAGTGCCGCCGCCTTGCGCTTGTTGCGCGTGGTGCAGTCCGAGCGGGTCAGCTTGTGGAGGCGGTCGAGGAGCGGGCCGGCGTCACGGACGTAGCGGCGGACCGCGGAGTCCGTCCACTCGCCGGTGCCGTAGCCGTGGAACCGCAGGTGGAGTTCGACGAGGCGGGAGACGTCCTTCACCAGCTCGTTGGAGTACTTCAGCGCGGTCATGCGCTTCTTGGTCATCTTCGCCCCGACCACCTCGTGGTGGTGGAAGGAGACCCGGCCGTCCTTCTCGAAGCGCCGGGTGCGCGGCTTGCCGATGTCGTGCAGCAGGGCGGCCAGCCGGAGCGTCAGATCGGGACCGTCGTCCTCCAGTGCCATCGCCTGCTCCAGGACGATCAGAGTGTGGTCGTAGACGTCCTTGTGCCGGTGGTGCTCGTCACGCTCCAGACGCAGGGCCGGCAGCTCGGGCAGCACGCGGTCGGCGAGGCCGCTCTCCACGAGCAGCGACAGTCCCTTGCGCGGGTGCGGGGAGAGGATCAGCTTGTTCAGCTCGTCCCGGACCCGCTCGGCCGAGACGATCTCGATCCGTCCGGCCATCTCCTTCATCGCGGAGACGACCTCGGGGGCGACCTCGAAATCGAGCTGGGCCGCGAAGCGCGCGGCCCGCATCATCCGCAGCGGGTCGTCCGAGAAGGAGTCCTGCGGAGTGCCCGGGGTGCGCAGGACACGCGCCGCGAGATCCTCCAGGCCCCCGTGCGGGTCGACGAACTCCTTCTCCGGCAGCGCGACGGCCATCGCGTTGACGGTGAAGTCCCGGCGGACGAGATCCTCCTCGATCGAGTCGCCGTACGACACCTCGGGCTTGCGCGAGGTCCGGTCGTACGCTTCCGACCGGTAGGTGGTGACCTCGATCTGGTAGCCACCCTTGTGGGCGCCGACCGTGCCGAAGGCGATCCCGACCTCCCAGACGGCGTCCGCCCAAGGGCGCACGATCTTGAGCACGTCCTGGGGACGGGCGTCGGTCGTGAAGTCGAGGTCGTTGCCGAGCCGGCCCAGCAGCGCGTCCCGGACCGAGCCGCCGACCAGGGCGAGTGAGAACCCGGCCTCCTGGAAGCGGCGGGCGAGGTCGTCGGCGACAGGGGCGACCCGCAGCAGTTCACTCACCGCGCGGTGCTGCACCTGGCTCAGGACACTGGACGTTTCTTCGTTGGCGTTCGGCACAAAAGAAGAGGGTACGTGGCTCGGGCACCCCTGAGCGCCCCGTATATCGGGTGGGGACACGCCCCGCCATACACACACAAGGGCTGCCCTTGAGCGGTAAAGAACCGCTCCCTTCCATAGGGCCGCATACCGGGCAACGGGGCGCCGGCCCGCGATCTTGTGGGGCGGACCGCGGCACTTCCCCTCAGCGCGCATCGTTACCATGCGTGGACGCACATTCCGACGACCACTGACGACGACGAGGGACGGGCGAGCGCGTGGCCGACGCGGCAGACTTCCAGGGGACCAGTGCCTCACCTGCCCGCCGGTGGCTGCGGCGCACCGGGGCACTGCTCGCCGGTGCGCCCCTGCTGACCGGACTCCTCCAGCTGCCCGGCGCGACCTCCGCGGACGCGGCAGGCCAGGAGTCCCCGCAGGCGGCCTCCGGGGCGGGCTCGGTCTCCGTCGCGGTCGACTCGCTCACCCCCAGCGCCCCCACCGAGGGGGACACGGTGACGGTGTCGGGCACGGTCACCAACAACGGCAAGCAGGCGGTCACCGACGCCCACGTCGACCTGCGGGTGGGCCCTCAGATCGGCACCCGCTCGTCGATCGACACCCTGGCCAGGAAGAGCGACGACATCCAGGGCCCCGTCGGCGAGGAGGTCGGCGGCAAGTACACCGAGAAGTTCCCCAGACTCACCCCGGGCGTTGCCGAGCCCTTCACGATCTCCGTGCCGGTGGACGAGCTGGACCTCGGCGGGGACGGCGTCTACCAGCTGGGCGTCACCCTCTCCGGGGAGACGGCCGCGCAGCCCTGGGACCGGGTCCTCGGCATCCAGCGCACGTTCCTGCCCTGGCAGCCGGAGGAAGCCGGCACGAAGACCAGGACCACGTTCCTGTGGCCGCTCGTCTCCACCTCCCACATGGCGGCCGAGACCGGGTCGAACGAGCAGCAGACGCCGGTCTTCCGCGACGAGGAGCTCGCGAAGGAGATCTCCCCGGGCGGCCGCCTCGACCAGATGGTGTCGCTGGGCAAGAGCCTCGACGTCACGTGGGTGGTCGACCCGGACCTGCTGGCGTCCGTCGACGCCATGACGAGGAGCTACGAGGTTCGCCCCGCGGACGGCACCACCACCCCCGGCAGGAACCAGGAACTCGCCAAGAAGTGGCTGACCGAGCTCCAGCAGGCGGTCGCCGGCAAGGAGGTCGTCGCCCTGCCCTACGGCGACCCCGACCTGGCCTCCCTCGCCCACAACGGCACGAGTGTCACCGGCTCGCTGAGCCACCTCAAGGAAGCCACCGACGTCGTCGACGACACGGTGAAGACGATCCTCCATGTGAAGCCGGACACGGACTTCGCCTGGCCCGTCGACGGTGCCGTCGACCCGTCGATCGTGAAGGTCGCGACGTCCGCGGGTGCCGACAAGGTGATCGTCCGCGGCGACAGCCTCCAGGACAACCTGTCGTACACGCCCTCCGCCGCCCGGCCCATCGGTGGCGGCACCACGGCGGTCGTGGCGGACGCCAGGATGTCCACGCCGTTCCAGGGCGATCTGACGAGGGCCTCCGCGTCCACGCTCGCCGTGCAGCGCTTCCTCGCCCAGAGCCTGACGCTGGGCCTGCAGACCGGCAAGCAGCGCAGCGTCGTCGTCGCCCCGCAGCGCATGCCCACGGTCAGCCAGGCCCAGGCCATGTCGGAAGCCCTGGCGGCCCTGCAGGGCGGGAACTGGTCCGAGTCGCAGGACCTCGCGGACGCCGCCAAGGCCAAGCCCGACCCCGCGGCGAACACGAAGGTGCCGCCGGCGTCGGACTACCCCCGTGACCTGCGTGGGCAGGAACTGCCGCGGGCCGCGTTCGAGCAGATCGCCAGGACGCAGGGCAAGCTCGACAAGTTCAAGGTGATCCTCACCATCCAGTCCCGTGTGGTCACCCCGTTCGGCCGGGCCATGAACCGCGAGATGTCCACGTCCTGGCGCGGCCGGAACGTCGCGGCCGTGGGCTACCGCAGCGACATCGAGTCCTACCTCGACGGGCTCATCGACGGGGTCAAGCTGATCAAGAAGACGGAGACCAAGCTCTCCGGCCGCAGCGCCACGATCCCCGTGACCGTTCAGAACAACCTGGTGCAGGGCGTCGAGCACCTGCAGCTGCGGCTCACGTCGCAGAACCCGACCCGCCTCAAGATCGGCGACGCCGCGTACAAGGAGCAGCCCGTCGCGGTCAACGGCGGCCACAGCCAGTCGGTGAAGTTCACCACGTCCGCCAACGCCAACGGTCAGGCCAAGGTGGTCGCCCAGCTGTACACGGAGGACGGCCGACCCTACGGCGACCCCGTCGCCTTCGATGTGCGGGTGACCGAGGTCACCCCCACCGTGATGCTGGTCATCGGCGGCGGCTTCCTGCTTCTGGTCCTGGCCGGCTTCCGGATGTACACCCAGCGCAAGCGCGCCGCCGCCCGCGAAGCCGCCGAGCCGGAAGCCGAACGCGAGGAGGCTGCCGGCGATCCGCAGGAACCGGTCGGCGCCCCACAGAACCCGCACACCGCCGGCGACCGTCTCAGGGAGGAGTCCGCTGCCGGCTCCCGGGCAGGCGCCCCGGAGCAGCCGAGTGACGCGGCCCCGGACACCGCAGCGGAAAGCGCCGACCCGTCCGGCACGGGTGAGAGAGTGGACCGTTGAGATGTCGTGGCCGGTGGGCCCGGGACGATGAGGTGGGGTAACCATGAACGCGCCGTACGACGGTGACCGCGGTCGTGCCGCGGGCAGCCCGGGCCACCCCGAGTCGGGCGGGCCCGAGGGCTCGCCGGCCGAGCACGGCCAGGTACCGCCGCAGCCGCCCGCGGACATGTACCTCCAGGACGCCTACGCCCCGGACCCTTACCAGGCACACGACCTCGCCGCCCAGGACCCGGCCGGCGAGGCGCTCTACGACCGCGCCGCGCACCCGCCGCCCACCCCGGGCACCTACCAGCCGGAGCAGCAGCTGTACGCCCAGCCGCCGCAGTCGCCGTACGCCCCCGACCCGCGGGTGTGGGCCCAGACGCCCGCGCCCGAGCCGGAGGGCCCGACGCGGCACCTGCCGTACGGCGACGACCCCCGCACCACGCAGTTCGTCGGCGTGGACGACCTCGTCTCCCAGGCGGGCGAGCCGCGCCAGGAGCCGGACGCGTTCGCGCACCTCTTCCGCGACCAGCAGCAGAGCAGCGGCCACCCCTCCTACGAGTCGCCCCCGGTCCCAGGCCCGTCCCCGGCGCCCATGGCGCAGGGCCAGTACGCGGCACCGGCGCAGACCGTGGCGACGGCATCCCTGACCGACGAGCCCTCCGACCCGGAGCCCACCGCCGCGCCCGCCCCGAAGAAGGCCGGCCGCGCCGGGGGCCTGATGAAGTCCAGCGCCGTGATGGCGGCGGGCACGATGGTCTCCCGCCTCACCGGCTTCGTCCGGTCGGCGCTGATCGTCTCGGCGCTGGGCGTCGGCCTTCTCGGTGACACCTTCCAGGTCGCCTACCAGCTGCCGACGATGATCTACATCCTCACCGTCGGCGGCGGTCTGAACTCCGTGTTCGTACCGCAGCTGGTGCGCGCCATGAAGGAGGACGAGGACGGCGGCGAGGCGTACGCCAACCGGCTGCTGACCCTGGTCATCGTCACGCTCGGCGGGCTCACCGCGCTCTCGGTGCTCGGCGCGCCGCTGTTGATCCGCGTGCTGTCCAACGGGGTCGCCAGCGATCCGGCGGCGAACCAGGTCGCCATCACCTTCGCCCAGTTCTTCCTGCCCACGATCTTCTTCATGGGCATCCATGTCGTGATGGGCCAGATCCTCAACGCCCGCGGCAAGTTCGGCGCGATGATGTGGACCCCGGTCCTGAACAACATCGTCATCATCGTGACGCTGGGCATGTTCATCTACGTCTACGGCACCGCCGCCGACTCCGGGATGGAGGCCGCGACCATCCCGCCGGAGGGCCAGCGCCTGCTCGGCGTCGGCGTCCTGCTCGGCCTCGTGGTCCAGGCGCTGGCGATGATCCCCTATCTGCGGGAGACCGGGTTCCGGCTGCGGCTGCGCTTCGACTGGAAGGGCCAGGGGCTCGGCAAGGCCGTCACGCTCGCCAAGTGGACGGTCCTGTTCGTCCTCGCCAACCAGGCGGGTGCCATGATCGTCATCCAGCTGTCCACCGCGGCGGGCAAGGCCTCGCCCGTCGACGGCACCGGCTTCGCCGCCTACGCCAACGCGCAGCTGATCTGGGGCCTGCCGCAGGCCATCATCACGGTCTCCCTCATGGCCGCCCTGCTGCCGCGCCTGTCGCGCTCGGCGGCCGAGGGCGACGGCGGCGCGGTCCGGGACGACATCTCCCAGGGGCTGCGCAACACGGCCGTCGCGATCGTGCCGATCGCCTTCGGGTTCCTCTCGCTCGGCATCCCGTTGTGCACGCTGATGTTCGGCTCCTCGGGCACCAGCGAGGCGACCAACATGGGCTACATGCTGATGGCGTTCGGCCTCGGCCTGATCCCGTACTCCGTGCAGTACGTGGTCCTGCGCGCCTTCTACGCCTACGAGGACACCCGAACTCCCTTCTACAACACGGTCATCGTGGCCGCGGTGAACGCCGGCGCCTCGGCGGTCTGCTACTTCGTCATCCCGTCCCGCTGGGCCGTGGTCGGCATGGCCGCCTCCTACGGACTGGCCTACGCGATCGGCGTCGGCGTCGCCTGGCGCCGGCTGCGCAAGCGGCTGGGCGGGGACCTCGACGGCGCCCGCGTCCTGCGGACGTACGCCCGGCTGTGCATCGCGTCGGTCCCGGCCGCCCTGCTCAGCGGCGCTGCCGTCTACGGCATCGGCCACACGCTCGGCCAGGGCGTCGCGGGCTCGCTCGCCGCGGTGTTCGCCGGAGGTGTCGTACTGCTCGGGGTCTTCTTCGTCGCCGCCCGCCGCATGCGCATCGAGGAGCTCAACTCGCTGGTCGGCATGGTCCGCGGGCGCCTGGGACGCTAGGGCCGGGGGGAGGCGCACAACCATCGTCAGCCACCGCGTGTCGTGCATAGCGGCGGACTGTGGGCACAATTGGTTTCGGCGTCGGACGGCGCGCAACGGCTGCCGGCCGGCGCGCAATGGATGGGGAGGCAGGAACGACGGTGGCGGAACGGAGTACGGCTGCCGTCGACGTGGCAGACAACAGCGGCGACACGTCGCTGACCGCACAGGCGGACCAGTCCACGGCCGACGGGGTGGCCAAGAACCGGGAGCGGGACACGGACAGCGACGAGGTACAGGAGAGCACCCGGGCCGGCGGTTCCGGAAAGACCTCGACGCCTGAGCTGCACAGCGGTCACAAGCTCGCCAGACGCTACCGCCTGGAGGAGTGCGTCACCCGTCTGGACGGTTTCAGCAGTTGGCGTGCCGTGGACGAGAAACTCCGCCGTGCCGTCGGCGTGCACATCCTGCCCGCGGGCCACTCACGGGCCCGGTCCGTCCTGGCCGCCGCCCGCTCCTCCGCGCTCCTCGGCGACCCGCGCTTCGTGCAGGTTCTGGACGCGGTGGAGGAGAACGACCTCGTCTATGTGGTCCAGGAGTGGCTCCCGGACGCGACGGAGCTGACCACGCTCCTCGCCTCCGGGCCGCTGGAGCCGTACGACGCCTACCAGATGGTCAGCCAGGTCTCCGCCGCCATGGCCGCCGCCCACCGTGAGGGCCTCGCCCACCTGCGCCTGAACCCCAACGCCGTCCTGCGCGCCTCGACCGGCCAGTGGCGCATCCGCGGCCTCGCTGTGAACGCCGCGCTGCGCGGCATCTCGTCCGACACCCCGCAGCGCACCGACACCGAGGCCATCGGCGCCCTGCTGTACGCGGCGCTGACCCAGCGCTGGCCGTACGAGAGCGACGCCTACGGGCTGTCGGGGCTTCCGAAGGACATCGGCCTCATCGCACCGGACCAGGTGCGGGCCGGGGTCCACCGCGGCCTGTCCGAGCTCGCCATGCGCGCCCTCGCCAACGACGGTGCCACCGCCTCACGGCACGAGTCGCCGTGCACCACGCCCGAGGAGCTGGTGAAGGCGATCGGCGAGATGCCCCGCATCCGCCCGCCGGAGCCGGCGTTCACCGCCCCGCCCGAGTACCAACGCACGACCTACCAGCAAGGCACGTACGGCCGCCAGGCCCCCGGCGCCGCCCAGCCGATCGTGCCTCCGCCGCCCCCGTTGCAGAGCCGCACCGGCAAGGCCCTGAAGTGGGCCGTGTCCGCACTCCTGATCGCCGCGCTGGGTCTGGGCAGCTGGCAGCTGGCCGACGCCCTCATGGACCAGGGCGGCACCTCGGACGACCCGACCAAGACGCAGAACAACGAGGGCGGAGACAAGAACAAGAACCGCCCGGCCCCGAAACCGCTCGTGATCAAGGGCTCCGAGGAGTACGTCGCCAAGGGCCAGGCCCAGCACGCCGCCGACGTCGGCAAGACCTACGACGGCGACACGTCCACGGGCTGGCGGACCAACAGCTACCTCGACGGTCCGAAGATGGTGATAAAGCCGGGTGTCGGCATCGTCTACGACCTCGGATCCGAGCAGCAGGTCTCGGCCGCGTCCCTGTCGCTCCGGTACGGCGGCGACCACACCACGGTCGAGCTGTACGCTACCGACTCCCTCGGTTCCTCCACTCCGCTGAGCTCCATGAAGAAGCTCGGCGACGCGACGACGAGCGGCACCTCCGCGAAGGTCACCGTCGACAAGCCCGTGCAGAGCCGGTACGTCCTGGTCTGGCTGACGGCGCTGCCGTACTCGGGCGCCGACCCGTCGAACTTCAGCGACCCGGGTTACAAGCAGGCCATCACCGAAGTGAAGTTCACGGGCTGAGAGCCGACCGAGGGGAGGGGTTCCATGGGGGACCGCGCCGAGCACAGCGGTGCCACGGATCAGGATCTCCTCGCCCGGCATGTCGAGGGCGACCCCGATGCCTTCGGTGAGATCGTCCGGCGGCACCGCGACCGGCTCTGGGCCGTCGCCCTGCGGACGCTGGGGGACCGCGAGGAGGCCGCTGACGCGGTTCAGGACGCCCTCGTCTCCGCCTACCGGGCCGCCCACACCTTCCGGGGCCAGTCGGCCGTCACGACCTGGTTGCACAGGATCACGGTGAACGCCTGCCTGGACCGGGCCCGCAAGGTCGCCTCCCGGAAGACCTCCCCCGTCGACGACACCGAGCGGCTGGAGCAGCTGCTGGAGCCGCACGAGTCGGCCTCGGCCCCCGCCGAGCGCAACGATCTGCACCGGCAGCTCGTCGAGGCGCTGGGCACGCTGCCGGCCGACCAGCGCGCGGCGCTGATCCTGGTGGACATGCAGGGCTACCCCGTCGCGGAGGCGGCCCGCATCCTCGATGTGCCGACCGGCACGGTGAAGAGCCGGTGCGCACGCGGCAGAGCGAGACTCCTGCCGCTGCTCACCCACCTCCGGCCGGAGGGCAGCGGCAAGAAGACGGGCGCGGAACGGAACCGGACGCCGGAGTCGGCCGTCCCACCCGCAGCGGGGCCGCTCCCAGCGGAACCGCCGGACCCAGGACCGAGCGACTCAGCTGTAGTGAAGGGCGGAGGTGGACGAGCGTGACGTCGACGACCGACATGGCCGGGCACCCGGACGTCGCGGAGATCTCCGACCTCGCCGAGGGCCTCCTCCCACCAGCCCGGAGCAGCGACCTGCGACGGCACCTCGACTCGTGTGAGCTCTGCGCGGACGTCTACGCGTCCCTGGAGGAGATCCGCGGGCTGCTCGGCACCCTGCCGGGCCCGCCGCGCATGCCCGCCGAGGTCGTCGGCCGCATCGATGCCGCTCTCGCCGCCGAGGCTCTGCTGACGGCCACGCGTCCGGAGGTCTCCGAGAACCCGGCCGCACCCACCGATGCTTCCGGCTCAGGGCCGGGCTCCGCTGCCGAGTCCGACGAGGGCGCCCGTCCCGACAGCGACTCCGGCTCCGACGCCCGCCCCGGCTCCGGCTCGGAGGACGACAGCGGTGCGCATGTTTCACGTGAAACATCGACGCCCGTTGACCGGCCCGCCGGACGCCCTCGCTCCTCCACCACCGGCCCGGGACGCAAGGGACGCACACGGAACGGACGTCGCAGGATCGCCGTTCTCGGCACCGTCTTCACCGTCGCAGCCCTGGGCCTGGGATCCGTCCTGCTGTCGTCCCTCGGCGACGGGCAGCCCGCGCATGACACGGCAGAAGGTCGGCAGACCGCCCCCGCGGACACCTTCTCCGAGGGGAAGCTGCGGAGCCAGGTCTCCGGCCTCCTCTCCGAAAACAAGAGCGAGACCGAGGGCGGCGGCGACTCACGCAGCCCCTTCGGTGCGGCCACTGCCCCGGGCACCAACCACCCCAGGGTCCTGAAGGGGGTCGTAGTACCCGGCTGCGTGCGTGACGGCATCGGGCGTGAGGACAACGCCCTCGCCGTCGAGAACGGCAGGTACCAAGGGAAGAAGGCCATGCTCGTGCTGCTTCCCGACGCTGCCGACGCGACGCGGGTCACCGCCTACATCGTCGACGCGACGTGTGTGGATCAGCAGGGCTCCGCCTCCAAGGGCACGGTCCTCCTGGAGCGCTCCTACCCGTCTCCCTGAGCCGGCGCTTCGCCTCTCTCCCCCGCGGTATCCGCGCGGTGGGACATCTCCGTGTGCCCGGACACAGCGGGAATGCGCGCCCCTTAGGATCCGTTGGGTGGGGTGAGAGCTCCGAGAGAAGCTCCCACCGGTCCAACGACGCAGTCCAGAGACGAGGAATCAAGCCGTGAGCGACGTCCGAAACGTGATCATCATCGGCTCCGGGCCCGCCGGTTACACGGCGGCGCTGTACACCGCACGCGCGTCGCTGAAGCCCCTGGTGTTCGAGGGCGCTGTCACCGCGGGTGGTGCGCTCATGAACACCACCGACGTCGAGAACTTCCCGGGCTTCCAGGACGGCATCATGGGCCCCGAGCTCATGGACAACATGCGCGCCCAGGCAGAGCGCTTCGGCGCCGAGCTCGTCCCGGACGACGTGGTGGCCGTCGACCTGACCGGTGAGATCAAGACCGTCACGGACACGGCCGGTACCGTCCACCGGGCCAAGGCCGTCATCGTGGCGACGGGCTCACAGCACCGCAAGCTCGGTCTGCCGAACGAGGACGCCCTCTCCGGTCGCGGCGTGTCGTGGTGTGCCACCTGTGACGGGTTCTTCTTCAAGGACCAGGACATCGCCGTGATCGGTGGTGGCGACACCGCGATGGAGGAAGCCACCTTCCTGTCCCGGTTCGCCAAGTCCGTCACCGTCGTCCACCGCCGGGACACCCTGCGAGCCTCCAAGGCCATGCAGGAGCGCGCCTTCGCCGACCCGAAGATCTCGTTCGTGTGGGACAGCGAGGTCGCCGAGATCCAGGGCGACCCGAAGCTCTCCGGCCTGAAGCTGCGCAACCTCAAGACCGGCGAGCTCTCGGACCTGCCGGTGACCGGTCTGTTCATCGCCATCGGTCACGACCCCCGCACCGAGCTCTTCAAGGGCCAGCTCGACCTGGACGAGGAGGGCTACCTGAAGGTGAACGCGCCGTCGACGCGCACGAACCTGCCGGGTGTCTTCGGTGCGGGCGATGTCGTGGACCACACCTACCGGCAGGCGATCACCGCGGCCGGGACCGGCTGCTCCGCCGCTCTGGACGCCGAGCGCTTCCTGGCCGCTCTCGCGGACGAGGAGCAGCCGGAGCCCGAGAAGACCGCTGTCTGACCCCTCCCTACCCGCCCCACGCACCAACAGTTAAGGAGCCCGCCGTGGCCGGCACCCTGAAGAATGTGACCGACGACTCCTTCGAGCAGGACGTCCTCAAGAGCGACAAGCCCGTGCTGGTGGACTTCTGGGCCGCCTGGTGCGGTCCGTGCCGTCAGATCGCGCCGTCCCTCGAGGCGATCGCCTCCGAGTACGGCGACAAGATCGAGGTCGTCAAGCTGAACATCGACGAGAACCCGGGTACGGCTGCCAAGTACGGCGTCATGTCGATCCCGACCCTGAACGTCTACCAGGGTGGCGAGGTCGCCAAGACGATCGTGGGCGCCAAGCCGAAGGCCGCGATCGTCCGCGACCTGGAGGAGTTCATCGCCGAGTGAGACGGCTGAGCCGTCGCTCCGGCGGTGCATGTTTCACGTGAAACACGAATGGGCCGGCCCGGAAGGGCCGGCCCATTCGTGTGTCTGCCTGCCGCTACAGCGGTCGTAGCGCCGGTTCCTTCTGGACGGCTCCCAGAAGCCGGTCGAGTGCCATCTCCACGTCTTCCTTCCACGAGAGCGTGGATCGCAGCTCCAGTCTCAGCCGTGGGTGGGCGGGATGTTGCCGGACCGTCTTGAAGCCCACCGCCAGGAGATGGTCGGCGGGCAGCACACAGGCCGGCTCCTTCCAGCGCGCGTCTCCGAATGCCTCGATCGCCTTGAAGCCGCGCCGCAGCAGGTCCTTCGCGACCGTCTGCACCATCACCCGGCCCAGCCCCTGCCCCTGGTAGCCCGGCAGAATGAACGCGGTCATCAGCTGGACGGCGTCAGGAGAGACCGGGCTCGTGGGGAAGGCCGCGGAGCGGGGGACATAGGCGGGAGGGGCGTAGAGCACGAAGCCCACCGGCACGTCATCCACGTAGACGACCCGGCCGCAGGAGCCCCAGTCCAGCAGGACCGCTGAGATCCAGGCCTCCTTTTCCAGGTCGGACGTGCCCGCCTTTACCGCTGCCTCACCGCTGACCGGGTCGAGTTCCCAGAAGACACACGAGCGACAGCGCTGGGGAAGGTCCTGAAGGTTGTCCAGCGTGAGCGGTACAAGCCGACGCCCCATGAAGGCTGTTCCTCGCTTCCTTCGCCCGCCGCATCGCAGGCGGCTGTGAGAGCACTCCGTTCCCTGAGGAGACTGCCGATGAACCCACCGACGGCTCCCAGCCCCAAACCGGCGCTCACCAGACCGGTGCGGCTCATCGTTCGCATCGCCCTAGTCTCCCTCTCAGAGGTGCTGCCGGGTGGTCGCGCCGTACCCGAACGCATCGTATCGATGATGCGATTCCATCGAAACCGCCCGAAAGGAAAGAGCGGGCCACGTTCCGGTACACACCGGACACGGCCCGCTCTGTCGGATGCACAGCCGAGACTCCGTCCGGAGACTCAGGACTCGCTTTCCTCGGAGTCGCCCTCCAGAAGACTCTTCTGCAGGACCGGCCCCTCGCCGGGAGCGAGAGAACCGAGGATCCGCTCAAGATCCTCCATCGAGGCGAACTCGACGGTGATCTTGCCTTTCTTCTGCCCGAGGTCGACCTTCACCCGCGTCTCGAAGCGGTCCGAGAGCCGCGTGGCGAGCTCGGACAGCGCGGGCGAGACCCGGGCCCCGGCCCGCGGTCCCTTGGGCCGCTGAGCCTTCTGGGGCCGCGACCCCATGAGGGTCACGATCTCCTCGACGGCACGCACCGACAGCCCTTCGGCGACGATGCGGTGGGCCAGCTTGTCCTGCTCCTCCGAGTCCTCGACGGACAGCAGGGCCCGGGCATGGCCGGCGGAGAGCACACCCGCGGCGACCCGGCGCTGCACGGCCGGCGAGAGCTTCAGCAGCCGCAGGGTGTTGGAGACCTGCGGCCGGGAGCGGCCGATGCGGTCCGCCAACTGGTCATGCGTGCAGTTGAAGTCCCTGAGCAACTGGTCGTAGGCGGCGGCCTCTTCCAGCGGGTTCAGCTGAGCGCGGTGCAGGTTCTCCAGCAGGGCGTCCAGGAGGAGCTTCTCGTCCTCCGTGGCCCGGACGATCGCCGGGATCGCCTCCAGGCCCGCCTCACGGCAGGCCCGCCAGCGACGCTCGCCCATGATGAGCTCATAGCGGGCGGGGCCCACCTGGCGGACGACGACCGGCTGGAGGAGCCCCACCTCCTTGATGGAGGTGATGAGTTCGGAGAGCGTGTCCTCGTCGAAGACCTCACGCGGCTGCCGCGGGTTCGGCGTGATCGCGTCGAGCGGGATCTCGGCGAAGTGCGCACCGATGGGCGCAGCGGGCAGGGCCGGGGCAGCGGGCTGCGCCGGTTCCTCGGTTTCACGTGAAACAGCCGGCAGCGTCGCAACCTTCGCTGCGGCCACCCCACGGTCGTGGGGCAGCACGGGCACTGCCGCAGGAGATGTGGCAGCGGCACCCCCCGTCGCGGCCTGGGCCACCGACTTCTCTGTCGGGGCGGCAGGGATCAGTGCGCCGAGACCACGGCCCAGCCCCCTCCGTCGCTCGCTCACTGAATGCCCTCCACCATGCTCGGGTCGTTCTGCTGTGCGCCGATGTGGGCGTGTGTGGCGTCATAGCTGATGCCCACGCCCCTCAGCGCGATCTCTCGTGCCGCCTCAAGATATGAGAGGGCACCACTCGATCCTGGATCGTAAGTCAGGACCGTCTGCCCGTAGCTCGGCGCCTCGGAGATACGGACGGACCGGGGGATACTCGTCCGCAATACCTCGTCGCCGAAGTGCGTGCGCACCTCCTCGGCGACCTGCGACGCCAGACGCGTCCGGCCGTCGTACATGGTGAGCAGGATGGTCGACACGTGCAGGGTGGGGTTGAGGTGCCCCCGCACCAGGTCGACGTTGCGCAGCAACTGGCCCAGACCCTCCAGCGCGTAGTACTCGCACTGGATCGGAATCAGGACCTCCTGGCCCGCCACCAACGCGTTGACCGTCAGAAGTCCGAGCGAGGGCGGGCAGTCGATGAGGATGTAGTCCAGCGGCTGCTCGTACGCCTGGATGGCGCGCTGCAGTCTGCTCTCCCGCGCCACCAGGGAAACCAGCTCGATCTCCGCACCGGCGAGATCGATCGTGGCGGGGGCGCAGAAGAGACCCTCCACATCCGGAACCGGCTGGACGACCTCGGAGAGCGGCTTGCTCTCCACCAACACGTCGTAGATGGACGGAACTTCGGCATGGTGGTCGATTCCCAGCGCGGTGGACGCGTTCCCCTGCGGGTCGAGGTCGACCACCAGAACCCGGCCGCCGTGCAGAGCCAGCGACGCGGCCAGGTTGACGGTCGTCGTCGTCTTGCCCACACCGCCCTTCTGGTTGGCGACCACGATGATTCGGGTCTGCTCGGGCCGTGGCAGGCCCTCGCCGGCGCGGCCCAGAGCCTCCACCGCCAGTTGGGCAGCACGACCGATGGGAGTGTCGTCCATCGGAGGCGGTGTTTCACGTGAAACATCCGCCCCCATCGACTCGGTACGGGGACCGGGGACCGGATCGGTCATCGGTCCCGCGATGTTGGCGTCGGACCGCAAGGATTCACTCTCCTCGACTTCAGGCTCGCAATGAACAGAGCCTCCCATGTCTTCGGGGTCGCGAACCAGTGAGGCCTGGCGTTCTGTGGAGAAATCCACCTCTGTGGACAACTCGGTTCCCTCGTCGAGTGAACCGAGGGGCTTACGGTCGCGGGGTTCGGCCGCAGCGCGGCCACGACTGATGATGCCGTGCAGCAGTGAGCGACGTTTCACGTGAAACACGATGCAGGGCAGCCACGGCCGGACAGCCGCGACACTCCGGCATGCGTAGGTTTGGCAGCTTGTGTGGAGTACGTCTCGTCCGCAGGACGGATCAGCGCCGCCGACGCGCGCGGCCTGTCCGAGCCGCCTTGGCCCGCTTCGCGGCGAAGCGCACGCCACCCGGGCTCTCCCCGACCTCGACCCGCACGACTGTGGACATCGGGTCCACCACGCCCTCGCCCACATGCAGGATGGAGGTTCCCACGGCTCCCAGCTTGCTGAGGGCCGTCGAGGCGCTCTTCAGCTCCTCCTCGGCCGCATCGCCCTTCAGCGCGAGCATCTCTCCGTACGGGCGCAACAGCGGAATGCCCCACGTGGCGAGACGGTCGAGGGGCGCGACGGCTCGGGCGGTCACCACATGGACGGGCTGGATCTTCCCCATCACCTCTTCGGCCCGGCCGCGCATGACCGTCACATGATCGAGGCCGAGCAGCTCCACGACCTCGGTGAGGAAGTTGGTTCGCCGCAGCAGCGGCTCCAGCAAGGTGATCTTCAGGTCCTCCCGGACCAGCGCCAGCGGAATGCCCGGCAGGCCGGCGCCCGAGCCGACGTCGCACACCGTCACGCCCTCGGGCACGACCTCCGAGAGCACGGCGCAGTTCAGCAGGTGCCGCTCCCACAGACGGGGCACTTCGCGTGGACCGATGAGACCGCGCTGCACGCCCGCCTCGGCGAGCAGCTCGGCGTAGCGCACCGCATCCGCGAAGCGATCACCGAACACCTCTCGCGCCTGCTCGGGCGCGGGGGGAAGCTCCGCTGCCTCCGTCACGGGGGACCGTCCTTCCGTACCGCGTCGGCGCACCCGGCGCCGACATCAGAACCACAGAACTATCAGGCTGACAAAGTTCGGCCCCGTCTGCGCAACAGACGGGGCCGGGAAAAGCAGGGGCCGATCAGACGGGCAGCACGACGACGAAGCGCTGCGGCTCCTCGCCCTCGGACTCGCTGCGCAGTCCGGCGGCCTTGACCGCGTCGTGCACGACCTTGCGCTCGAACGGCGTCATCGGCTGCAGCTTCACGGCCTCGCCGCTGCTCCTGGCCTCGGCCGCGGCCTTGGCACCCAGCTCGGACAGCTCGGAGCGCTTCCGGGCGCGGTATCCCGCGATGTCGAGCATCAGACGGCTGCGGTCACCGGTCTCCCGGTGCACGGCCAGACGAGTGAGCTCCTGGAGCGCTTCCAGCACCTCGCCGTCACGGCCGACCAGCTTCTGCAGGTCGCGGCTGCCCGTGTCGCTGATGATCGATACGGAGGCACGGTCGGCCTCGACGTCCATGTCGATGTCGCCGTCGAGGTCGGCGATGTCGAGCAGACCCTCCAGGTAGTCCGCCGCGATCTCGCCTTCCTGCTCCAGGCGAGTCAGGGTGTCTGCACCCTCGGCAGCGGCGGAGGTGGTGCCTTCCGTCACGGGATGGACTCCTTCTTACTTCTTGGACGGGGACTTGGGCCGCTGGGGGCCCTTGCGCTGCCCGGACTGGGCCTTGCTGCGGGTACCGCCGGCGGGCTTCGCGCCGCCCTTCTTGGCAGCGGCGGCGGGCTTGGCGTCCTCGGGCACGTCGGACTTGGTCAGCGAGGTCTTCGGCTCCTGCTCACCGGCCGCCTTCACACCTCCGACGGCGCCGGACTGGCGCTGCGCCTTGGTCTGCCGCTTGGGCTGCTGGCGCTTCGGCGTACCGGTGGTGGTCGGCGTACCGTCCTCGGCCTGGACGGCGGCAGCGGCTTCGCTCTTGATCACGGTGCCGTCGGCCTGCGCGGCGAGTCCGGCCTTGCTCAGCCCGTTGATGAACTTGCGCTCGTACTCGTTGCGGTCCCGGCCCTTGGCGACGATGGCCTTCACGATGACCCGGTCCCGGCGCCGGGAGACCTTCTCGCGCTGCGTGACGTGCTTGTGCAGTCGCTCCAGGTACTCGGACTGGGCCTTCGAACCCGGCGTCGGGTTGTTGCGGATGACGTACATCTGCTGGCCCATGGTCCACACGTTGGTGGTCAGCCAGTAGACGAGGACACCGACGGGGAAGTTGATGCCGAAGACGGCGAACATGACCGGGAAGACGTACATCAGCATCTTCTGCTGCTGCATGAACGGCGTCTTCACCGTGGTGTCGACGTTCTTCGTCATCAGCTGGCGCTGGGTGAAGAACTGCGACGCCGACATCAGGATGATCATGACGGCGGTGACCACGCGGACGTCGGTGAGGGTCGCGCCGAGCGCCTCCACCTTCGACGCGCTGTCGGTGAACTTCACGGCGAGGGGGGCACCGACGATGTGCGCCTTCTGCGCGCTCTGCAGCAGGTTCTCGTTGATCACACCGACGGTGTCGTTCGAGGCGATGCTGTTGAGCACGTGGTACAGGGCGAAGAAGAACGGGGACTGCGCCAGGATGGGAAGGCACGAGGAGAGCGGGTTGGTGCCCGTCTCCTTGTACAGCTTCATCATCTCTTCGGACTGACGCTGCTTGTCGTTCTTGTAGCGCTCCTGGATCTTCTTCATCTCGGGCTGGAGCGTCTGCATCGCCCGGGTCGCCTTGATCTGCTTCACGAAGAGCGGGATCAGGCAGATACGGATCAGGATCACCAGGGACACGATCGACAGGCCCCAGGCCCACCCGGTGTCGGGGCCGAAGATGGCGCCGTACACCGAATGGAACTGGACGATGACCCAGGAGACGGGTGTGGTGATGAAGCTGAAGAGGCTGGCAATCGTGTCCACTAATCATGCTCCTTGGGCATGGGACGGTGTCTCTGCGGCCGGGCTCGAAGGACTCGACGGACTTGCGGGAGAAGTCTGTCCCTCGGTGGCCGGGTCGGCGGCGGAGGGCCCGCCCTTGCGTGCGCGCCACCCGTTGCGCAGCATCTCGTGCCACCGCGGACGCTTGCGCGGCGGGACATGGTCCACACCGCCCAGCGACCACGGATTGCACCGCAGGATGCGCCAGGCCGTGAGTGCCGTTCCCTTGATGGCACCGTGCCGGTCGATGGCCGTGTAGCCGTAGTGGGAGCACGACGGGTAGTACTTGCAGACCGGCCCGAGCAGTGGACTGATCGTCCACTGGTAAAGCTTGATCAGAGCCAGCAGCGGGTACTTCATCGCGCGCCCCCTCCCAGCAGCCGCTGAAGGGCGGCGTCCAGGTCTCGGGCCAGCTGTGCATGGTCGGCGTCGCCCGATCCGGGCAGCGCTCGTACGACTACCAGGCTACCGGGGGGCAGCTGGACGACTCGCTCGCGCATCAGGTGGCGAAGCCTGCGCTTGACCTTGTTGCGCACGACCGCGCCACCTACGGCCTTGCTCACGACGAAACCCGCACGCGTCGGGGGAGCGCTCTCCCCAGGCGCATGCGGGTCCGTGGCACCGCTTCGAAGGTGGACGACGAGGGTCGGACGGCCTGCCCGACGACCTCGTCGTACCGCGGTCGCGAAGTCCTCGCGCCGCCTCAGCCGGTTCTCGGTGGGCAGCACGATGTCATGACCTGATCGGGATCAGGCGGACAGGCGGGCGCGACCCTTGCTGCGGCGGGACGCGAGAATCGCGCGGCCGGCACGGGTGCGCATACGCAGCCGGAAGCCGTGGGTCTTCGCGCGACGACGGTTGTTCGGCTGGAAGGTGCGCTTGCTCACTCGGGGGCTCCAGAAAGAATCGGTGGTTGCGGGGTGCCGTCCTGGCTGTCACCGTGCGCCCACGAGTAGCTCGCAGTTACGCCCGAGTGCACCGCTGACCGATCACCCCAGTGATCTGTGCCCATCGGAGGCAGGCGGCAGCAGCCATCGACAACTCGACCTGGTTACGGTACGCGCGGCTACGCCATCCGGTCAAACCAGGAGTCGCCGGGAGACACTTGTCCACAGGCTGGGGACAACAACTTGAACCGTACCCGTCGCCCTGACTACCGTGACTGGACTCCGATTCGTTCCCTTATCCCTGCCCGACCCGATTTACATCCCGACCCGTCCCCGGATCACACCTTCGAGGGACCCGTGAGAGAGCGTGCCCTGTGGCTGACGTACCTGCCGATCTTGCCGCAGTGTGGCCACGCGTATTGGAGCAGCTCCTCGGGGAGGGCCGCGGCCAGGGGGTCGAGGCGAAGGACGAGCACTGGATCCGGCGCTGCCAGCCGCTCGCGCTGGTCGCCGACACGGCTCTGCTCGCCGTACCGAACGAATTCGCCAAGGGCGTGCTCGAGGGCCGTCTGGCGCCGGTCGTCAGCGAGACGCTGAGCCGTGAGTGCGGCCGCCCGATCCGGATCGCGATCACCGTGGACGACTCCGCGGGCGAGCCCCCGGCGCCCCCCGCCCGCCCCCAGCCGCGCTACGAGGAGCCCGAGCTCCCGTCCGCGCGCCAGGACCGCGACACGTACGAGGCCCGCCAGGACCGCGACGGCTACGACGGGCGCAAGGACCGCGACGGCTACGACGCGCGTCAGGAACGTGACGCGTACGACAACCGTCAGGAACGTGACGCGTACGACAACCGCCCCGACCCCCGCGAGGGCTATGACGGCCGCCAGGACCGTGACGGCGGTTACGAGGGGTACGGCCGGCACCGCGCCGAGCCGCTGCCGGGAACGTCCGGCGACCAGCGTCCGCCTACGCGCGCAGACCAGCTGCCGACGGCCCGCCCGGCCTACCCTTCGGAATACCAGCGCCCCGAGCCCGGCTCCTGGCCGCGGCCGACGCAGGACGACTACGGCTGGCAGCAGCAGCGCCTCGGCTTCCCCGACCGTGACCCGTACGCGTCACCGTCCCAGGACTCCTACGGCGGTCAGGACTCCTACGGCTCCCCCAAGGAACCCTACGGATCGCAGGACTACCGTCCGCAGTCCATGGAGCGCCCCTCCTACGAGCCGCCGCGCTCCGACTACGAGGCCTCACGCCCCGACTACGACCAGCGCGACCCGGTCCGCCGCGAGCTGCCGGAGCCGCCGGCCGGCTCGGGGCACGTGCACCGGGGCGGCCCGGTCGGCCCGAACCTGCCGACGACCGGCGCGCCCGGCCCGCTGGCCGCGCAGCCCGCTCCGGCGACCGGCCCGGGCGAGCCCACCGCCCGCCTGAACCCGAAGTACCTCTTCGACACGTTCGTCATCGGCGCCTCCAACCGCTTCGCGCACGCGGCCGCGGTCGCCGTCGCGGAGGCGCCGGCCAAGGCGTACAACCCCTTGTTCATCTACGGGGAGTCCGGTCTCGGCAAGACCCACCTGCTGCACGCCATCGGGCACTACGCGCGCAGCCTGTACCCCGGCACGCGGGTGCGGTACGTGAGCTCGGAGGAGTTCACGAACGAGTTCATCAACTCCATCCGGGACGGCAAGGGCGACAGCTTCCGCAAGCGGTACCGGGAGATGGACATCCTGCTCGTCGACGACATCCAGTTCCTCGCGGACAAGGAGTCGACGCAGGAGGAGTTCTTCCACACCTTCAACACGCTCCACAACGCCAACAAGCAGATCGTGCTCTCCAGCGACCGGCCGCCCAAGCAGCTGGTGACGCTGGAGGACCGGCTGCGCAACCGTTTCGAGTGGGGACTGATCACGGACGTCCAGCCGCCCGAGCTGGAGACGCGGATCGCGATCCTGCGCAAGAAGGCGGTGCAGGAGCAGCTGAACGCGCCGCCGGAGGTGCTGGAGTTCATCGCGTCCCGGATCTCGCGGAACATCCGAGAGCTGGAGGGCGCGCTGATCCGGGTCACGGCGTTCGCCTCGCTCAACCGGCAGCCCGTGGACCTGGGGCTGACGGAGATCGTCCTCAAGGACCTCATCCCCGGCGGGGACGACTCGGCACCCGAGATCACCTCCACGGCGATCATGGGCGCCACGGCCGACTACTTCGGGCTGACCGTCGAGGATCTCTGCGGCACGTCCCGCGGCCGGGCTCTCGTCACCGCCCGGCAGATCGCCATGTACCTGTGCCGGGAGCTGACGGATTTGTCGCTGCCGAAGATCGGCGCGCTGTTCGGCGGCCGCGACCACACCACGGTCATGCACGCGGACCGCAAGATCCGCAATCTGATGGCCGAGCGCCGCTCCATCTACAACCAGGTCACGGAGCTCACCAACCGCATCAAGAACGGCTGAGCGCCGCTTCCCGGACCGCTGAGGGCGCCCCCGGAGTCTCCCGGGGGCGCCCTCGCGCGTGTTCCCGGGCGTCCGCGTCGGCCCCCGTGCACATCCCGCTGTTCGAATAGTCGCGGGGTTACGGCCTCCCTCCACAGATTCGGGGACTTTCTGCCGTCCACATCCTGGGGACCGGGGAGTTGTCCAGATCGTATCCACAGGCAGCGCTGTTGAAAGACCATCAGACCAGTTCAGGTGCTTGTGGATTGGTGGACGAACGATCTCCACAGCCTGTGGACGAAGCGGAGATCCACAGGCTGTGCACCGAGTTGTCCACGGGCCGCCCACAGGCTGGGGGCGGTTGTCCCCAGCGATCGGCGGCTTCTCCACATGGCTGTCCACTGTTCGGCAACCCGACGCGCCTCCTCACCGGGTCGAGTGAAAGGCGTCACACAAAGGTGCCGGGTTGGGCTGTGGGAAAGCTGGGTAAAACTGGGGACGGCACTGGGGAGAACTCGCCCTTCCCTGTGCACGGGGTGTGCAGAACTTTCCGTTCTCCACAGAGACCCCGGGTTGTCCACCGGCGTCACCCACAGGCCCCGTGGACAAAATTTCCGCTCTGAGCTGGGCAAACGGGGTTATCCACGGTATCCACAGGCCCTACTACTACTCCCGACTAGAGAGAGAGCGGAATCCGTTTCGAAGCGGGTCCTGTGCACAACTCGCTCTCCGGTGCCCGACCGCCCCTCGTCACGACTTGACCCCGAGAGGCACCTACTGTCAGTGGGGTGCGTCAGACTGGTCCCCGGTGTCCTCCCCCTCACAGGGACCGTCGGCACCGAGACAGACGACGAGGGCCAGGCAGAGCGAGAAGCGCCGGCAACAGCAGGAGGCGGCAACAGTGAAGATCCGGGTGGAACGCGACGTACTCGCGGAGGCAGTGGCCTGGGCGGCTCGCAGCCTCCCGGCCCGTCCGCCGGCGCCTGTCCTCGCCGGCCTGCTCCTCAAGGCCGAGGACGGCCAGCTGAGCCTGTCCGGCTTCGACTACGAGGTCTCCGCCCGGGTGGGCGTCGAGGCCGAGGTCGAGGAGGAGGGCACGGTCCTGGTCTCCGGCCGCCTGCTGGCGGACATCTGCCGCGCGCTCCCCAACCGCCCGGTGGAGATCTCCACAGACGGTGTACGGGCGACGGTGGTCTGCGGCTCCTCGCGGTTCACCCTCCACACCCTGCCTGTGGAGGAGTACCCGGCCCTGCCGCAGATGCCGAACGCGACGGGCACGGTCCCCGGCGAGGTCTTCGCCTCCGCGGCCGCCCAGGTCGCCATCGCCGCCGGCCGTGACGACACGCTGCCCGTCCTCACCGGCGTCCGCATCGAGATCGAGGGCGACACGGTCACGCTGGCCTCCACCGACCGCTACCGCTTCGCGGTCCGCGAGTTCCTGTGGAAGCCGGAGAACCCGGACGCCTCCGCGGTCGCCCTGGTCCCCGCCAAGACGCTCCTGGACACCGCCAAGGCCCTGACCAGCGGCGACCAGGTGACCCTGGCGCTGTCCGGCTCGGGCGCGGGTGAGGGCCTGATCGGCTTCGAGGGCGCCGGCCGCCGGACCACGACCCGCCTGCTGGAGGGCGACCTCCCGAAGTACCGCACGCTGTTCCCGACGGAGTTCAACAGCGTCGCCGTGATCGAGACCGCCCCCTTCGTGGAGGCCGTCAAGCGTGTGGCCCTGGTCGCCGAGCGGAACACCCCGGTGCGGCTCAGCTTCGAGCAGGGCGTGCTCATCCTGGAGGCCGGCTCCAGCGACGACGCACAGGCTGTGGAGAGGGTCGACGCCCGGCTGGAGGGCGACGACATCTCGATCGCCTTCAACCCCACGTTCCTGCTGGACGGCCTGAGCGCGATCGACTCCCCGGTCGCCCAGCTGTCGTTCACGACGTCCACCAAGCCCGCGCTGCTCAGCGGCAAGCCGGCGCTGGACGCCGAGGCGGACGAGGCCTACAAGTACCTGATCATGCCGGTGCGCCTCAGCGGCTGAGCCCCGCCGGCTGTCCACAGGCTGGGGGTAAAGCCGCAGGTGAGGGCGTGCGAGTGAGCGCGTATGCCCACAGATGTGCGCGAGCGTCCGGGATTAGGCTCGGACGCGGCACACACGTGCCGCAGCGCCACGTCGGACACCTGCGAACCTAAGGAAAACAACTGATGGAGCTCGGTCTCGTCGGCCTCGGCAAGATGGGCGGCAACATGCGCGAGCGGATCCGCCGCGCGGGCCACACCGTCTACGGATACGACCGCAACCCGGACCTCGCCGATGTCCACAGCCTGGAAGAGCTTGTGGGCAAGCTCAGCGGACCGCGCGTGGTCTGGGTGATGGTCCCGGCGGGCGAGGCCACCCAGTCCACCATCGACCGGCTCGCCGAGCTGCTTCAGCCGGGTGACGTCGTCGTCGACGGCGGCAACTCCCGCTGGACGGACGACGAGAAGCACGCCGAGGAGCTGGCGGCCAAGGGCATCGGCTTCGTCGACTGCGGCGTCTCCGGCGGCGTCTGGGGCCTGGAGAACGGCTACGCGCTGATGTACGGCGGCGACGCCGAGAACGTCGCGAAGGTGCAGCCGGTCTTCGACGCCCTCAAGCCGGAGGGCGACTTCGGCTCGGTGCACGCCGGCAAGGTCGGCGCGGGCCACTTCGCGAAGATGGTCCACAACGGCATCGAGTACGCGATGATGCAGGCTTATGCCGAGGGCTGGGAGCTGCTGGAGAAGGTCGACTCCGTGACCGACGTCCGGGAGGTCTTCCGCTCCTGGCAGGAGGGCACGGTCATCCGCTCCTGGCTGCTCGACCTCGCGGTGAACGCGCTCGACGAGGACGAGCACCTGGACGGGCTGCGGGGTTATGCACAGGACTCCGGCGAGGGACGCTGGACTGTGGAAGCCGCGATCGACAACGCGGTGCCGCTGCCGGCGATCACCGCGTCGCTGTTCGCGCGGTTCGCCTCCCGGCAGGAGGACTCGCCCCAGATGAAGATGATCGCCGCGCTGCGGAACCAGTTCGGCGGCCACGCGGTCGAGAAGAAGTAGCCGAGAAGAAGCAACCGAGCACCGAGGGAGGCCGGCGAGAACACCATGCACGTCACGCATCTGTCGCTGGCCGACTTCCGCTCCTATCCCCGGGTCGAGGTCCCGCTCGACCCGGGGGTGACGGCCTTCGTCGGGCCGAACGGGCAGGGCAAGACCAACCTCGTCGAGGCCGTCGGCTATCTCGCCACCCTCGGCAGCCACCGGGTCTCCTCCGACGCCCCGCTGGTCCGCATGGGCGCCGAGCGGGCGATCATCCGGGCCCAGGTCAGGCAGGGCGAGCGGCAGCAGCTCGTCGAGCTGGAGCTCAGCCCTGGGCGTGCCAACCGTGCCCGTATCAACAGGTCCTCGCAGGTCAGACCGCGTGACGTGCTGGGGATCGTCCGGACGGTCCTGTTCGCGCCGGAGGATCTCGCGCTGGTCAAGGGCGACCCCGGGGAGCGGCGCCGCTTCCTCGACGAGCTGATCACCGCCCGCTCGCCGCGCATGGCCGGGGTCCGCTCCGACTACGACCGGGTCCTCAAGCAGCGCAACACCCTGCTGAAGTCGGCCGCGCTGGCCCGGCGGCACGGCGGCCGTTCCATGGACATGTCCACCCTGGACGTCTGGGACCAGCACCTCGCGCGCGCGGGCGCCGAGCTGCTCGCCCAGCGTCTTGATCTGATCGCCACGCTCCAGCCGCTGGCCGACAAGGCGTACGAACAGCTCGCCCCCGGCGGCGGCCCGGTCGCCCTGGAGTACAAGCCGTCCGCGCCGGGCGAGGCGCACACACGCGAGGACCTCTTCGAGCAGCTGACGGCCGCCCTCGCCGAGGCCCGCAAGCAGGAGATCGAGCGGGGCGTCACGCTCGTCGGACCGCACCGGGACGACCTGTTGCTCAAGCTCGGCCAGCTGCCCGCCAAGGGCTACGCCTCCCATGGCGAGTCCTGGTCGTACGCGCTGGCGCTGCGCCTGGCCTCCTACGACCTGCTGCGGGCGGAGGGCAACGAGCCGGTGCTGGTGCTCGACGACGTCTTCGCCGAACTCGACACCCGCCGGCGCGAGCGGCTCGCCGAACTGGTCGCGCCCGGGGAGCAGGTCCTGGTGACCGCGGCGGTGGACGACGACGTCCCGCACGTGCTGTCCGGGGTGCGGTTCGCCGTGTCCGAGGGGACGGTGGAGCGGGTATGAGCACACAGGAGCCGAAGAAGGACCCCGATCCCTCTGGTGTCGACCTCGCGCGCGTGGCGTTGCGCGCCGCGAAGGAGGCCGCCCGCGCGCGGGGGGACGCGGCGCAGCAGAAGAAGCAGGCGCGCAGGGGCGGCGGGCTGCGCTCCGGCGCGCGCGCCGACGGCCGCGATCCCATGGCGCTCGGGCCCGCGATCAACCGGCTGATCACCGAGCGCGGCTGGGAGGCCCCGGCCGCGGTGGGCGGGGTGATGGGCCGCTGGCCGCAGATCGTCGGCGAGAAGCTCGCCGACCACTGCACCCCGCAGCGGTACGACGAGGACGAGCGCGTCCTGGTCGTGCAGTGCGAGTCGCCGGTCTGGGCGACCGAGGTGCGCCGCCTCGCGCCCGTGCTCGTCGCGCGGCTCAACGAGGACCTGGGGCACGGCACGGTGCGGCACATCAAGGTCGTCGGTCCCAGCGCTCCCGCGCGCCGCTACGGCCCTCTGCGCGCCCCCGGCAGCAGGGGACCTGGCGATACCTACAGGTGACTTACGTCACGTCTCCTCGCCCCGGATCGGCCTGTGCGGCCGTCCCGTCGCGGCACCGCACACGGTTGCGAATCGGGACCTGACTCCGAAGTAGCCAAGGGTTGACGGCCGGAAGCGCTGAGTGGCTCCGTGAGCCTCTTGGAGCCCCCATCCGTATATCGGGAGTCGGACAAGACCCATCGAGGGCGGCACATGCGGACCCAGGTACCGGCAAACCCCCATCAGTGTCAGTGCTACCGGTAGACTGGAAGCAATCCCGCCCCACTCGTGGGGACCGTCCGGGAAAAGCTGAGCAACGCTGATCAGGGCTTACCAACGCAACATGCCGCAGCCGCTCCGGCGACCCTCCCCCGGAGGGGGGACCCCCAGAGCCTGGCTCGTGCTGTGCCAGAAAGGGCGCTTCGTGGCCGATTCCGGCAACCCCAACGAGAACATCCCGTCCACCGAGGCCCCGGCCGGAGTCGCCGAGGCCTCCGTAACGGCGTCGTACGACGCCAGTGCCATCACCGTCCTCGAGGGTCTGGACGCGGTCCGCAAGCGACCCGGTATGTACATCGGTTCCACCGGTGAGCGCGGACTGCACCACCTCGTGTACGAGGTCGTCGACAACTCCGTCGACGAGGCGCTGGCCGGGCACGCGGACACGATCGAGGTGACGATCCTCGCCGACGGCGGCGTCCGGGTCGTCGACAACGGCCGTGGCATCCCGGTGGGCATCGTGCCGTCGGAGGGCAAGCCGGCCGTCGAGGTCGTGCTGACCGTGCTGCACGCGGGCGGCAAGTTCGGCGGCGGCGGCTACGCGGTCTCCGGTGGTCTGCACGGCGTCGGCGTCTCGGTCGTGAACGCCCTGTCCAGCAAGGTCTCCGTCGAGGTGAAGACCGACGGCCACCGCTGGACGCAGGACTACAAGATGGGCGTCCCGACGGCCCCCCTCGCCAAGCACGAGGCCACGGACGAGACGGGCACCTCGGTCACCTTCTGGGCCGACGGCGACATCTTCGAGACCACCGAGTACTCCTTCGAGACGCTGTCGCGGCGTTTCCAGGAGATGGCGTTCCTCAACAAGGGCCTGACCATCAAGCTCACCGACGAGCGCGAGTCGGCGAAGGCCACCTCCGGCGCGGACGAGGCCGGCGCGGACGAGACCGCCGAGGTCAAGACGGTCACGTACCACTACGAGGGCGGCATCGTCGACTTCGTGAAGTACCTCAACTCCCGCAAGGGAGAGGCGGTGCACCCGTCGGTGATCGACCTGGAGGCCGAGGACAAGGACAAGTCACTCTCCCTCGAAGTCGCCATGCAGTGGAACAGCGGCTACAGCGAGGGCGTGTACTCGTTCGCCAACATCATCCACACGCACGAGGGCGGCACCCACGAGGAGGGCTTCCGCGCGGCGCTGACGAACCTGATCAACAAGTACGCGCGGGACAAGAAGCTGCTCCGCGAGAAGGACGACAACCTCACGGGCGACGACATCCGCGAGGGTCTCACCGCGATCATTTCGGTGAAGCTGAGCGAGCCGCAGTTCGAGGGCCAGACCAAGACCAAGCTGGGCAACACGGAGGCGAAGACCTTCGTCCAGAAGGCCGTCTACGAGCACCTCAACGACTGGCTGGACCGCAACCCGAACGAGGCCGCGGACATCGTCCGCAAGGGCATCCAGGCCGCCACCGCGCGCGTGGCCGCCCGCAAGGCCCGGGACCTGACCCGCCGCAAGGGCCTGCTGGAGACCGCGTCCCTGCCGGGCAAGCTCTCGGACTGCCAGTCGAACGACCCCACCAAGTGCGAGATCTTCATCGTCGAGGGCGACTCCGCCGGCGGTTCGGCCAAGTCCGGCCGCAACCCGCAGTACCAGGCGATCCTCCCGATCCGCGGCAAGATCCTCAACGTCGAGAAGGCCCGGATCGACAAGATCCTGCAGAACCAGGAGATCCAGGCGCTGATCTCGGCCTTCGGTACGGGTGTGCACGAGGACTTCGACATCGAGAAGCTCCGCTACCACAAGATCATCCTGATGGCGGACGCCGACGTCGACGGACAGCACATCAGCACGTTGCTGCTGACCTTCCTGTTCCGCTTCATGCGGCCGCTGGTCGAGGCCGGGCACGTGTACCTGTCCCGTCCGCCGCTGTACAAGATCAAGTGGGGCCGGGACGACGTCGAGTACGCCTACTCGGACCGCGAGCGCGACGCGCTGATCGAGATGGGCCGCCAGCGCGGCAAGCGCGTCCGGGAGGACTCGATCCAGCGCTTCAAGGGTCTCGGCGAGATGAACGCCGAGGAGCTGCGCGTGACCACGATGGACCAGGAGCACCGGGTCCTCGGCCAGGTCACCCTGGACGACGCCGCGCAGGCCGACGACCTGTTCTCGGTCCTGATGGGCGAGGACGTCGAGGCCCGCCGCCAGTTCATCCAGCGCAACGCCAAGGACGTCCGCTTCCTCGACATCTGAGTCGGTCTCAGCTGACCGCACCAGGAAGGATCCCCACCAGCAATGACCGACGAGAACACTCCCGTCACCCCTGTAGAGGGCGGCGAACTCGCGATGCGTGTCGAGCCCGTCGGGCTCGAGACCGAGATGCAGCGCTCGTACCTCGACTACGCGATGTCCGTCATCGTCTCGCGCGCGCTGCCCGACGTGCGCGACGGCCTCAAGCCCGTGCACCGCCGCGTCCTGTACGCCATGTACGACGGCGGCTACCGCCCCGAGCGCGGCTTCTACAAGTGCGCCCGCGTCGTCGGCGACGTCATGGGCAACTACCACCCGCACGGCGACTCCTCCATCTACGACGCGCTCGTGCGCCTCGCCCAGCCCTGGTCGATGCGCATGCCGCTCGTCGACTCCAACGGCAACTTCGGCTCCCCGGGCAACGACCCGGCCGCGGCCATGCGGTACACCGAGTGCAAGATGGCGCCGCTGTCGATGGAGATGGTCCGTGACATCGACGAGGAGACCGTCGACTTCACGGACAACTACGACGGCCGTTCCCAGGAGCCGACCGTCCTGCCGGCCCGCTTCCCGAACCTGCTGATCAACGGCTCGGCCGGCATCGCGGTCGGCATGGCGACCAACATCCCGCCGCACAACCTGCGCGAGGTCGCGGCCGGTGCCCAGTGGTACCTGGAGAACCCCGAGGTCTCGCACGAGGAGCTGCTGGACGCCCTCCTGGAGCGCATCAAGGGTCCCGACTTCCCGACCGGCGCGCTCGTCGTCGGCCGCAAGGGCATCGAGGAGGCGTACCGCACCGGCCGCGGCTCCATCACCATGCGCGCGGTGGTCGAGGTC
Organism: Streptomyces sp. NPDC094143; assembly: GCF_040303825.1. Lineage (NCBI taxonomy): Bacteria > Bacillati > Actinomycetota > Actinomycetes > Kitasatosporales > Streptomycetaceae > Streptomyces > Streptomyces sp. NPDC094143. The sequence continues at coordinate 239,186 of NZ_JBEOTZ010000002.1, forward strand.
GAGGAGATCCAGGGCCGCCAGTGCCTGGTCGTCACCGAGCTGCCGTACCAGACGAACCCGGACAACCTGGCCCAGAAGATCGCCGACCTCGTCAAGGACGGCAAGATCGGCGGCATCGCGGACGTCCGCGACGAGACGTCCTCCCGCACGGGCCAGCGGCTCGTGATCGTGCTCAAGCGGGACGCGGTCGCCAAGGTCGTCCTGAACAACCTCTACAAGCACACGGACCTGCAGACGAACTTCGGCGCCAACATGCTGGCGCTGGTCGACGGCGTACCGCGCACGCTCTCGCTCGACGCGTTCATCCGCCACTGGGTGACCCACCAGATCGAGGTCATCGTCCGCCGTACGCGCTTCCGGCTGCGCAAGGCCGAGGAGCGGGCGCACATCCTGCGCGGTCTGCTGAAGGCCCTGGACGCCATCGACGAGGTCATCGCGCTGATCCGGCGCAGCGACACCGTCGACATCGCCCGCGGCGGCCTGATGGACCTGCTGAGGATCGACGAGATCCAGGCCAACGCCATCCTGGAGATGCAGCTGCGCCGGCTGGCCGCCCTGGAGCGCCAGAAGATCGTCCAGGAGCACGACGAGCTCCAGGCGAAGATCAACGAGTACAACGAGATCCTGGCCTCCCCGGTCCGCCAGCGGGGCATCGTCAGCGCGGAGCTGGCCGCGATCGTCGAGAAGTACGGCGACGACCGCAAGACCAAGCTCATCCCGTACGAGGGCGACATGTCCATCGAGGACCTGATCGCCGAGGAGGACATCGTCGTCACGGTCACCCGGGGCGGCTACATCAAGCGCACGAAGACCGACGACTACCGCGCCCAGAAGCGCGGCGGCAAGGGCGTGCGCGGCGCGAAGCTCAAGGAAGACGACATCGTCGACCACTTCTTCGTGTCCACCACGCACCACTGGCTGCTGTTCTTCACGAACAAGGGCCGGGTCTACCGCGTGAAGGGCTACGAGCTGCCGGACGCCGGCCGGGACGCGCGCGGCCAGCACGTGGCGAACCTGCTCGCCTTCCAGCCGGACGAGGCGATCGCCGAGATCCTGGCGATCCGCGACTACGAGGCCGTCCCCTACCTGGTGCTCGCCACCAAGGCCGGACTTGTGAAGAAGACGCCTCTGAAGGATTACGATTCGCCCCGCTCCGGCGGTGTGATCGCGATCAACCTCCGGTCGATGGAGGACGGTTCGGACGATGAACTGATCGGTGCCGAACTCGTCTCGGCCGATGACGATCTGCTCCTGATCAGCAAGAAGGCGCAGTCGATCAGATTCACCGCATCGGACGACACCCTCCGCCCCATGGGCCGTGCCACCTCGGGCGTCAAGGGCATGAGCTTCCGCGAGGGCGACGAGCTGCTCTCGATGAATGTTGTTCGACCCGGTACGTTCGTGTTCACTGCCACAGACGGCGGGTACGCGAAGCGGACCAACGTCGACGAGTACCGCGTCCAGGGTCGCGGCGGCCTGGGCATCAAGGCCGCCAAGATCGTCGAGGACCGCGGTTCCCTCGTCGGCGCGCTGGTGGTCGAGGAGACCGACGAGATCCTCGCCATCACGCTGTCGGGCGGTGTGATTCGTACGCGAGTCAACGAGATCAGGGAAACCGGCCGTGACACCATGGGCGTCCAACTGATCAATCTGGGCAAGCGCGATGCCGTCGTGGGCATCGCTCGCAACGCCGAGGCGGGACGCGAGGCGGAGGAGGTCGACGGCGACGTGGTCGTCGACGAGTCCGCCGAGGGGGCCGGGACCACCGGCACGGACGAGGGTGAGGCGCCCTCGGCCGAGTAGCACGAGGAGTGAGTCAGCGTGAGCGGAGCCACGGGCGCCGGACCGACCGGTACCTCCAAGGGTACGGAGACGGACGGCGGCGGCCGTGGCTCCGCCGCGCGTGCGGTGGATCCGCACACGACCAACCTGAAGGCGATCAAGCCCTCGACCACGGACGCGCCCTCGCCGGACACGTATGGATCACAGGGGGGAACTGTGACGGACACCCGAGGTCCGCAGACCCAGCAGAAGCCTGGAGCGGGCCCGGCCGCCACCGGCGCACCGGCGCAGCCGCAGCCGGCCGCCCAGGACCCGGGCGCCCCCGGGCAGCCGGCCTCCCCGCTGCCCGGGGAACGGCAGACGCAGCAGCCGGCCGGGCCGTACCACCCGCCGCAGGCCTATCCGGCGCAGCAGGGGGCCGCCGCCGGTGCCGACGCGGGGGCAGCCGCGGTGCGGCGGCCGCGCACGGGGGCGCGCACCACCCCCCGCGTCCGCAAGGCGCGCCTGCGAGTGGCGAAGGCCGACCCGTGGTCGGTGATGAAGGTCAGCTTCCTGCTCTCCATCGCGCTGGGCATCTGCACGATCGTCGCGGCCGCCGTGCTGTGGATGGTCATGGACGCGATGGGCGTCTTCTCGACGGTCGGCGGCACGATCTCCGAGGCCACCGGCTCCAACGAGTCCAACGGCTTCGACCTGCAGGCCTTCCTGTCGCTGCCCAACGTGCTGCTGTTCACGTCGATCATCGCGGTCATCGACGTCGTCCTCGCGACGGCCCTCGCGACGCTCGGCGCGTTCATCTACAACCTCTCCGCCGGCTTCGTGGGCGGTGTGGAGCTGACGCTCGCCGAGGACGAGTGACGCCCCCTGGTGGTCGTCCCGACAACCGATTTTGGGACTGCCCATGTCGTGCGCTAATCTTCAGGAGTCAGCGCGCGGGACACACACCGCAGAGCGCGGCGGGGCTATAGCTCAGTTGGTTAGAGCGCATCCCTGATAAGGATGAGGCCACAGGTTCAAATCCTGTTAGCCCCACCAGCTTAAAGACCCCCAGTCGATATCGGCTGGGGGTTCTTTGACATCCATGGCTGACATCAGCCGATGAGCGGATCTTCCAGAAGTTCGGCTAGCATGCCCACCGCTTCGCGCTCACTGTCGCCGACCACGTGCGTGTACACGTCCATGGTCATGCTGATCTGGCTGTGTCGGAGGATCGCCTGAGCCACCTTGGGGTGCACTTTCAGGAAGGCGAGCAGGGTCCCGCAGGTGTGCCAAGCGAGGCGGACAGTGATCCGGCGGACACCAGCACATCGCGGGGCCACGGCACGGTCGTGCGCCAGCAAGTCCCCCTCAGGCGCTTGGGCATCGCCCGGTACGACCAGGCCAAGTGGCGGGACGGCGACGAGGCCGCCTTCATCACGGACCGCGTGGCTTCGGGGCGGGGGTACCGCCGGAACGAGCAGACCAGACGGTCAGTCGCGTCGTGGCGCCACCGGAGGCGGCAGCCGCACACGGGCTACCGGAAGGCGCCGAGGCCTACGCCCGCGCGCGACTGGTCAAGGAAGGGGACCAGCCGACCCACACGCAGACGCGGCTCATGGCGTCCAGGTCGTTCGTACAGTGGCGCGCTCCACCTGGACGCGATGAACCACGCCTGCTCCACGGCGTACGGGATGGGAGCTGGGAGGGTGGTGGGTCGAGGAAAGGCGGCGTGCTTCAGGTTGTGCCCATGACAGACTCAGCGGCCTGTCAGCCACACTGAGGGGGTTCCCTGTCATGCGCCACTTGGCGACCGTGGCGGCCGGTATCGCGGCCGTCGTTTTGATCACCGGGTGTGGTGCCGGGGAGGTCGAGAAAGCATCCGCACCGACGTCGAAGAGCGAAGCATCGGCAGCATCGGCCACGCCGGGGTCCGATGATTCGTTCGATGTTGAGGTGGCGCTCAAGAACGCCGATACAGCGCCTTACTCGGCTGAGATCAGGACGGAGACCTATACGGGCTCCACGCTGACGGTCGTCATGGCCGGTCGGATGAACTTCAACGGATCAGGCCCTACGGGCAAACTGACCTTGACGACCTCCGACAGTGTCCCGGAGGACCAAGCGTTCAGTACGGAGACGATCCTGCTAGAGGACGCCACCTACACGCGGACACTTGATGACGACGGAGCAGCTGGGGAGTGGCAGCGTACGGGACTGGACTCCTCAAGCGCGGGCATAGCTGACTACGGTGCTTACGCACAGCTGCTCTTGGATCTTGGGCCGAAGGCCCGGAAGGGTCAAGAGGAGACAGGCGGCGTCCTGGCGTACCGGCTTTCCGGGAGCCTCACTCAGGACCAGCTCCGGACGGTGGACCGTCGGCTGTACGACAGGATGCGTGCCACGGGTACCAAGGAGTTCGCCTGCGACGTGTGGGTCAACGAACTCGGACGAGTCGTGCGCTTCGAGCAGTGGCTGGAGATGTCCGGCAACTCGGCGCGCAACGTCGTGACGTTCGGGAACTTCAGGGACCCGGTGGCTGTGAGCGCACCCGAGTAGCTCCGTCCCGGCCGTCACGCGCTGTCAAGACGGCATAGGTCGGCTGACATCAGTGGCTGACACCAACAATGGCCAACAGCGACGGTCGGCGCCGGACCGCAGGGGAGGATTGACCAAAGCACATAGCCGGTTGGTCGACGTCGTAGGCCGGGCATGAGGCGTTTCGGACGGTGCTGAGGGGCGTGGCGGCGGTGCTCGTCGTGGCCGTGGGCAATCGGTGCCGGGTGGTTCGTCCACCGGGCCGTGTGGCCGAGGCGCGGCGTGCGGGGTGCGGTGGCCGGTCCGGGTCGGTCGTGGTCGCCGTGCTGTCGCAGTGAACGGGACATGCGAAGACCCCGGCCGACAGCGGCCGGGGTCTTCCGGGTCTCTGGTGGGTCGTGGGGGTACGCAAGATCGCCAGGACGTACCAGGGACCGTGCGGTCAGCGCTTGAGGGGTGTGAGGCGGGAGGCGGCGGAGTCGCCCTCGTCGTCCGGGTCGTCGTCCGGGCAGTCGGGCGTGGTCGTCGCCGTCGAGTCCGTGAGGGAGCGGTGGCGGCAGCGCGGGGACTTGCCGTGGGCCTCGGCGCGGATGCGCTGTTTCATCGTGGGGGGCAGGGCCCTCGCCTGGGACCAGGGCGCGGCCGCCGGTGCCGTCCGCTGGTGCGGGACGCGCTCGCTGTTGCGCTTCTGCTCGGTCTGCGGTACCGCCGCCGCGGCGGTCGTGGTGATGAATCCGAGCGCCGTGCACAGGGCGAGGAAGGCGGTGACGATCGCGGTCCACAGCTTCATGACCTTGTTCCGGGCCATGGCCCCTCACTTTCGGGTTGGGCGATTTGCGTACTTTCCTCATGATGTGTATGAGGGCCGGGAAGTGGTGGACCTCCGCCCGTGGCGCGGCGATGTTCAGATGAACACCACCCGGATGGGCGCAAGAGGGTCGAAAACGTGTGGAGAGAGGAGGAGAGGGGGCGAAGTAACCGTCCGTCGGCGTGTGATCACCCTCCGATCGGATCGGTGAACTCCGCTTCTATCCCGGTGTCCGAGACGGGAGTTGACGGCCGACGCAGGTCACCGATCGGTATCGGTCGGTGTGTATAGTCGGGCGCCAGAGGTCCCCTACGTCAAGGAAAGACGAGGTCGCGCGGTGAAGAAGCTTCTCCTGGTCGCACTGGCCGCCATCGGCGGGCTCCTCGTGTACCGCCAGATCCAGGCGGATCGCGCCGAGCAGGATCTGTGGACGGAGGCGACTGACTCCGTGCCCACGGGTTCGTGAGTCACGACAACCCCTTTCGAGCACACCCCGGCCGCCTCGCGGTCGGGGTTTTGTGTGCCGAGGGCCGGTCGTGAACCCGCGCGGCGAGGCAGGATGGGCCACGGTTCACGGTTTCGCGGTCCGCGGACGGGGAGGGGTGGCGCGTGAGGGGGCGGTGGTGCACGGCGCGCGAGCGGCGTGCGGGGGCGTGGCGCGGCCGGTCGTCGACGGCCGTGCGCCTGGGCGCCGTGGCCGTGGTGCTGGGCACGACGGCCGCCGTGGGACCGGCTCCGGCCGCCCGGGCCGCCGGTGACTCCGCCACGGCAGTCACACCGAGCCCGTACGCCTTCGCCGAGGGCGCCAGCACCGTCGAGGGAGCGCGCAGCACCGCCGACGCCGTACGCCTGACGCCCGGCACGGTGTACCGGAGCTCCCTGCCGAGCCGCAGCAAGGTCAACTACCGCCTCGTGCTCGACGCCACGTCCAGCGCGTACGTCTCCGTCACCGCCGCTCCCTCCCCCGGCAGCACCGTCTCCGTCGTCGACGGGCTCAAGGTGTCCGTGCAGGACGCCGAGGGCAACTCCTGCTCCTCCGACACCGCGAACTTCGGCGCCGCTCGCAGCCCCCATCCGATCGCCGCCTGGGGCATGCGCGAGATCTCCCCCACCAGGTCGCTGTGCCAGAAGGCCGGCGCGTACTACGTGTCCGTCGAGCGCGCCGACCCCGAGGGCTCATCGCCGGGCGCCTGGGACCTGGAACTCTTCGCCACGACCGAGCCGCCCACGGCGAAGACCGGCGCGACCAGCGCGCCCCGGGTGTGGAACTCGGCCACCCCCCAGCCGCTCCAGGGCGAACCCGAGCGGCGCCACGGCGGGGCGGGATTCGCCCGGGCGACCCCCCTCGACCAAGGGGTCTGGCGCGACGACATCCGGCCCGGCCAGACACTCTTCTACGAGGTGCCGGTCGACTGGGGCCAGCAGCTCGCGGTGACGGCCGATCTGGGCAGCTCCGACTCCGGCGGCACCGGGTACGCGTCCGGCGCCCTCGACCTGGCCCTCTACAACCCCGCGCGGGGCCGCGCCGCCGTCGTGAGCGTCGGCTACGACGGCGACCAGAACTCCGGCAGCCTGCCGCCGCTGCCGCCGGTCGACCACGCCAACCGCTACGGCGCCCTCGCCCAGGTCAACGCGATGCGCTTCGCCGGCTCCTACTACCTCGTCGCCCACCTCGCGCGGGACGTCGCCGGCACCTTCGGGGACGGGCCGTTCCGGATGACCCTGCGCGTGCGGGTCGAGGGAGATCCCCGGAGCGGGCCCGGGTACACGGGGGAGTCCCGGCCGGAGGGTGTCTTCGACGTCTCGGAGCAGGACCGGGAGGCGGCGGCGGAGGGCGTGCCCGCGTCGGGGGACGACACCGCGATGCGGGTGATCGCCGTGGGTGGCATCGGCACCGGGAGCGCGTTGCTCGTGGGGCTCGGGGTGTGGACCCTGGTGGCCCGGCGCAGGAGCGTCGCGTAGCCGTGCCCGGACCGGGCGCTCAGATGCGGGTCAGCGCCCAGAAGCCCACGGCGTAGCAGGCCAGGGCCAGGAGGAGCAGAGGGACGGCCACCTTGGCGGAGGGACCGGGGCGGGACGGCCGTGGTGCGCGGTGCCGGGACGCGGGCTGGCCGCCCATGACCGGCGGAGCTTGCGGGGAGCGGGCGGTGTACGAGGCGGTGACGGTGTCGGGGCGGGGCGGCTCGGCCGGGGGCGGCTGCGGGCCCGGGTACGCCGGGGGGAGCGGCTGGGCGGCGGGCCGGGGGTGGGTGAGGTCGTGGGGGGAGAACCGGGGCTGCTGGTAAGGGTGTTGAGTCTGAGTCTGATGTGCCTGGTGGGGTGTGCCCGGTGAGGGGGAGGAGGTGGCCGTAGGCTGCGGAGGCGGCAGGTGGAAGCTGCCCGTGTCCGACATGGAGGGCTGCTGAGCTGGGGCGGGCGTCGGGTCGGGTGCCTGCCGTGCGGGCGCCGCGGCCGGGGCCGGCCGGCCGTTCGCTGCGCCGGGGGCGTCGGCACGCTGCCGGGCTCCCGTGGACGCCGTTCCTGTCGGAGTGTGGGCTCCCTGCCCCGGGCCCGCCGGCGCCTTCTCCGCTTGCGAGCCCGACGGACTCCCGTTCGTCTCCGGCTCGGAGCCCCTCCCGTCCTCTCTCGGCCCCGGCCCCAGCCCGCGCGCTCTCTCCAGCGGCCCCTCGGGGGCGAACCCCTTCGGCAGGGGGCCGAGTTGGTCGAAGATCTCGATCAGCTCGTCGTCCGGGCCCGGCTCGGGGAGGAGCTCCGCCGCGGCCGCGAGCGCCTTGCGCGCCCCTGTCGCCGTACGGAAGCGTGCCTCCGGGACGGGTTGCAGCAGGGTGGCGACCACCTGCCACAGCGGCTCGGGGATGCCCTTGGGCGCACCCGGCGTCCCGTGCTCGGTGAAGTACTGGATCAGCGCCTTGCTGTCCGGCTTCGCGCCCTCCAGCAGGTACAGCGCGACCAGACCCACGGCGAACAGGTCGGCGGGGAAGTCCGGCTCGGCGCCCATCAGCTGCTCGGGCGCGAGGTAGCCGGGTGTCCCGACGACCAGGTTGGTCTCGGTCAGCCGCGGCTCGCCCAGCCGCATCGCGATGCCGAAGTCGGACAGCCGCAGCCGCGGGCGGCCGGTGCCGGTGGCCTCCAGCAGCACGTTGGCGGGCTTCACGTCCCGGTGCACCACACCCTCCGCGTGCACCGCGGCCAGCCCCGCCAGCAACTGGTCGAGCAGGGTGCAGACGAACGTCGGCGGCAGGGGGCCGTAGTCCCCGACGAGATGGACCAGGGAACCCCCGGCGACCAGGTCCATCGTGAACAGGACCTTGTCGTCGTCGGCGGCCCAGCTGGTGGGGGCGAGCACATGGGGGTGGTCGATCCGCAGGGCCTGCTCGCGGACGAAACGCAGCAGCGAGTGCGCGTCGCTCTGCAGCAAAACCTTGGCGGCCACATAGCGACGGCGACGGTGGTCCCAGGCGCGCCAGACCGCGCCCACGCCTCCGCGTCCGATCGGGTCGACCAGTTCGTACCGGCCGGCGAACACCTCACCCATGGCTGTACGTCGCTCCTCCCCCTGTGGTCTCCCCCCTTGCTTCCCCCTCGGCGAGCGCTACGACTCCCCGACGGGCGAAAGACTCCCCCGGCCCCTCCCACAGTCCCGGCCCCGGTACGGGACACGCCCCCACGTGCCCGCCCGTACCATGCGCACCCCCGTCACTTCACCCCCACGCCCGCTGCCGAACCCCCTTCGGCGGCCGGGCGGCGGGATCAGCTCTGGTGGGACTGGTAGTGCGCGACCGCGTCCGAGGTGCGGCCGGCGCCGTAGACCCGGAGGAACTCCGCCAGCTCCGGGTGGGTCGGGGCGAGGGTGTCCGCGGCGTCGATGATGTCGCCCGCCGCCGCCACCGAGCGCAGCAGCGACTGGATCTCCCGGACGACCCGCTTGACCGTGGGCGCTCCCGAACTGCTCGTCGTCTGCGTGGTGTTGCTGAGCACCGAGCCCCCCTGAGACTTCTTGATCTCCTCCATGCGCTCGGTGGCCTCGGCCGCGCTGACGCTGCCGTCCGCGACCTGCCCCGCCAGGTCCTGCAGCAGCTGCACCCGCTGCACCACGGCCGGGTTGCCGATCTTCGCCCGCTGACCGCTCATCAGCTGCGACAGCATCGGCGCCGACAGTCCCAGCACCCCCGCGAGACGAGCCTGGTTGAGACCAAGATCGTCGATGAGCTTACGGAAGAGCGCCCCCAGTGGCTCCCCGTACCAGTTCCGCTGCAGTTCCCGCGCTCTTGCGGTGGCTTCCTGCTGTGCGGCGTCCATTGCGTCTCCCCATCGCTTCCCCGAGTACGGCGGTTCGCGGTAGCGAACCACGCCGAGCATCTTACGGAGCGTGGTCGACGACGGGGACCCCCAATCTTTTTGCGGAACCACGGGGGTGACCCGGTACTCTGGTCTCCGACGCCCGCCCGGACGCGGTTTCTCCGGTCGGACGTCTTCTTCGGGGCCTTAGCTCAGTTGGTAGAGCGCTGTCTTTGCATGGCAGATGTCAGGGGTTCGACTCCCCTAGGCTCCACCGCAGTTCAGACGCCCTCCGGGACATGCTCCCGGGGGGCCTTTTCATGATCAGAGTCCGCATAGCGTCCACAACGCCAAACGATCTTGGGTGATAGATCACCCGTTCGAGGGACTGGACTGTGTGCAGCACGCACGTAGAGTGGACCCCGCGAGAGCGGAAGGCGCGGCTCCCCCACACGCGCCTGGAACACCGCTTCCGCATGCCTGCACGGGCTCGCGGGGAGGCGGCCCAGCAGGAGCGAGGCCCCCGCCGGAACAATCGGCGGGGGCCTCGTGCCGTACAACGTAGACGCCCCGGAGGGATTTTGCCTCCGGGGCGAGGTGCTTTGACTCAGTCTTGGCATGCAGCGGCCGAATTGTGGAGGCATGCCCTCCCTCCGACCGCCCTTTCCCATCCCACCGATACGCCATCATCGCAGGTCAGACGACATTTAGCGCGGCCCGGAGCGCAAGATCAAATAAAGCCTGGCGTGGGCAGGCTGACACCGGAATGCGCGCCACACAGCGTGTGACGGGTGCCAGCAGACCCGACCGAGGACGAGTGGCTCGACCAGGAAGGCCAGCGCATCGGCCAGCGAATCCGGGAGATCCGCGAGCGCAGCAACCTCACGCAAGAGGGGGTCTTCCTGACGGTTCCGATGAACCGTGCGCACTACCAGGACATCGAGGCCGGCCGTGCGAACCCAACCTTGCGCACGCTGCTGCGGATCGCCCGAGCCCTCGGCGTACCCCTGCGGGACCTGATGGGATGAGCGGCCCGCCCCCGACGGGGGGGGCGGAGACGGGCCGCTCGGTCCCGCTACCGGCCCGGCCGGCGAACTGCGGGCCCGGGGCGGGAGTTGCGGTGGCAGGTGCAGCCGCAACGCGGCTGAAGCAGGATGCCGCTGCTGTGCGGAAGCGGGATGTCATCCGTCTGCCGGCAGTCGCTGTGCAGGTCCCGGTATCGAGGCTGAGTGGCCAGCTGGCATTCGGCCGACAGCGAGCCGGACGGAGGCGCGGACGCAGTCATGACTGCGCGTTGTCGGTTGAGGGTGTGTGCATTCGGACGGCGACAGATACGAGGTGCGCGACCGCGATCGGTTCGCACAGCTCGTCGGGTCGGGTCATAGGGACGGCCCAGTAGGAGGAGCCCGAGGTCCGCATCCGGTTGTCGAGGGCGGGGCGCGGCACGCCGAGCTGCAAGTCACGGTCCAGGATCTCCACGCCGAGCCGGTTCCAGCCGGACGCTTCCTTGTGCCACACCAGGGCGGTGTCCGGTGGCACGAGCGCGTAGTAGCGCCGGCCATGCTGGTCGCTGATGACGGGCCCGTCCCACAGCATCTGGGCGAGGAACTTGTTCAGGGTGCCGTCGTGCGCCTCTTCGAGGCGGATGGCGCTCAGCACGACTTCGCGGGGAATGCGGATGGCGGAGAACTGTGTGCCGAGCGGCAGGAGGGCTACATCGCCGCGGTCCCATTCCTGTCGCGCCGTGCTCGGGTTGGGGTGCGCGGAGAGCAGCCAGGCTTCGATCGCTGCCTGCTGGGCCGCGGCGCCGCGCGGCATCGGTGCCGTGTCCGGCGCGGTGTGATGGTCCTCTGCCGCTGTCGTGGGCTGGGGGGTAGCTTGTTCCACGTCGACTCCAGTCCAGTCGGCCACGCCCCCGGCCGGTCCCACGGCGCGGGGGTCTTCTCATGTGCTCGGGACCATACCCGTTACATCCCCTGCATGCACTACATACAGCGCATTGACCGCTCGCGGAGAGTGATCACCCTGCCTAGCGTGATGCGCATGATCGACCCCACCTCGGAGGTACCGCGCTGGCGGCAGGCTCACGCAATCCTCGTGGACCGCATCCGCCGCGGCGAGTACCCGCCCGGCGAGCGCGTGCCCTCCGTCGTCGCGCTCGCCGAGGAGCTGGGGATCAGCACGCCCACCGCGCAGAAAGCGCTGCGGCAGCTCCGCGAGGACGGCCTCACCTACACCGTGCCGGGCTTCGGTTCCTACGTCGCCGGGAAGTCCCAGAGTCAAAATTAGGACCCCCCTTGCTTTCTTCTTAGGTACCCCCTAATGTTGGGGGTGTCGGGAGGGAAGCCCTCCCACCAGCCCACAGGGGGAACCATGGACCGCACCGACATCGCCCACCAGGTCAGCCTCACCCTCGGCGACCACATCGAGTCCTTCGACATGGACGCGATCCTCGATGACCTCGCCGAGGCCGGGGTGGCCGCCAGCGTGGACGACATTGACGACGAGACCTACTGGGAGATCGTCAACCGGCACGACACCGGTGCCCAGGCGGAGGAGAAGGCGGAGAAGGCGCACGCCGCCTACCTCCAGGCCGAGGCCGCCTACAAGCAGGCCACCGTCGCGCGACAGGTCGCCTTCGCTCAGGCCATCGACGCCATGGGCCGGGGCGGAAACGCGATCCTGTCCCACAAGATCGGTCTGTCCGCGCCCACCGTAAAGAGCATCGCTGACCGGGGTCGAAAGATCCTCGCCGCCGAGTTCACGGCCTGGCTGACCACCCAGGCCAGTCTCACCCTCAACGGCGAGCACTGCGAGATCAGCGTCGTCGAGGACACCGCCGGGGGCACGGAGCCCTTGCCTGCTACCCCGCTCCCGGTGGCCATCGGCAGTGACGACGATGACGCCCAGGACGCTGCTGAGGCGGCCCTGCTCGGCGCGGGCTGGACGATGGCCGGGGACTGGGAGCAGACCGACCACGGATACAGCGTCAAGGTCAGCCGCACCGGCTGACTCCGGGCATGACGAAATGCCCCCGTCCTCCCCATGCGCGGGGAGAACGGGGGCATACGACGGTGAGACTCCCGGGCCGGCATCCTAGGCCGATGCCGGTCCGGGCCTACACACCGGTCCGGTTGTACTCCTCCACCCGCGGCGGCGGAGGCGGCGGGTCGATCCGATGCCGACGCATCACCCCTGTCAACTCGTCCACGTACAGGGCCAGGGCCCGCACCAGCGACCGAAGCGACCGCACCTCTTCTCTCGCGCTCGTCAGCTCCTGCCGCAGTTCCGTCTTGATCGCCTCGAACGCGGCCCGGTCCTCGGCCCGCTGCTGCGGCTCGGCCTGCACCGCCGCCGTCGCGCGCTGCGCCTCCGACGTCAGCCGGGCCGCCGCCCGGGTCGCACGCGACGTGAACACCGCCGCCGCCACCATCGCGGCAGCAGCGACCAACGACCCGACGACCCCGGCAACTACCCCCCACGCTCCGCTCACGGTCTCTCCCGACGTGCCAGGTGGGGAACGGAGTACTCCGGTACGCCAGACGCCCACATGATCATTCCGATGTGGCTGGTCGCGTACCAACCGAACGTTGGCAACCCCCGCATGAACTCCCCCGTGACCGCCCCCCACAGGAACGCGGCACCCCAGACGAACGGCGGGATCATGGCCGCGATGAACCCCCACCCATCACGGCCAACCCGGAGCCAGGCACTGCCGAACGTCACCGCCCCGCACGCCACCCAGATCGACGCCCAGCAGCGAATGTCCGCCCAACGGGTAAGAGCATCCAAGCCGGGTGGCTGCGGGTCCGAGGTGAGAAGGAATCCTGCGCCGTAGCAGACCTTCCCCGTGCCGAGCAGGACCAGCGCGATACCGCGGCGGCCCAGGTGCTCGCTGAGCCGCCGGACCGCCGCACGCATCAGACCCCTACCGGAGCGCCCGGGGCAGGCGCCTTGGACGGCGTGACCTGGGCGCGGGTCAGGAGCGTCAGCACCGCCAGGACGACGCCGTTGATCGCACCCACGGTCCCCTGCGACACCTCGTACCCGAACGTCGCCACCAGGACGGCCCCGGCCGCAACGATGGTGGTGAACGCCTGCGGGGCGATCGGCCGGGTGCGGGCCGCCGCGATGCCGCCGAGCAGCGCGGTGACGAACGCGACGATCGCGCCGGACATCTCCGCCGTCAGCGGCGTGACGCCGAGGCTGACCACGAGGCCGAGCACGGCCGACAGGGTGTTGAGTACCGCGACCGGTTCTCTTCCGAAGATGCGCATGGGTCAGTTCTCCTTCAGTGCGTCGCCGAGCCGGTCGAGGGCGGCCTGCGCGCCGGCCTCTGCTGCGGCCTTGATCTCGGCGGCGGTGAGCCCGCCGCCGGAGCCGATGGCGTCCACGAGCTTGTCGATGGTCGCCTGCTGCGCGCCGAGCTGCGCGAGGATGGTCACGGTGTTCTCGGCGGCCTTCCGCGAGTGCGCGTAGCCCGAGCCGAGCGCCACGTCCACGGGGATCTGCCGGTCCTGGAGCCCCTTGTCGTTGGGCCACTGCTTGGCGATCCACTCGCCGAGCCGGACCTGATCGGACAGCTTCATCTCGTCGTCCTCCTCGGGGGTGTCCGCGTCGCCGGGGTTCCAGCTCGCGGGGTGCGCCAGTCGCTCGGCGACGTCGGCGCGGAAGTCGGTCATGGCGAAGCCGCGCGGGTCGACCTTCCAGTCGCTCCATTCCAGGTGGCCGATCGCGCTCTTCGCGCTCCAGCCGTGTGCGCGGCAGATGGCGGCCGTGGCTCGGACGATCGCGTCGTACTGCCGGGCAGGCCACGGGTCGCGGCCGTCGCCCTCGTTCTCGCACTCCCAGCCGTAGAACCGGGCGTTGCCGTCGACCGCGCCGGCCGAGCCGTCGTGCTTCTGCGTGGCCGGGGGGCGGTCGCCGTAGGACTCGTCGATGACGGCCTGGAGCACGCGGCCGTCGCCGCCGCCGGCGTGGTTGGCGCGGCCGTTGCCGGTCAAGTGGACGACGCCGTCCTTGGTGATGCACCCGGTGGCGAGCGGGCCCGGCAGGGTGCTGTGCCCGCGGAGGATGAGCCCGACGACGTCGACGCCCGGGCCGGTCACAGTGTGATGGACCTGCACCCCGTGCACCGGTCCCCAGGGCCCCCGGTGGTTGCGGTTGTTGGTGCGCCATCCGGGCACCTCGTGGACGGTGCAGCCCTCGGCGCGCAGCGCGGCGACGAGCCGGTCTGCGGTGAGCGGTGTGGCCATGGGGCCTCCAGGCATAAAGAAAGGCCCCGGCCGGGCGGCGCGGGGCGTACGAGGTGGGGCGGTGCTCAGGTGGTCGGCGTCATGGGCTCCGAGTAGGAGTACGACCGGGTCGCGGACAGGATCCGGAAGTCCGGAGACGACGCGATCAGGTCCACGAACTGCTGGAAGATGCCCTCCAGCTCCGGGGCGTCGGGGTTGTCGGTGGTCGCCGTGACGTTGAACGTCACCGGGTAGCCGCTGATGTGGGCGGTGCTGCTGAACATCGCCGCCCACCGGCTCTGGCTCGGGCCCTCCGGGGTGCCGAGAGGCATCAGAGATCTCCTAGTTGTCGATGATGAAGTCCACGTGCAGCCGCAGGTTGCGGTTGAGGGTGATGTCGCCGGACGCCGTGCGCAGGGTGCAGATGCCGTCGGTGCCGATGACGAACCCGCCCTCGGAGCTGCCGTCGTCCCAGTCGCCGTTGATGGTGCCGTTGGTGGGCCGCCACCCGGCCGGAACCGTGCAGATCTGCGTGTCGTTGATGTTGCCGGTCGTCGCAGTGATGGTGCCGCCCGTCCTGTTGAGGTACATGTCCAGGACGATGTTCCGGCCGTTGCGGTAGCCGCGGAAGTCGTTCACCGCGAACCCTGACGCGGCGGTCAGCCCGGAGTCGGTGGTGATGGTCGGGGGGCCGTCGTTGAGCCGCGTATCGGTGATGACCATGCCGGGCTGGAACAGCGTCACCGTGACCTCCTCACAGGGCCACGACCGCGGGCTTGGCCAGGCTGACCAGCGTGCCCGCGGAGTGGGCTTTGACGATCTGGTTGATGCTGCGCTGGACGGTCCACTTCTGCGGGGTGCGCAGGTGGAAGTTGTCGAAGCGCAGCTGGGGCGACACGTTGGTGTTGCCGGTGTTGGAGAACCCCCGGATACCGATCTGGTTCGCCGCCGTCAGCGACGTGTCGGTGACCTGAAGATGCCAGTTCCCCGGCTCGTCGGCTGTGACTGGCCACAGCTTCGCCTTCAGCGCCGAGCCGGACAGCTGCATCCGCACCCGGTAGAACGTGCCCGCCACAGCCGTGAACGGGGCCGTGAAGGCGCCCAGCTGCGTCTCTGTGCCGGTCACACGCTTGCGCAGCGACATGACGACGGCGGCGGCCGTCGTGACCTCGATGCGGCACTGGTACAGGTTGTTGTTGTCCAGCGCGCGGGCGATGGGCCCGGTGAACAGTGACGCGCCCGTCGGCAAGACGGACACGGCAACGTCGACGATCAAGTCCACGTCGGCGCTGGGCGCCGGCAGCAGACCGAGGTGGGCGATGCCCGTGGTCGGCAGGGTCGCCGAGGCATAGCCGCTGCCCACCGCGTAGTCGGCCGCCGCGCCGAGCACGGTCCAGGCCTGCCCGGAGTTGGCCGTCCCCCACGCGTTCGCGACCGTGCGGCCGAACGTGTCCCACACTGCCGGTTCGATCCCGGTGGCCCGCACGACCTCGCCGCCCAGAGCCACGTCGAACGGGAACTCACCGGGCAGGTTCGGGTAGTCGGTGTTCGGGCCGTCGGAGTAGATCCACGGCTGACGCTCCACGATCAGCCCGTTGGGCGGGACGTGCGTGATCAGCGTCGTCGCCGAGTCCGTCACCGCCGACGCCAGCACGGTGCGGTCGCTGTCGACACGGCCCAACTCCTCGTCGCCCACCACCGCCACGGTCCACGGCTCGGCCGGGGTGCAGTTGAACACGATTTCCCACTGAAACTCCGAGGCCCACGTCTCCTCGTAGCCCTGCACGAGCAGCTCGATATCCCCCGGGGCGAGCCAGCGCGGCGGATTCTGGATGACGATCTTGTTGCCGACATCGGTAGCAAGGATCTGCTCCGCCAGCTCAGGCGCCCGGTGCACCATCACGTGCACCTGCGGATAGCGGCGCCCCTCGTACGTGCCCAGATGCAGCCGCCAATACGCCTGCGGCTCCGTCTGCTCGTCCGAGTGCAGGTTCAACGTGACCGATGTGTCGTACGGGCCCACACCGTCCGGCGGCGCCTGCACCGACAACGCCCCCTCCTCCAGGACCGCACGCGCCGACGAGCCACCCACCCGGGACACCGTCACATCGTTCGCCGTGGCGTCGTCGTCTCCGGTTGGCTCCAGAGGCGGCGCCAACCCGGGCGCGGTGTAGTCCAACACCAGCGACGGCGTCTGGTTGTACATGCCGGCCCGGTCCCGGTAGCGCAGCGCGGGCCGCTCCCGGTCCTCGTACAGGATTCCCCCGTCAGCGTCGGCCGCCTCCTGAAGCAGCGTCAGCAGCGCGTCCGGGCGTTGCGGGCCCACCCTCTCCTGCTCAGCCACCACGCCGCACACGGTCAACGGCAAGCTCTCCTCGGTGGCCAGACGACGCATGCGCTCGCCCGCCGTCTCACCCGTCCACGCCTCGATGGCGCCCTCGTAGGCGGTGAAGCCGCTGCCGCCAACCCACGGCGCCCATGCGGAGATATGGCCCAGCGCCAGGCCGTCAAGGTTCGAGGAGTAGCCGTCAGGCGGGGACGCCACCGCCGTCGGGCGGCCGACGGTCCCGGCGAACGTGCCGCTGGCTGCGCCCGCGTCTCCGCCCACGTCGGTGAAGATGATCTGCCAGTCGACGTTGCCGCCGTCCTGATTCACCTCGAACCGGACCTGGATCCACTGACCGAACAGGTCCGGGCCGGTGGAGAACTCGTTACTGAAAACGTTCGCGCCGTCGTCGTCCTTGCCGATGATGCGGATCTGGACGTCACGCTGCTGGATGTACCACTCGCGCACCGTGCCGGTCGACAGGATCCGCATGTAGGTGTTCAGCGTGGTGTTGGCCTGGTCCAGGCGGTAGATCCACTGCACCTGCCACGACGTCTGCGCCGTGGCAGGGGCCGGGATCCGGCCGTACATCATCGCCAGCTCGCCCCCACCGGACGCGAGCACAGGCAGCGGGTTCGACGAGGGCAGACTGTCCGCGCTGGCCCAGTCCACGCGGGACAGGGACAGCGGCCGGACACCAGCGATCGGCGACGCCGCCCGGGTGGCGGTCTGCCCGTCCTCCATCGGCCAGTACGCCAGCGGCCCATATGAGGGGATACGGCGGCGTAGCGTCGAGTCCAGGGCCTTGGTGCCGCGGCCGAGGCGGCGCAGGATGCCCGCGGTCTGCGCTTCCACCCACACGTGGGCCCCGGAGGGGTGCCAGCGGGTGGGGTAGGCGGCCAGCTCGTGCACCAGCCTGGTGTGCCGGTTGGTGATCGAGGCGCCGCCGTTCACCGTCCACGTACGGCCCGCCGAGTCCACGAACGAGGTGACGCCGGGGGCCTGCGCGGTGAAGTCGGGTGCGGCCACCAGCGGGCCGTTGATGCCGTTGCGGACCTCGGCCTTGTGGACGCGCCCCAGAGCCTCGGTGTACACGAAGTCCGTGGCGTCGCCGACCTTCAGCGGAGCGGTCGTGTTCGCGATCGAGGTGGTGCCGGCCTGCACGACCGGAGAGCCGAGCTGCGTCCACGGCCCGGCCATCGTCGGAGCGGTGTAGAACGTGATCGTGCGACCGCCCGCGCCGTTGTCGACGTCCAGCGTCGCGCGCAGCGCCAGGCGCCCGCTGGCCGGGATCGGCAGGGGAACGGACTGGGCGTTCAGGATGTTCGTGCCGTCCTGCGACCAGCGGAACAGGACGGTGTCGTTCAGGGTGCCCAGCAGCCAGGACCGACCCGAGCCGGAGTACTTGGCGAACAGGTCGAAGATCCCGGTGGTGCCCGGGAGGGGCTGCAACCAGTTCAGCAGGGTGAGGTCCACACGGACGTCGATGTCACCCGTGATGTCGAGGGCGGCCACGTCCGGGGTGGACGCATCGCCGCCGCCCTCGGGGATCTCCAGAAACGTTGGGCCCGACCGCAGCGACAGCCGGAAGGGCGTGTTCCTGCCGAACTGGCCGTAGTACGGGCCCATGGGGTTGTCCGGCGAGAACCTGCCGTCGGTGTTGTTGAGCAGCGGTCGGCAGGTGGACGGGTCCACGCGGGCGCCCTGGTCCTGCCGGCCACGCTCGTGCACGAGCGCCTGCCGCTGGAGGATCTGGCCCGTGGCGTCCACCCACTGGCCGCCGATGAACAGCTCTCCGCGCAGGTCCAGTTCCACGCCCGCTCCCTATCGTCATTGCCCGAAGGCCTTCTGCACGGAGCCACCACCCCTGATGGCGACGGTCTCCCGGATGATGTGCGTCAGCAGCGCCTCAACCCGGCCGCCCGCACCCTCACGGACCTCCAGCACGATCGGCTCACGCCGCCCGGTACCGCTCGGCGCGTAGCCGCCCGGCACCGCCCCGAGCCCGGGCGCGGACAGGTCCGGCACCGTCGGCGCCGGCAGGTTGTCCATGACCGAGCGCAGATACGGCAGCTGGTCCGTGATGCCCCGGCCGAAGTCCTGCGCCAGGGCCCGCCCGGAGTGCAAGGTGTAGCCCTTGCCGCTGAAGGGTCCTTCTTTGGCTGGGCTGAACGGGAAGAAGTTCCTCGCGGCCGAGACCACGCCGCTCGCCGCGTTCTTCACGCTGCCGAGCATCGACTTGATGCCGTTGATGAACCCCTGAATCAGCGCCCGTCCAGCGGCAACCAGCATCCCGTTCAGGTTGCCCAGCGCGGACCGGGCCCGCCCGGGCAGGCCCCGCACCAGCGACACGAACGCGACCGCTTTCTCGGCCGCGGCCTGCCGGAAGCGCGTGAAAGCGTTCACGGCAGCCGAGCGCAGGGTGCCTGCCAGGCCCGCGATCGCCGAGCCCACACGGCGCGGCAACCCGGTCAGCCAGGCGACCAGCTCCAAGTTCTTGCGGATCGCCCAGTCCTTGGCCTGGCCGAACCACGCCGCGACCTTCCCGGGGATCTTCGACAGCCAGTTGATCGCCGCCATGATCCCGTCGACCGCCGCCAGGATCGCGGCCTTCACCGCCGCCCACACGGCCTGCACGACCGCCCGGAAAGTCTCCGACTTCTGGTAGGCGACCACGACAATGGCGACCAGAGCCACAATCGCCGCGATCACCAGCCCGACGGGGTTCATCATCATCACGGCGTTGAGGAGGCCCTGCGCGATAGCCCAGCCGCGCGTGACGGCTGCGGCGATCCGCGTGTACAGCGTGTACGCCTTGACCGCGAGACCGATTGCTACGAAGCCGGTGGCGATGCCGGTCAGCACGTCCGGCGGAATCGCGTTGATCAGCCGCGCGAGCCCGACCGCGATCATGGCGGTGATGCCGATCATCGGGGACAGCGCGGAGATCACCTGAAGCGCTGCCGACGCGAGCGTGCCGAGCGTCTGGCCGCCCTCACGGGCGAGGTCCATGAAGGTCGCGAAGCCCTGGCTGTCCCCCAGGGACGATCCCCAGTTGGCGAAGGCCTCCGTCAGCTTCACCAGGCCGCCGGTCATGCCGTCCGACACCGGAAGGAACGCCCCGAGCAGGCCCCCGAACCCGACCGCCAAATTCTTGATCACCTGGAGGAAGTTCGACAGCGCGGGCCCGGCGGCCTCCGCCATGTCCGCGGCCCACTCCTTGAATCCGGCCGACTTGACGCCCTTGCCCACGTCGTCGAGGAACCCGGAGAACGCGGACGCCGCCGCCTTCACGAACGGCGTCAGCGTCGGCAGCAGGTCCCGGAGGATCTGGATGCCCTTCGTGAAGACGGGCATCGTCGTGCTGGAGAGGCTGTTCGACCAGTCCTCGTGGTCCTTCTTCAGCCCTTGCAGGGCGACCGCGTAGTCCCGCGTCGCGGGCGGCAGGCCTTCCAACTCCGCCTTGTACGCGGCGTCGGCCTCCTTGGCGGCCTTCGTCGCCGACTCCGCCTCCCGCAGCGCAGCCTTGTACTCGTCGCCGCCCTTCGCCGCGAGCTTCTGCGCCGCCGCCTTCTTCAGCGTGGCCTTCTCGTGCGCCGCCTCCGCCTTCTCGGCTGCGGCCGTCGACTCCGCCACCGCGTCCAGCTGAGGCTTGGCCGCCAACTGGAACGCCTTCACCGCGAGGCCGGCCGCCGCCGCGCCGGCCGCGATCCCGCCGAGCGCGGCACCGGCCGCTGCCGCTGCGGGCACTCCCACGCCGAGCGCGGCCAGAGCCGCACCCACCCGGCGGACCGCGGGCGCGGCCGCCTCCGCGTGCGCCCGGATGCCGTCCGCCAGACCCCGGCCGGCCGCCTCACCCTCGGAGACGAACCGGCCCCGGATGTCCCGGAGACGGCCCTCGGCGTCCTGCTGGAGGCCCCGCAGCCGCAACCGAGCCGAGTCCATGCCCCGCGCGAACCCGCTGTCGTCGGCCCGGATGAACCCGACCAACTCGCCGATGGACAGGGCCACAGTGCACCCCCCAACGGCGCGCAAGGCGCCCTGTTCAGTTGTGGATCAGCTGTGCAGGGCGGAACGCACCTGCTGCGGGTCGTCGATGACGGAGATGAAGTCCTGGGCGACCTGCCGGAACACCGACTCAGACGACAACCCGGCCATCAGGTCCCAGAACTCGCGGCGGCCTATGCGCGCGAGGTCTTGCGACGTGATGCCGTATTCGCGGCGGAAGTCTGCGCGGATCGCCCACCACCAGCGGCGGACCGCTTCGCGGGTGCGCCAGTCGCCCTTCTGGCCGCCCTGTTCGGCCCCTTCGGGCCCGGGAGTTTTCCCGCCTCTCCCGACCGGACGAGCTCCAGCGCCTCGCCGAACGTGATGTCGCGGCCGCCGGCCTGCGCCATGGCCCACGCCATGACGGTCTGAAGCTCCAGCATCCCCATGCCAGCGTCCATCCACTGGTCAAGGACGTCCTGGCCGAACAGCATCGCGAGCAGCTCAGCCAGGTCCTCCTTGCTCTCGGAGTCCTGCAATTCCTCGATGCGCTGCTCCATCGCGAGCGGCACGTCGGTGGGGACGGGGACCTCCACGCCGCGGATGACCGTGGTCCGGCCGCCGGACGCCTCGGCCCAGAACGCATCCCACGACTCGTGCCCCGTCTTACGCGCAGGGCTCATACGATCGCCGCCGTGGTGGACGCCCCGGAGCGGGTGAACGTCGCGCTCCAGGACACCTTGTCGTTGTTGCCGCCGCCCTGGTCGCCGAGGTTGACGTGCGCCGTCCACACCTCCCACGTGGTGTCACCCGGGGCGTGGAAACGGATCTTGATGAGGGAGGCGGTGCCGAGGAGTTCGGAGGCCTCCTCAACGCGCTGCTGCCCAACGTCGGCCGGGTCCCGCAGGCCCTCCAACTCCAAGGTCTTGCCGATCTGCATCTTCTGAGACTCGGCCTGACCTCCGCTCGCGAACACCGTGGTGTCCGCGGTCTCCTCCTCGTGCCCCTTCGAGAACGTGTTGATCTGGCCGATCTCCAGCCACGTCGCGGGGGTCTCGGACTCGATCTCGAACACGCAGTCACGCGCGTTGTATTGCGCCATCGTGGGCCCTCCTTCGGGCATGGGTGAGAGCCCGCACGCGCACGGCGCCGGGCGAACTGAGCGGGGTGTTACACGCGGTGGGTGGTCACGTTGCGCACGTCGAGACGGAAGTTGCACACGTGCTCGTGACGGCCGCTGGAGTCCTGGCCCATGTAGGCGGGCGCGGCCTGGATCGCGATGGCCAGCTGAAGATGCGTGCCGTCCGGCAGGGTGACCGGGCCGAGGCCGTGCAGCTCGTCCCGGATCGCCGTGCACTTCTCCCGGGACGGCCGGGGGTCGGTGCCGCCGCGGGTGCGTACCTGGAGGGATGGTTCGTCCCACCCGAGTTTGCTGTCCGACTCCGGGCCGCCGTACAGGGTCAGGGTGACCGCGTTGTCCGGGCGGCTTGGGGTGGTCTCGATGAACGTGTCCCCGGTGACGCCGTCGGGGTCGTAGGAGAGCAGGCCGCGCGCTTCGAGGTGGCGGGCGATGCCGTCGAGGAGATCAGCCACGCAGCCACCTCCTCAGCGACACGGCCATGAGCCGGAGCACGACGTCCCGCTCCGAGTTCATCGGCGTCTCCAAGTACTTCGCCTGGCGTCCCGGCAAGTGCTTCCAGGTGAGTTCCTCGTGCTGCCGGACGGCGTAGACGGTGTCGAACGTGACCGCGCCGTTCATGCCGTCCCGCACCACCCGGCCGGACCGCTCCAAGGTGCCCTCTTCCAGCGGCACGATCTTGCGGGCCTCTCCGAGGACGTGCTCCAGGCCCCGCTGGAGGCCCTCCTCGGCCAGGCGCCGGCCGCGCGAGGTCCACTGTCGGCGGCCGTCGAACCGGAAACGGGTGTACTGCGCCACGGCCGCCTCCTCACGCCAGCTGCACTTCCAGGTGGTCTGGGGTGGGCAGGCCGCCGCCGTCGTGCGGCACCACCGCGATGACCGTGGTGGTGGTGTCGTCGGGCAGGGTGACCCGGGCCTCGGCCTCGATCCCGGCGTCCAGCCGCGTGCGGAACGTGCCCGACGAGGTGGTCTCCTCGCCGTTCTGGCCCCGCACGGTGCGGATGCTGCGCTCCAGCAGGCCCCGCACGACCGTAGGGGCGCCGTAGCGGGGCCCGTAGGCAGACTCCCCGAGGTACGCCTCCACCGTGACGTCGTGGCGCAGCAGGAAGGCCGGGAAACCACTCACGTCCACACCACCTGCTCCAGGGCGAGTTCCGCGAGGATCTCGGCCGCTTCCGGAGTCAGTGCGGTGTCCTCCGCGGTCGCCACGGGAGCGGACTGCCGCGAGAAGCTGAGCCCGCCCGCGCTGATGGACGTCCACGGCGATGCCGCCGGGTCGGAGGCATCCCCCGACGCTGCGGCGTCCCGCTTCGCCCACACCTCCACCTGCGCGCACGTCGCGTCCCGGAACGCCTCCAGGACATCCGGGTCGGACGGGTAGCCGGACGCGTCCGTGTCGTACAGGGCCGCCTTCGTGGCCGCCGACACCAGACGGGAGGCCCGCGCCAGCAGCCGGCTAGCGTTCGCCGGGGCCGAGGTCCCGGTGTACGCCTCGTACTGCTCCACCGTGGCGAAGACGCGGGCCATCGACTACGCCTCCTTCGCGGGCGGTTTCGAGACCCTCGCCCGCGCAGGCTGCGCCTCCGCCGCCGGTGCAGCGGCCGGCGGCTCGCCCTCGTCCACGCGCTTCCACGCCTTCGAGGCGGCCAGCCGCTTGTCGTTCGGCGAGTCCGCCACCGCCACCACCCGCTCGACCACCTCGTGATCGTCGCCGTACCGCTCGTACGTAGGCATCAGGCGTTGTCCTCCTTCCGGCTGTACGCCTCGGCCAGCTGGTCACGCGTGCTGGCCTCGGCGTCCTCGCGGGGCATGCCCTGCGCGACCGCGTAGTCCACCCACGTGGCTTTGGACGCCGACTTGGCGGGCGGCTCCTGCCGGACCTCCGTTGCGGGCACCAGCCCGTCGCCCTTCGGGTCCTCCACCACCGGCGGCGCGCCGATCCCGGGAGCGACGACGAGGGGCCCGTGCGGGTTGGCCAGGCCGGCGTTCGAGGGCGGAACATCCCCGGGCTGCGGGTCGACCGCCGCGTCTCGCAGCGGCGCCGTGTCCGTGACGTCCTGGACGAACCGGGGGTCCGGCACGTCCACGGTGCGCGCGGCGGGCGGGGTGTCGGTGTATGTCTCGCCGTCCACGGTGTAGCCGGCGCCCTGGCAGTACGAGATGACTGCCGGGTTGTCGGTCTCGGCGACGCCGTCCTCGAAGTGGACGCCGCCCGGGCCGGTGCCGGTGAAGGAGCGGTTGGGGCTTTCGATGCGTGCCATGGTCAGGCCTCCTGTCAGGCGCTCTTGATGTTCCGGAACACGCCCGCGGCCTTCGTCGCCTTCAGGGCGACGGCGATCGGGCCCATCTCGACCTCTCCGGTCTTCACGGCGCCGGCGCGGGTGAAGTCCGGGAGCCACGTCTGGACGAGGTCGCCGACGACGGACACGCCGTGGAACGCGTCGAGGCCGTAGCGGACGGCGTACAGGTCACCGAGGCCGGTGATGTTGCCGCCCGCGCCTCCCGCGTCGGGGTCGCGGGTGACCAGCGGGATGACGTCGGTGTTGGAGCCGGCCTTGGTCTTGAGGTCGACCAGTTCGACGCCGTTGTAGCGCATGATCTCGCGGCCGAAGGCGTCCTGGTTCTTGTCGTACTGGTCGGTCCACATCGCCAGCGCCTTGAACAGGCTGAGGGTCTTGCGGTTGCCGTAGATGACGTCCGGGGTCTCGTCGAGGGACGCGAGCCAGTCGTCGATGTGGCGCAGGGCGGCCATCGCGTCGGCCTTGCTGGCGATGGTCGTCCAGTCGACGTAGCCGCTCGCCTCTCCGTTGGAGAGGGGCAGGTACTCGGTGGACGTTCCGGTGAGGATCTTGGAGAGGCCGTCGAAGCCGTTGCTGTCGACGGCGGTGTCCCCGTTGATGACGGCGTCCGCGAACTTCGCACGCGCGGCCTTGATCTTCTGGGACATGTTCAGCGCGACCGCGCCCGACGCCGCAGCGCCGATCCGCGCGACGACACGGTCCACCTGGAACGACCCGCCGAGCGGCTTGAGGTCCACGGTGTAGCGCTGGGTCGTGACCTCGGTCGGTGTGTACTCGGAGTTGATCGCACGGAAGTCCGCGGACACCTGCGTGATCAGGCGCCGGTATCCGTACGTCAGGGTGTCGCCGCCGGTCGGCGAGACGACGTCGTCGAACGTCATCCGGTTCAGGATGTCCGACGACTTGGCGAACTCGTCGATGACCTGCACATCGACGTCGTCCTGTGCGTTGAGCTTCGCCTCCGCAAGGGTGACGGGCATGTGGTGCTCCTAGGGGTCAGCCGCCCAACTTGGCGGCGATGGCGTCATGCAGAGAGGTGGGGCGGCGCTGGGTACCGGGCCCGCCGGCGAAGTCGCCCCCGCCCCGCCGCGGCACCTGGCCCGTGCGGAGCTGTGCGTTGTTGTCGACGGCCGTCTTGATGGCGTCGTCGAGCTTGGTGGTGAAGTCGCTCGCCGAGGGGTCCAGCCCCTTGACGGACTCCAGGAAGGTTCGGGAGTCGAGCAGTGCGGCCGGGTTGGCGCCGTGCTTGTCGGCGGCCTTGTACGCGGCCAGCTCGATGGAGAGCGTGCGGTTGGTGCTCTCCAGCTCGCCAATCCGGGTGGTCTGGGTGGTGATGGTGCGGGTCAGCTCGGCGGGGTCGGCGGGCTTGTCGTCCTTGACCAGGCCGAGGGCCTTGCCGATCTCCTGGGCGAGTTCCTGCCGGGCTTGGTTGGCCGCGTTCTCCTTCGCGGTGGTGCGGGACTTGCCCGCCTCCTCCCGCGCGTCGCGGATGACCTTGGCGACCGGCTCGGGCAGGGACTCGACCTTGCCGTCCCACTGGAAGCCGTCCCAGGGGTTCGATCCGCCCTGTCCGGACTGCTGTCCGCCCTGGCCGGGGCCCTGGCCGCCGGATCCGTCGCCGCCCTGTCCGGACGATCCGGAGCCGCCGTCACCTCCGCCGCCGCTGGATCCGGAGCCGTCGCCGCCCCCTCCGTCGGCATAGAAGACCGGGGAGAAAGGGTGGGTGCCGTACGGGCGGGTCCAGCCCGCGCCGTCGTGGTGGTGGCGTGCGAGTGTGCGCTTACGCATGTGCCCTCCTGGGGCGCATCGGGCCCGCGCCTGGCGGGCTATGGGAGTCGGTGCGGCTTCGATTTGCCGTCACGGGCCGAGCTGTGCGGGGGCAGAATGAGGACATGCCCGAGTTCACGTTCAGCCTCAGCCGCTACGACGGCCCCGCCACGGTCAACGGCGTCCAGTTCGCCGAGGTCCACCTCTACGAGCACGCCAACTCCGACGGTGACGGCATCCTGAAGGGCTGGGAGGGCACCGCCGAGGTGGCCCGCAGCGAAGCACCCGACGTCACCCCTGATTGGGCCCTGACGTCCGCCGAGGTGCGGCTACCGGAGGGCGGCGCGGGCACGGCATACATCTACGGCATGACGCTCACGGACGGCCGGTTCTGGAAGCTGGAGCTGTCCGGCAAGGGGCCGTCCCCCATGGCCTAGCGGGCGGCGCCGATCTGCTCGCGCTGCGGCTTCCTCCGAAGGTGCTCGTGCGCGGCCACGTGCTCGCGCATGGCGGCCTGCCAGGCGCGAATCTTCGCCCCGGCGATCCGGCGCGTGGCGTCGTCCATCGCGGCGGCCTGGCGGCGCTTCCAGCGGCGGATGTGCCGCTCGATCTCCCGTTGCCGCTGCGTGTCCTCGTACGTGGTGCCCGGGGTGGGGTGGTCGGGCGGCCGGGTCGTCACACCGGGCAGGTACGCCGACAGGGAATGTCGACAATTGGGATGGAAGAGCCCCGCGGCCCGCGCCTCCACCAGCGACCCGGCGACGTGCACGGGGATGATCCGCGGCCGGCGGCGCAGCCTGCCCACAGTCTCCGTGGCGTGCTCGGCCTGGATCGTCTGCGGCCCGGACTGCCCGGACAGGGTGAGCGTCTCGCCCTCCCACGGCCGGCAGATCTCGCACTCCAGCGGTGCGTTCGACACGATCACCAGGCCCACGCCGATCTCGCCGAGCGCGTCCACGTGCCCCTCGATTGCGGCCCGGGCAGTGACGGACCGGACGGCCATCTCCGCGTAGGTCGCCATGTCCCACGAGCGGCCCGCGGCGTCCACGAACCCGGAGATCCCGCGGTTCGCGAACTGGTCCAGGGCCCGCTGTGACGCCTGCCGGCGGGTGAGCGCGCCCAGCAGCGTCGACGAGGAAGCGCGGGACGTGATCGACCGGTAGACGTCCAGCACCACGCGCGTGATCCGGGCGTACACCGGCCGGGTGTCCTCCGCGAGGGAGGCGGCCAACCGGTCCACGGCCGGTGCGTTCGGCAGGGCGTCCCGGGCGGCCAGCTCCCGGCCGATGTCCAGCGCGCCCAGCTCCGCCACGGCCGCCTGGCGGCCCCGGTTGTACGCGGTCACCAGGGCCTGCCGCACCGCCCCGTCCGTGTCCGTCTGGAGCGCCTCCGCGACGGTCTCCACGGCCGTGCGCAGGTTCCCGATCGCGGCCAGCTTCAGCTCAGCCCAGCGCGGGCTGTCGATGTCGGCGGCGAGCGCCGCGGCGAGCTTCTCCAACAGGGCCGCTTCAGCGTCCTGGTAGAGCCTGGCTACCTCGCTCGCGAGATCCTCCGCCATCGCTGGGGATACCGGCATTCGGCACCCCCTCGCCCTCGGCTCCGGTCTCGGCGGGATCGTTCAAGAGCTGGCCCGTCTCCCGCAGGATCCGTTCCGTCTCCTCGCGGACCGCCGTGTCGTCGAGGTCCGGGGAGCGCATCCGCACCTTCGCCTCGGTGCTGATGGCCTGCGCCTGCGTGAGCAGCGCGAGCGTCTCCGCGACGCTCTTGGGGTCCTCGCTGACGGAGTCCCCGAACTCGACCTTCGGCCGCTCCGGAACCACCTTCGAAAAGCCCAGCCGGACATCCATCATCAGCTGCACTTCGAGCATGTCGGCGAGCACCGGCCCCCAGTAACGGGCCTTCTTGTCACGCGTGATCATGCTCTTACGCTCGCGGGCCACCACCTCCGTGGCGGTGACCGCGGCGTCGCCGTCCATGCCGAACGACTGCGCCGAGTACCCGGCGTCGCGTACCGCCTGGCGCACGATCGCCTCGGCCGTGCGCTGGTGGTCGTCCGTACGGATGTTGAACTGGTTCTCCGTGATGGACTCGCCCGACGTCGGGGACGCGTTGATCGCCGCGACCACCTCTTGGTCGAGGTCGAACGTTGCGCCCAGCCCGGGCCCGGCACTGTTCAGGTAGCCCTGCGGGATGATCAGCCGGGCCTTCGCGAGCCGGATGTCCCGCAGCCACGACGTCCACACCTCGTCGAGGGCGTGGAACAGGTGGTGGACCCCCTGGTAGTCGGAGCGGCCGAGCGGGCTCCTGCGGTCCTGCCGGTCCGGGCCCATGTTCCGCACGTAGCCGGCCGTCAGGCGCGGGATGCCGGTGGTGATGCTCTGCCCGTCGCCGTCCGGGTCGAGGGAACCGACGAGGTCCGCGGTCGCCGGGTCCTCGGTGAGGGGCACCGCGCGGCCCAGGTTGGTCGGGGTGCCCTCGTACAGGCCGTGCAGGATCCGGCCCGGCTCGTGCCGCTCCAGATGCCGTAGCACCCGCACCCCGTCCGCCGCGACCTCCCGCCAGAACGTCACCGCGGTGAGGATGCCGCTGGACCACTCGGGCACGGCCGTGTCGGCGTGGTGCACAGTGAGCAGCGCCCGCTGCGCCAGGTCGGCGTTCCACGTGACGCGCAGGTACGCGCCCCGCAGCGCGGCGGCCACCTCGGCAGCCTCCAGCAGGGTGTTGGCGAGCCCGCCGGCCTCGGCCAGCTCCTCCAGCCGGTCCTGCGTCGCCGGGGTGTCCACGGTGAGCGTGGGCGGCTCGGAGAACAGCAGGTCTGCGGAGGTGGTAGCGATGTCGCCGGGGAGCGGCACGTGAAGCGAGTGGTCCGGGGTGTCGAGTCGCTTCGGTCGCTCCCAAAAGCGCAGGAAGCGGCCCGTCTCGGTGACCTCGGCGCTCTTGGGCCGGTACGCCGCGCGGATGCGGTCGCGGTCTCCGGAGTACCAGGCGTCGTCCACGGCCATGGTCGCGAGCGCGGGCGCCATCTCCGGGGGCGGCCACGGGACTCCGTTCTCAGGCAGGGGCATCGGCCGCGTCCTCCTGCCTTGCTCGTTCCACAGCGTCCGCGGCCTCTCGGAGGCCGGCCGCGATGTCCGACACGGTGAGGGTGGCTTTGCCGTCGGAGTCAACGGCCACGAGAGCCTCGCCGATCTGTACCTCAGTGCCGGTCCCCACGCGCAGGTACAGCGGGATGGACAGCGTCGCAGCCATCAGGCGGCCTCCTGGTACTCGATCAGGCCGCGCCACTCGTGCGCGGTGGAGTGAAGTGCGTAGCGCAGGGCGTCCGCGGAGTGGTCGTTCACCTTCAGCGGCTTGTCCTCGCCCCGTTCGGCGGCCTTCTCGTCCCAGGCGTAGCCGGGCAGTTCGCCGAGGAGACCCGTGCACGAGCGGTGGATGCGCAGCAGCCCGGAGCCGAGCGCGACACCCACGCTGCGGATGCCGTCAAGCACGTCGTTGACGGCGGGGGCGATGTTCGGCACCCGCTCGGTCCACAGCTGGTTCATGAACGACGCCGCGGACGGGTCCACGAAGATCCATTCGGGGCGGACTCCGCGCGCCTGCCCGTGCTCTCCCGGCCGGCGGATGCCCGCGAGCCACTCGCGGACGTTGCGGCTGTACTCGGCGTCGGTGAGCTGGCGCAGCGCGGTCGCGGACTCGTGCCGGTACTCCGACACGGCATAGAGCCTGTCGTCCTCGCCTTGCCCGATGAGCACCGCGGAGAACGGGTTGACGGTGCCGTAGTCGATGCCGACCGCCGTCCAGCGGCGCATGTACGGCAGCAGATCCACGACGTGGCGGGCCTCGTCAAACATGTCGTAGACCGCGCCCTGGGCGAGACACCACTCGCCGAGGATGAACCGCCGGTACCACAGGCCGGTGTACTGGGCTTTCAGCCGCGCCACGAACCCCGGGTCCAAGGAGGGGTTGTCGTCGAGGGTGAAGTGCCAGTTCGTCAGCCCGACCTCGGCGCCGCGAAGGATGAACTCCCGCCTCAACCAGTGGAACGGGCCGTCCGGGTTCGTCGTGGCCAGCAGGCGGGACTGTGAGCCGACGCGAAGCCGGGACAGCAGCATCATCCAGAACGCGTGCGGCAGCAGCGTCGCCTCGTCGACGTAGGCGAGCGCGATGGTAGCTCCGCGGATCCGGCCCTCCGCGCGGGCGTCGGACGCGCCCACGAGGTGCACGGTCCGGCCCAGGATGGTCGCGGTGGTCGCCCCGGTGGTGTGGTGGACATGCGCAGCGAGCGGCCCGAACAGGTGCTTCGACTGCAACGGGTCGATCAGGTTCCGCTCGATCGTGTTCAGGCTGCGCCCGACGACAACGATCAGCCCGTGATCGGGCGCCGCAACGAGCGCGATCAGGAAGGCCAGCAGGCTCGCGATGGTCTTACCGGAGGACACGGCCCCGGACCACAAAGCGATCGGCGCCTGCTGCGCCTCCACAACGCTGGCGATCTGCTTCCGCGACAGGGGCAGCGGGACGTCACGGAGCATCACCCGCCCCCTCGTTCATGGCGTTGTACGCCGCGGTGAGGCCGGCGGCTAGCTGGCCGAGCATGCTCTTGGCGTCGTCCACGCCGTTGCTGCTGTCGAGGGCCTCCAGCTTGAGGGCCTGGTTCGCGGCCACGGTGGACGCCTGGATGAGGTTGCGGACGTCCTGCGTGGGGAGGTCGTCGGCGCGGTAGCGGACGACCTTGCCGATGCTGACCTCTGTGATGTGGTGGACGTCGCGGTCGAGCCGGTCGAGGTGCTTGTGTGCCTGCTCGTAGTACCGCTCCATGAGGGCGGCGCGCCGCGCCTTGGCGTCGATGACGCGGGCCTTGGTGGCGACGGCGGTCATGGTCCGGTCGAACGTGACGGGCGGGTCCAGTTTCTCGGCGATCGTGCTGATGGTCCGCGGAGAGCGCTTCAGCTCCCGGGCGATCTCGTTTCGGCCCTTGCCCTCGGCGGCCAGGCGTCGCACGGCTTCGCGGTCCTCGTCGGTGACCGGTCGCTTGTCCTTGTTGACGGACACGGGGTCACCTCCCGGGGTCTACTTGCCGCGCCGGGCGCGGGTGCGCGCGGCCTTCTTCGCCATGGCCGACCGGCCGGCCTTCGTCTTGCCCGCGTTGGCGATCTTCGCGGCCTTCTTCTTGCTCATGCCCTGCGCTCTGAGGGCCTCGTACGCGTCGACTCGTCCGGACGTGATGCCGCGCTTCTTGCTCGCCACGGGGCCTCCCGGAGTGGTGCGGGCATGCGAAGGCCCGGCCGCACAGGGGTGGACGGCCGGGCCGGATCAGGGGTGGGTCAGGTCAGCAGGACTCGTCCTGCTTGACGGAGTAGATGGCGACGCGGATGACGTCGGTGGCTCCGGGAGCCGGGTCCTGGCGGCAGACCTTCCAGTTGCTGTTGTCGAGGATCCATCGGCCCTCGGGGGAGGCGTCTTCCTCGTTGACCATGAAGCCCTCGCTGCGCAGCAGGCTCTGCGCCTCGCCGTGGTTCATGCCGACGACGTCGGGCACCTCGCTGGTCTCCGGCTTGGTCTCGTCGGCGCTGGGCTCGGTGGCGGGGGCGTCCGTGTTGGTCTCGGGGGTGCTGGTGTCCTGCTTCGTCTTGCCGCTGGTTTCCTCGGCGGTGGTGTCCGGCTTGCTGGAGCTGGTGTCGGCGGTGCCTTCGCAGGCGGTGAGCGTGAGGAGTGCTGCGGCGGTGAGTGCGCCGATGGTGTGGCGGATGCGCATGGTGTGTCCCCCCAGGGTTTCGGTTGCTGAGGGGTCATCATGCGGCGGGTGGGGGTGGCGTGTACGGCCTGTAGCTGTTCTGTGACGGAAGTGGTCCGCGCAGGGCGCGTCAGCAACCGCCCGAGCCGTGTCGTGGGATTGCGCCCTGCGCGGGGTCTGGGGACGCGGACGGCCCCCGCTCGGGTGGAGACGGGGGCCGTTAGTGAAGCGGTCAGGCGTCGGGCCTGGCACATGTGCGGGCACGCGTGACGCGGGGCCTACTAAAACAGAGACTCGGGCATCTGCGCAACCGTCTCTTCGACGGCCTTACTGCTCGCACGCCTTCGGTTGTACTTCGCCTGGATCTGCCTGATGTGCTCTCGCAGCGCAGGTCCGGGGTAGAAGTACTCACCGTTCGCTCGGTACCGGGCGAACTGGCGGTGCCTCTGAAGCTCCAGGTCGTACGTTCCTGGCTCTACCGCCAGAATCTCGTCGGGTTTCAGGTCCTTGGCTCGCTCATAGAGCCGGATAGTGGTCCCGATCTTGATCAGGTTGCCGAACCGCATGTAGTAGACGACTGCGGATTCACGGGCGTCCAGGGTCTGCCTGGGAGCGGGGATGGCGCCTACGGCGTGGTAATGGCGCCCCAGCTTGACCGCAGCGCGAACGACGCTGTCAACGAGCTGGACCCCAGCGGTCCGCATGTCGAGCAGGACGCGGGCTATGGACTCGAACGCTGGGTCTTCCGGATCCACGAGTTCCGCCTCTTGGGGGAGGCTCATGTTCTCGTGGTCGTGGTGGATGTGGGTGCACCAGCCGAGCTGGGCGCAGTTATCCTCGTACACGTCGGCACTCCTCTGAAGTGTCGGCCATGCCCCGGGGGTGTTACCGCACCCGCCGGGGTCTATCTGTTGTTGTGCCTCAAGTCTCCCACGCAGCACTGACATCCGGACGTGGCCGGGCCCTCGCCCCTGGGGTTTTAGGCGAGGGCCCGGAGTGCGTCACAGCCAGAGACGCGGATATGTGTCTGCGACTGTACGGCGAGGGTCTGACAACAGCGGCCGGTCAGGAAGCGGCGGCGCGCTCCTTGAGCATCTTCCTGAGCTGTGAGGTGAGGGACGTCTCGCGCTGGACGGTGACGGCGGCGGCAGCAGCCCACTGGCGCATGGCCTCACCGAAGGGACGCATCTGGCGCTCGGCGTGCTCCAGCACCGTGCGAGCCGACGTCGCCATCTGGCGCTGCAACTCGGTCAGCGGCACGGCGGGGCGCCGGTGGCGGTCGAGCTGGCGGCGGGCCCGCTCAGGGTCGGGATAGGGGCGGTAGCTCATAGCCCCCATCATCCCTTCTTCGGCGTGCCGGGGACGGGCTTCTTCGGCTCCGGGTAGTGCCCGCCGCGCGAGGCCTGGTAGGTCGTGCCGTGCCCCTCCAAGCGGGGGTCGTTCTTCTTGATCGGCTTAGGGAATCCGAGTGCCATGATGGCGGTCTCCTGTCCTTCGGGATGGGTGGGACCGGGGCGGCCGGACGACTTGGCGGAAGGACGGCCGCCCCGGGGTCTATGCGTCGGCAGTGTGCTCGACGTGAACGTGGGTGTGATTGGGCCGGGCCGGGTCGGCAACCGTGTAGATCAACATCCCCTTCTCGGGTTCGGAAGGGGCTCCGCCGACAAGCTCTTGACCTGCGCATTCGCGGCAGGAGGGGCGCCCCTTCCCCGGCGGGGGAGTGGCGGACGAATCGGACATACGGCGGCGGGCCGACCACCACACCGCCACCACCGCAGCCACCCAGACGACGAGCACACCGGCCTCCACCGACAGGGCCCACACGACCGCGAGCGGCACCCCGCCGAGCACGACCAGCACGCAGCCGCCGGCCACTCCGCTGCGCAGCTCGGGCTCCTCGACCGGGGCGCTCTGCCCCTCGCGGGCGGGCATCACAGCGCCCCGTACACGGAGTCACCGAGCCAGTTCACGGCGACCGCGAGGGGCGCCGCAGCAAACCCGGCCACGCCCGCGCTGGTGCCGAGGCAGATCCCGCACCAGGCGCCCCACTTGATGTCCGCGCCGTACCGGGACTTCTTCGCCAGCGCGATCATCACGGCGGTGAGGATCAGGACGAGCGCCCCGCCGGCCTGCGTCAGCGGCAGGTAGACGGTGCCCCCGGAGCGCTGCCCGCTCTGGCCGCCGACACCCCAGACGAGGGCGACGTCACCAAGCCAATTCGCGATCCACCGGGCGGTGCGGGCGGTCCAGCCGATGAACCCGCCGATGCCGAGGACGGCGAGGACGCCGTACGACCAGGCGAAGAGGAACGGCAGCAGGGCGGCAGCGTGGTGGGCGGGGCTGGACTGGAGGGACTTGAAGCCGGGCCACCAGTCGGTCAGGTGCCAGGCGAGGATGATGAGTCCGACGGTGACACCGCCGTAGGTCACGTACGTCATTCCGTTGTCCTTCAGCGAACGAGGGCCGCGCCGAGCGCGGCAAGAGTGCAGATGAATGCGGCGGTGCCAGCTACGGGCGCGAAGTAGAGGCTGCGGCTGCGCTGGGGCGCAATGGCGCACAGCCCGGCGGCTGCGAGGGCAGCCGCTATGGGCCACAGCAGATGCATCACGCGCTCCGGGGCAGCTGCGCCTGGATGCGCTGGGCGCGGCGCTGGCCGATGCGCAGCCCGTCTTGCAGCCGCCGCAGGGATGCGGGCCGGCCGGTCTCGGCGAGTGCAGCCGCATTCAGCTTCCGGGCGGCTTCGAGCAGTTCCGCATCCGCATCCGGGGTGGTGATCTGGTGGACGACGGGGGCGGCTGCGGTGGGCTCCGGGCGCGGCTGCGGGGCGGCTGCATCCGGGGCGTGGCCTGCGGGGGATGCGGCTGCGCACACCTCGGGATGCGGCTGCGGGTGCGGGTGGAAGTCGAGGATCAGGCCGCCGGGTGCAGCCGTCTCGGTGACCTCTACGGCCTGCTCGGCTGCGCGCTCGAAGTCGTCGGCTGCTGGCGGCTGCGTGGGCGTGGCTGCGGTCTGGATGCGGTGCAGCGCCTCGTGCACCTGCCGCATGAGTGCGCCGAATGCGATGAGTGCGGCCGACGGGGGGACGGCTGCGACGACGTACTCCATGGGCTGCGCGCCGTGTCCGACTCCGAAGACGTTGAGTGCGATGGAGCCGCCGGATCCGACTGCGGCGAGTGCGTAGGCCCACCAGTCGACTGCGCCGCGGAGGGATGCGCGGAGGACGAGGAGTTCTCCGGCGATGATGAACAGGTCGACGGTTGCGGGCCATGCCCAGGCGCGGGCTCCGGTGAGGCCGTTGGTGCTGGCGATGTCGTGCAGGTGCTCGTAGGACAGCCAGAACGCGGCGCCGGTGAGGGCGATGGTGACGAGTGCGGCGCCCGCTGCGAGTGCGGCGGTCGGGTTCTTCACGGCTCCTCCGGGAGCGGTCAGGGTGGCCGCCCCGCCCTGGGGGTTGTAGGCGGGGCGGCCGGTCTGGGGGTCAGCGGGTGCCGGTGCCGTGGCAGTCGTCGCAGCGGCGCCAGCTCTGCCGGGTGACGCCGTCCGCCGAGGTGTCCTCGGTACGGCCGCCGGCGCCGCTGCACGATCCGCAGGGCTGCTGCTCGCTCATCGGCCGGCCCCCGTCTGCTGCACAGGCAGGGGGTGCTCGGCGAGGTGCTTGGCGAGCGCGCGGCCCTGGGCGGCGAGCGCGGGGTGGCGGTAGGTGCTGCAGAGGTTGCAGGCGCGGGGGTCGTGCTCGGGGGTGTGGTGGTCGGTACGCTCAGGCACGGACCTGCTCCTTCGTCGTGGTTGTGGGTGGGTCCGCCCCCGGCCCATATGGCGTGTGCAGCGCCGGGCCGGGGGCTTTGTGCATCAGCAGCGGACTGCTTGCTGAGGACTGTAGGGGTCCCCTACAGTTCAGCGCAAGCGGCCCACCGAAACGAAGGGCCAGTGAGTGAGCGACGAGGAGGTGCGCCGCGTGTCGGAAGCCCTTGACGCGGTCGAGCGGATCGCCGACCGAGTGGAGCGGGTGCGGGCTCAGAGCCGGGTGATGGCCGAGCAGGTCCAGCGCAATCGGGCATGGTCGGCGGAGCGCAGCGACCTGATCCGGGAGTTGTGGGCTGGCGGCGAGGGGATGTCGTACCGGCAGATCGCGGACCACCTCGGGATCAAGCTGTCCACGGTGCAGGACGTGTTCCGCGGCTACAAGGGCTCCGGTACGGCCCGGCCGAAAGCTGGTGAGGCGCAGGCCAGCGAGTAGCCGCGCGCACGACGAGGGCCCCTGCCGTGGGAGTCGGCAGGGGCCTCGTGCTGTCCAGGGTCAGCGGTCACGTTCGCGCCATACGCGGTACACGTATGACTCCGTCGTGTCGCGTTGCCGGGCGACAGCGCGCGCTTCCGCCACGGCGGGCCGGACGTCTGGACGTACTGATGGGTTCCCCTTGCCGACTATGCATCACGTGATGCATAGTTGAGTCACGGCCAAGGGAACAGCCCGAAGCTCAACGAAGGGGGAAATCATGGACTTCGCACCCGGATACGGCCAAGGCGTCGACTCCACGGTCCACCGCACCGACCCTGAATATGACGCGCTTTGCGGAGAGGAGACCACCACCGTGGGCGACGCCGAAAGCGCCGAAGACCTCATCCGCAATCACGGCTATCAGTCCTGCTTCCGCTGCGACAGCATCGTGGACCGAGCAGAGTTGGCCAAGTGAGGGTACAGGCGCGATGACCCTCTGGACGATAGCCGAGGTGGCCGCCCACCTCGGCGTCAAGCCCGGCAGCGCGCGAGGCACCCTCTCCCGCTGGGGAGTCCGCGCCGTCGATCACCGCGTCGACGACCACGGCCGGGCGCATTCCTTGTACGACCCCGACGAGGTAAGGGCGGCTCAAGCGGGACGGCCGGGGCGGGGGACCAGGACCGACCTCCGGGACTAATGAGTCGCTAGGCCCGCCGCACCCCACGGGGACGGCGGGCCTCGTGCTGTCCGGGGTCAGGCTACGGCGGCGGCGTCCTGCTCGGTCCAGGTCCGGCCGCAGCCGGTGCAGTGCGCGGTGGGGGATGCGCCGGCCCCGCCGTACACGTCGATCCGGCCCCCGCACTCGTGCCGTTCGGCCAGGGCCCGCTTCTGCCCCACGATGTCCAGCGCCCGTTCGACCCGCCCGCACGCGGTCCGGGCGACGGAGGCGACGTGGTCCAGCTCCCGGGCGTGCAGCGGCCGGAACGGGCCGGGCGCCCCCTGCACCCTGGCGAGCAGCCACAGCGCCGTGTACGCGGCGTCGGGCCGTATCCCAGCCCAGCGCCAGCGGCGGGGGTCGCGCCGGTCCTGCATGATCAGGATCTCGCGGCGGGCCCGGTCGACGTCCGGGTAGCCCTTCGGCAGGGGGCTCATCACGGGGCGCTGCACGGCGGCCGCGGTCTGGTCGGCGCACTCCAGCAGGTCCGCGCGGACGGTCTGCATGATCTCCAGGACGTGCAGGCGGATGGGGGCGCGCATCTCGCCGATCTGCTCGGGGCTCCGTTCGAGGGAGCGGAGGGCGGCCGCGCGGTGCTGCTCGGCTTCGGCCTCGTCGTCGCTGCGGTGGATGCTGGCGAGGTAGTCGGCCATGCGGCCGGCGGGGGGCCATGTGGCGGTGCCGGTGGTGGCGAGTGCGGTGGTGAGGTCCCGCCAGTGGTGGGCGATGGTCCAGAGGTGTGTGGCGGTGGTCATCGTGCGCTCCGTGTGCGTGGTGGGGCGGTACGTTTGATCCACCGGTGGGGCGTGCCGTGGAGCTGGGGAGTTCGTGGGCACGCCCCTTCGTCGTGCTCAGCGGCGGCGGGTGGGCGGGCCGTAGGGGGTCTGCCAGGCGGGTCGGTCCGGGCGCGCCGTGGGCTTGCCGTCGGCGTCGAGGAGGCCAGCGCGCTGGAGTTGCGCGCTGATCTGGGCGAAGGCGCGGGCTGCGGCCTGTACCTGCGGGATCACGGCCTGGACGAACGCGTTGATGGCGGCGTGGACCTCGGCGACGTTGCGGAGAAGTTGTTCCCGCTGCTCGTCGGTCAGTTCGGGCACGCGTAGGGGTTCGGTGGGGCGCTCGTGCATGGTCAGGCCTCCGTGGTGGGCTGCTCGGTGCCGTCGAGGGCGGCGGCGATGTCGCGCCACATGACGAACGGCTGCTTGAGGGCACGCACGCGCTCGACGGCGGCCTGCGCCTGCTCCAGCTCGGCGGTGAGCCGGTCTATCTCGGGCACGATCGTCTGCACGTGCCGCAGGTTCGAGCGGGCCACGGCGCGGGCGGTGTCGTGCTCCCGGGTCTCGGCGTCGAAGTGCTGCCGCAGGAGGGCGCAGTCTGCGGGGCTGAGGAGGCCGCCGCGGTCGAGGCGGGCGAGGAGGTTGTGTGCGCTGTTGCGGCGTGCGGTGCGCTGCGCGTCCTCGTCGGCGGCCGGGGCCGGGCGCATGTCGGCGGGGTAGACGGTGCAGCCGCCGCAGTGGCCGCCGATGACGGGGGCGTGCGGGTGGTGCGCGCAGGGCGCGTCGTCGGCCGTCGTCGGGGCGTCGTCGACAGCGTCGGGCGTCAGCGCGAAGTCGGACTGCCGGGCGTCGGCCGCGCGTTTGACCTGCGTCGCAAGGCCAGTAAGGGCGTCGGTGAGGCGCGTCGTCAGGGCGTCGATGGCGCGGGCGATGGCCCGCGCGTCGTGGCTGGTCTGGCTCACCGCTGCACCTCCGGGTCGATCAGGTCGGCGGCGGCGTCGAGTCCGTCGTCCAGCCCTCGGACGTAGTCGGCGGACTTGCCCTGTGGCCGGGGGATGAAGTGCTTGCGCTGCTGCTCGGCGAGCTGGTGGGCGTGGTCCCGCAGCACGGTGCGCGCCGCGTGCTCGGCCTGCTCGGGCGTGTGCGTGGTCGACAGCAGGCCGATCAGCACGGCCTCAATGTTCATCACGTGGTCTGGTCCTTCCGGGTGCAGGTGGTGGGCTCGTGCTCGGTGCCGGCGGAGGTCCACCAGCGCTCGCAGCAGGCGCCGGCGAGGGCGACGGCTACGACGCCGTCTTCCAGGCCGGGGCGCTGGTGGGGTGGTCTGGCGGCGCGTTCGGCGCGCAGGGCTTCGCGGTGGTCCTCGTACCGGCCGCGGGCCCGCCAGGTGAGGGAGAAGGTCAGGGCGATGACGAGGACGAAGGCGAGGGTGGTGTACGCGGCGGCTTCGGTGCTCACGGTTTCCTCCAGGGCGGGTAGGCCCAGTGGGCGAGGGGGAGTCCGGTGGTGACGATGACGAGGGCGACGAACGCGAGCACCGGGAGGTAGGCGGTCACGGCTGCTCCTCGGCGGCGGCGCGGCGCTTGGCGGCCCAGTCGGGGTCGAACGTCGGGGCGGGGCTGCGGGGCGGTGGCGGGTCGTTGCGGTGCTTCCAGGCGTTCACCGTGTGTCGGGGGCGCATGACCAGGGCGGCGAGGAGTTCGACGGCGAACACGGCCTGAGCCGCCCACCATCCCGGCCGCTTCGGCGCTGGCCCGTCGCGCAGGTCGCGGGCGCGGCGGTGCACCTGGTCCCACGCCCAGGTGTCAATGCGGTCGAGTGGGCGGACGCAGCGGGCGGCGTAGCCGAGGGCGAACCCGCCAGCGGCGGTGAGGGCGGCGGTGAGGGCGAGGTTCACAGGTAGCTCCCGGTCAGGGGTATGTCGCGGATGGTGTAGCGCTGGAGCGCGGTGAGGCCCTGGCCCCACAGGTCGGCGTCGCGGCGGGCCCGGGTGCGCCGGTGGCGGGTGCGTGGGGTGAGGGTGCAGCGGCAGGTGCCGGTGGCGGGGAGGAAGTGGCCGCGGGGGCATCGGGGGCGGGTCACGGCTGCGCCTCGTCGGCCATGCGGCGCACCAGCTCCTCGGCGCGGTTCATCCCTCTCCGGTAAGCGCCCTTGCCGGCGCTGGGGTTGGTGGTGTCGCGGTCGTGGGCGATGGCGTCGGCGGCTTCCCGCAGCACGGCGGCCCGGTCGGTGGACGCGGGCAGCACGGCCAACACCGCGTCGGCAACCTCGGTGGCCCGCGCCGCAGCAATCGGCTTGGGCAGGGTGTCCATCAGCAGCGGTTGCACGGCTTTGGCGATGCGGTCGCGGAGCGCGGCCCGGTCAGCGGCGGCGGTGTCGGTCATGGTCATCTCCTGTGCTCTGAGAGGGCTGTACGGCTGTTGGAGGGCCTGTGACGGTGTCGACGGCACCCGGGGCCCGGCAGGGCGTGTGAGGCCGTCAGGGGGCCGTCTGTGCGCGATGCCGGGCGGAACCGGATGACGGCCGAGGGTTCAGGCTGTGTCGCGTAGTGCTGCGAGGAGCCGTTGCCGGTTGGCGGCCTGCTGGTCTCGGCTGAGGGGCATGGGGCCGGTGTTGGGCTTCCAGTCCTTGACGCGGCCGGTGGGGATGGCTTCGGCGTACAGGCGGCTGAGTTGGGTGGCGGGTGGGTAGTGGAGGGCGCGGCGTGCGCGGGCGATGGTGGTGCGGTGGTAGCCGGTGTGGGCGGCTATGTGGGTGTCGGTGTGGCCGGCGCGGATGAGTGCGGCGATGTCGGCGCGGATCTTCACGGTGGGCCTTCCCTGGGTTCTCGGGCGGTTGGTCGGCGGTGCTGGTCAGGCGGTGGTGGGGGCGGGGGCGGCTCAGTCCTCGCGCTCCCAGGTGGTGCCGTTGTCGTCGTCGTGGTCCTCGTCGTGGCCGGGTTCGAGCTGGCAGAACACCTCGGAGCCCACGGAGTTGTGGTTCATCTCGTCGCAGACGGGGCCGGTACGCACGGGGCTGTGGTCGATCGCGTCGAGGAGGCGCTCACGCTCTTCGCGGGCACGGCGCTTCTCCCAGCCCTGCTGGGCTCCTCGGGATCGGTTGGCGCGGGTGGCGGGGTCGTTCTTGCGGGCGGCGCGCAGGGCCTCGCGGGCGGCTCGGTGTTGTGCGGCGTGCTGCTGGGCGGCGGCGCCGAGGGCGGCGAACAGGTTGCCCATGGCGTCGCTGCGGCGGGCAGGGTCGTGCATGGCGCGGTCCATGTCGACGAGGGCCTGTTCGACGTCGGGCGGGCTGGGCTGGTCGGCGGGCGTGTTCATGCGGTGTGCCTTCCGTGGTCGGTGGTGGCGAGGGCGGAGGCCTCGATGCGGGTGGGGTGGGGGTTGCTGAGGCGTGTGCGTCCGCCTCGGCGGGTGGGGCGTTGGCAGGGTTGGCCGGGCGCGGCGCGGCAGGTTTCGACGGGGCAGGGGACGGCGAGGGCGTCGGGGCGGCCGGTTTGTGCGGCGCGGAGGCGTTCGGCGGCGACGGGCCGGTAGGGGGCGAGGGCCTGGCGGGTCTCGGTGGTGAGGTAGTCGCCGAGCTGGGCGACGCGGCGCCGGGCTTCTTCGGCGGCGGGTCCGGCGGTGATGGCGCGGACTTCGGCGGGCGGGGCCTGGCCGTGGACGACGGCTTGCCGCTGCTGGCGGAGGGCGGCGAGGTAGCCGGGGACGTCGTCGGGGTCGTGGCCGGGCGGGGGTTCGAAGGTGCCGATGTCGCGGTTCATGCGGTCGCGGACGAGGGCGTGCCAGCGGGTGGCGATCTCGGCGGGGAGGATCGGCCAGGTGGAGGTGGCGTAGTGCTCCTGCGCGGCCGTCAAGGCGAAGTCGGCGGGGACGTCGGCGAGGATGCCGGCCCACATGTGGATCTGTGCGCGCATCTCGATGGGGTCTTCGCGGCGGACGCGGGGGTCGGCGAGGGCGATCTGCGCGAGGAGTTGGGGGATCTCGGCGGGCTTCATGCGGTGTCTCCCTGGCGGAGTTCTTCGGCGATGGCGGCCATCTGGGCG
The DNA here is from genome assembly GCF_040303825.1 of Streptomyces sp. NPDC094143. Classification (NCBI taxonomy): domain Bacteria; kingdom Bacillati; phylum Actinomycetota; class Actinomycetes; order Kitasatosporales; family Streptomycetaceae; genus Streptomyces; species Streptomyces sp. NPDC094143. The sequence goes on from NZ_JBEOTZ010000002.1 coordinate 280,801, forward strand.
ACGTAGTTGGAGGCGGCGGAGGGTGGGGCGACGGGGCGGGGGCCGGTCCAGGTGGTGGGGGCTTGGACGCCGGTCCAGCCGCGGAGGAAGTAGCGGGCGCTGTAGGGCTGGGTTTTGGCGGCTTGCCAGGCGCGGGCGGCGTGGTCGACGAGGGCGGGTACGCCGGCTCGTCGGACGGCGTCGCGGAGGTCGATCCATTCGGCGGCGCTGAAGCTCCAGCTGACGCTCATGCCGCGGGCTTCCATCGCCTCGATGAGGGGTTGGATCTCCCCCCTCCCCGAGACCTCAACCGCTCCGTTTGGCGCGCTGTTCGTGGAGGGGGAAGGGGGAGGAAGTACTTCCGAAGGAAGTACTTGGGATGGGGAAGAGGACGGGGTCCCGTTACTAACGCCGTTACGAAACTCGCTGACCTGCGGTTCTGCACTTTCTTCACGTCGCGCACGAAGCTTCGTCGTGTCGTCGTCGTGTCGAGTTCGTGTCGCCGTCGCGTCGTCCGGGGCGCTTCCGGCGTCGGGCGTAACGCCGTTACTCACGCCGTTACGGGAGGTGTTACGGGCGGCTTCCTTCTCCGCCTTCTTCCGCTCGCGCCACGCCTTCTGTCGGGCCGCGTTCGCCGCCCGCTCGGCCTGCACCTGCTCCCGGTCCCGCTGGTACTCCAGGTAGTCGTGGATCTCCCACCCGCCCTCGATGCGGTCCCATAGGCGGCCGGTCTCCAGTTCCTTGGCGGCGGCCTTCACACCACGCAGCCGCGGGGCAACGAGGGGGAGTTCGCGGTCGAGGATCCTGCCCTCGGTCAGGTTCTCGGACGACCAGCACAGGGCTGAGACGTACAGCCGGAACGCGCGGTCGGACAGCAGGGCGACCTTGCGGTGGGAGGGGAACCTGTCGTCGAGACGGACCCAAGGCATGTGTGGCTTCTTTCAGTGCGGGTGGTGAACCGTTCCGGCGGTGCCGCCCGGGGCGGGAGTCGTCGCCCCGGGCGGAGCCGGGTCAGGAGTCGCCGGCGATGGCGCGCAGCTGCTCGACGCCCTTCTGGCCGCTTCGGACGAGGGCGATGGCGGCGGCGTACTCGGGGAAGGCCAGGGCGAGGCGCTCGGCGTTCTCCGTGTCGGCCGAGGTCCAGGCGTCCAGCAACTTCGTGGGGAAGGTGCTCGGCGGCCAGCCGCCCAGCCGCTCCTGGAACAGGACGTGCGCTGCGGCGTCGGCGGAGATCTCGGGGGCCTGCCCGCTCGTCGAGGTGTCGGCGTCGAACTGGTCGGCGACGTGGCGCAGGACGTAGGCGGCGCTTTCCTTGCTCATGCCGTTCGCGGCGGCCTCGATCGCCACTCCGCCGTCGGTGCTCCCCGGGCGGATGATGACGAAGGCGAGGGCATCGCGGCCGTCGATGGCGGCGAGCTTGGTCTCGGGCTGGCTGCTCATGTGGTCTGTCCGTTCTCGTGGTCGTGGTTCGCGCTCGCGGCGCGGTAGGTGTAGAGGGCGCCGGGCCCCGGAGCCGGCCGTCGCAGTCCCTTCGCGGCCCACGGCGAGTGGGCGTCGCACTTCCAGCCGGTGACGTAGAAGCGGACCTCCCCGTCGTGGTCGGCGGGGATGTCGCACGGCTCCGGGGCCCGGCCGGTCATCTGCGCGCTCGCCGGGCGGCCTGGCGGCGGGTCGCCTGGTACGCGCGGTTCCTGTCGCGCTCAGCCGCCAGGCAGTCGTCGCACGCGATCTCCCCGCGGTAGAGGTGCTGCTTGTAACCGGCGGGGGTGCCGTGCTTGATCGGCTTCCTGCGGGACGGGGTGGGCTTGGCGGGCTTCCGCTTCGCCGCCGTGTTCCCGCGCACGCAGGCCTCGCAGGGCACTTCGCCGCGGCGGCGGTGGCGGTAGTAGGCGGCTCGGGTGCCGCAGGGCTTCGGCTCGTTCACGGCGCACCGTCCGGGCGGGGTGCGCTCGTCAGCGGGCGGCTGTCGGTGTACGTCCGGCACGTCCAGCAGATGCGGCCCCCGGTGGCGAGAAGCACGTGCAGCGTGTCGGTCTCCTCCGCCGGGCAGTACGCCCGGTCGGTGACCAAGGCCTCGGTGGGCCGCAGGAGATCGGCGAGCGGCACCGTCTCCTCGACGAGGCGCGGGGCGCGGCGGCGACCGGTCGGGCGGACGAACTGGCGCAGGCAGCGGCGGACGTTCACGAGGCCGCCCCCGTCCCCGGCTGGCGGGTGGCCGGCCACTGCGTGTTGCCCTCGTCGGGCGTGGCCGTGGTGCTGGCCGACGGCTGCTCGGTGTGCTGCTGCTTGATCTCGGCGACGGTCACCCGCTGCTGCGGGAACTCCTCGTCCACGGTGACCTCACCGCGGCGGATCGACTCGGCGATGATCTGGAGCTGCCCGAGGTCAAGGTTCGTCCACTTCTCGGACTTGCGGCCGCGGTTCTCCTCCAGCTGCTCGACCGTGACGCCGAGGCCCTCGAAGTGGTTGATGCATCCGGCGATGCGCTGCGACAGGGGCTTGTCGCCCTGGCCGTTCTCCACGGTGTTCGTGGCGATCGTCTTGGCCTGCTCGCGGAACCAGTCCGGCAGCACCGAAAAGATCATCTCGCGGAGGCGTCGGGCGCCGTTGTTCGAGTTGTTCTCGTAGACGTCGCGCGGGTCTTCCAGCCGCGTGCCGCCGTTGTCCTTCGTCCACCGGGTGTGCGGCACGATGAACGTGGTGGAGGCGCGCTCGTTGGTCTCCAGGTCCCACGCCCACGCCTGCATCTCGGACTCGCCGTTGGCGTCGTCGCGGCGCAGCTCGTGAACGCCGTAGTGGACGTTGGTCCAGCAGCGCGCCAGCTCCTTCGCGAACTGGATCGTCTCGCCGGACACCCGGGAGGTACCGCGGCTGAAGCGGAAGAACGACCGGACGGCGAGGGAGTGCTGGGCGAACGCGGTCTCCATCTTGCGGATGGCCTGCGCCTCGTTCCGCGGGAACTGGCGGGCGACGATGACGGCGGCCTGCACCTCGGCGACCGCGCGGGACTGCTCAACCGCGGTGCCCTGCCCGACGAACGCGGGCGTCGGCGCGGCCGGGGCCGCGAACTGGTGGTCGGTGGTGGCGGGGTAGTTCACAAGTACTCCAGGGAGTCACGGGTCTCGGCCCACGGGGGCAGGGAAAGGGGCACCACGTCGTCGCTGTAGCCGGGCCAGTAGCCCGTCTCGGTGCAGTGGGCGAAGATTTCGAGTGCACGGCGGTTGCGGGCTGCGCCGATACGGCGGGCGGTCGCGTTCACCTCGACCACGGTGATCACGTACGGTGCGGTCTTCTCCTGGCAGACGAACACGAACGCGGCGTCGTCGTCGGCGATCCCGAGGGCCTTCGCCCCGGACCGGTACGTGTCGTCCTGCTGGTGGTAGCCGTACTCCTCGATGTCCTTCGCGAGCTTCTCGGGGTTCGCCGACCGGCACGTCTTGTAGTCCGGGATGATCAGGCGCCCGGAGCGCGGGTCCGGCAGCCAGTCCAGGCGGGCGCGGCGCATGACGCCGGTCTTCTCGTCCCGCCAGAACAAGGACTGCTCGGGGGTGCCGCGCTCGGGGTCGAACAGCAGTGAGGCGACGGGGTGTCGGCGCAGGGCGTCCGCCATGTCGTGCACCTGCTGGTACTCGGCGGGCTTCAGCGGGATCTCTCCGGCCTCACGAGCCTTGGTGACCGCGGCCTTGGCCACGTTGGTGTTCCAGGTCTCGTGCTCGATCTTCCGCAGCTTGGGGCCGTTGCCGAGCACGAGCTTGTGGGCGGCGTTGCCGATGTCCCACACCTTCTTGGCGGGCTGCGGGTGGTCCTGCTCGTAGCGGAAGATCGCCGGGCAGGACGGCGGCAGCAGCTTTCTGGCGCCGCTGGACGACAGGGCGTACCGGTGCGAGTGGTACTCCTCGTTCGTCATCTCGTAGATGCCGGGATCGGTGATGGGTTCCGGGCCGGCGGCCGGGGCCTGAGCCCCGGCCTGCACGACGGTCGTCATCAGGCGTCACCGTCCATCGGCACACCAGCGACGGCATCCCACGCCTTGAAGTCCACGGGGGCCATGCCGTTCTTCGTGCCGCTCATCGCGGTGGCGGCGGCGAGCGCGAGGGTGGCGTGCACCTGCGCGATGGCGCTGACCTGCTCGTTACCGGGCTCGATGTACACGGCGCCGCTGTCGGTCTTGAGGCTGCGGATGAGGCGCTCGGCCTCGCGGTAGTGCTCGGGGCCGGTCATGAGCGGCCGTCCTTCCTGGTCTTGAGGGTGTAGAAGCGGTCGTTCGCCGGGCCGTGCTCGACGAGGTGGCCACGACGGGCCAGCTCGACGAGGTCCCAGCGGGCGGTGTTCCGCTGCGGCGGGCCGCCGGACCGGCGGCGCATCTCGTGCACGAACCCGGTCGTCCATCGGAAGGCTGGGCGGGTGCGGATGGCGTCGAGGAGCTGCGCGAGACGGGCCTCGCGGCTGGACGTCGAGGCGCTCACCGGCCCTCACCGCCCTCGGTGATGTCGATGAGGCCGACGCACAGGTGGATCTCGTAGTCGTCCTCGTCGTAGGCGATGGCCTCCCACTGGCCCTTGAAGTGCCGCCACCCCAGCGCGGTCCGCTCACCGCGCTCGGGGTGGGCGGTGACGGTGTCGACGCGGAACAGCCAGTCCGTTCCGTCGTCGACGTGGGTGTAGGTGTGACCGGCCTCGTAGAAGTCCGGCGGCAGCATCCGCAGGTTGTCCGGGCGGACGGCTCCGCGCTCGACCTTCGAGGCGAGCTGCCACACCGGTGTGTTCTCGCGGGCCTTCTTGGTCAGCCAGGTGACGACGTCCGCCTTGGGCAGCAGCCCTTCCTCGGCGAGCACCTCGGCGCGGTAGGCGTCCAGCGCCTCGTCGAGCATGCTCTCCGGCAACACCGACGGGGTCCCGGCGTAGGCATACAGCTTGTCGCGGGCGTTCACGCGCTCCTCCGGTCCTGCTGCGTCGGCAACGGGTTGGCCGCGAAGTGGCGGCGGGTCGCGGCGTGCGACGGGTGCCGGATCGCCCGGGCCGCCCACGGGCGGCCGGTGTCCGCGTAGGCCACCTCGTCCGCCACGTCCATCTCGGGCTCGTCGTCCGGCTCGTACGGGCGGGGGATCATCGGGCGCCTCCCTGCGGCTCCATGTGGAACGCGATCAGCCGCAGCAGCGCCGCGAGGCGGACGCGGAGCCACTGCCCCGCGTCGACCACGGCGGCCCCGACCGGGGCGACGTTGATGTGCGGCATGCGCGGGGTGAGGTCGTGGTCCAGGCCGAGGATCAGCAGCGCGCCCGGGACGAACCCGGCGGTGCCGATCGCGGCGGCGGTCAGCCACTCGGCGACGGTCGCGGCGGCCATCACTCGGCCCCCTCGGTGGGCGCCATGTACCGAGCCAGCCGGTCCGCGGACTCGTCCACGGAGACCGGAGCGAACGCCGCACACGGGCAGATCCGGACCGGCTGGCCCAGCTCGCGCGGCAGGCGGGCCCAGCACTTCGCGCCCACGTGGTGGTGCTCGCTGCCGGGGTGGCCGCATCCGCAGCGCACCGTGGCGGGCGGCAGTTCCACCGATACGGCCTGCTCGGCGTCGTCCTCGTACCCGGCGACCGTCCACCGCTCGGCGTCCCGGTCCCACACCACCGACCACATCCGGTGATCGGTCAGCGTGCCGTCCAAGTCGATACCGACCGGCATCCCGGCGGCATGCGCCGCGTTCAGGGCGTCGGCGATGTTCACCCAGCGCTCCCGCTCGGTGCGCGGCACGAACACCTCGGCCTTGTCGGTGAGCTCCAGCGCGATGGGGTCCTCGTCGGCCGGCCGCTCGTACTCCGCGAGGCGGGCCTCCAGCTCGGTGACCTGGGCGCGCAGCTCCGCTGTAGCCGCCCCCTCCTCCCACAGATTGAGGTTCGAGGGCAACGCCATACGGGCTACGCGACGAGCCAGCATGCGGTCCTTCACCTGCTCGTCCGACGGCCGCTCCCACGCGTGCATCCCCGCACCAGAGATGTACCGACGTCCGTGCGACCGCTTCTCCACGCCGCAGTGCGCGCAGCCGAAGGGCTCCGACACCCGCTCACGGATCAGATCCCGCTCACGGCGCGCACGGTGCGCGTCGGTGGTCGCCTCAGCGAGGAGGCCCTGAAGGCGCGCCCTCTCGCTGTGCAGCTTCTCCAGCTCGGTCCGGGGCGGGGGTGGGAAGTCCGACATCTGCGGGCCGAAGGGCACCGGCAGCGCATCGGCTGACCCCGCGATGCCGTGCTCGGCCAGCTCGGCCAGCTCGGCCAGCGTCGCCATCACGAAGTTCGGGCAGGTCTTGACCGACTCCGGCGCGTACAGGGCGATCCCGCCCGACGTCACCGCGCGGCGCGTCCAGCAGACGCCGTCCTTGGTGTTCACAACCAGCGGGGCACTCATGCCGCCACCGCCGTTTCCGACGCGAGCACGGCCGCCGGGCAGGACATGACGATCCGGACCCGCACATCCCGCCACAGCGTCTCCACCGCAAACTGGGCGTACACCTCGTCGTTCGTGTACGGGAACTGGGACTGCGTCACCGTCGCGCCGAGGGCCTCCGCCCACACCGCCATGACCGGCCGCGGGTCGGGCAGCGAGGCGAAGCCGTACAGGTCGCCCCGGTAGCGCTCATGGTTCGAGACCTGCCAGTACAGCGGCGGCAGGTCGCCGAACTCCTTCAGAAGCTGCACCAGCGCGACAGCCGCGCCGTGCTGAGAGATAGGGGATGATGTGGCCACGGTGGCCTCACTTTCTGGTTGGTGGGGTGCGCCGGTCGCGGGGCCGTCAGCCGGGCAAGGTGGGCGGCCCTTCGGCGCGTTCAGAGGGGTCAGGAGGCGGCGGCCATCTGGTCCTGGTCGGCCATCCACGCCTTCACGGCATTCAGGTCGAAGCGGCGGACCTCCTTCTTCTGGCCGGTCCTCCGGAGCCGTTCGACGGGCATCCCGGCCTCGATCCACTTGAGGACGGTCCAGTCGGAGACGCCGTAGTAGGTCTCCAGCTCGGGCTGGGTCAGCAGGGGGACCAGGCCGGCCGGCAGGGGGACGCGGCGGTCACTCTTCGTCGGCATGAGGGCTTGACCTTTCGATATTCGAAATCGAATATGCGGGCATGGCAAAGAGGTCCTGGAGGGGGGCGTTCGTCCTCCGGTGCAGCGCTTCGGCGAGGAGCCAGGCTGTTGTCCACTCGCAGCGGTCGCGTGCGGTCTCGCCCTGCCCTGTTATGCGGCCCACGGTGGCGGCGCTGACGCCCTTGCCTGTGGGGTCGACTTCCTTCGTCGCTTCGGCGAGTTCTGGGCCCGACAGTCCGGCTCGCTCCATGGCGTCTCTGAGGGGCTTGCCGTCGTGCTTCCGGTGCAGTTTGGGCATGGGGACCTCGTGCCTTGACTGGTTCGCGCCCCGGTTGGGGTGCTTCGATATTTCTACTTTCGAAATCGAATCCTGTCAACCAGCCGTTCCGAGTGGTTCCGAGGGGATCCGAGCGCTGGGGTGTTTGGTTCGGTGGAAGTCGGGCACTTGAACGACTGCCCAGAGTCGTAGGCATATGCCGCGCACAACGGCGCGTGACAAGGGAGTCGCGCGCCGCTAAGTTTTGCGCCAAGCTTCTACTTTCGCTTGCGAAAAGTAGAAGGTCAGGGCAACCTTGCCTGCGTGGAGAAGCCCCAGCCCGTGGCAGCAGCGAGCGAGACCCTCGGTCAGGTCCTCGCCGCCATCAAGGATGAGCTCGGTCTCACCGAGACCGAGATCGCCAACCGGATCGGCAGCCACGTATCCACAGTGAACAACTGGGCTCACGGCAAGGCGTTCCCCCGTGAGCCGGCACTGCTCAAACTGGCCGAAGCGTTCCCCCGGTACCGGGCCCGCCTCTTCGCGGCCACCGGAAAGCGGTCACCCGCCCCGCTTTCTGACGACCGGCGCGAAGCCGTCCTGAAGGTCTTCGACCGGCTCACCGAGGAACAGCAGCAGATGTTGTTGATCCAGGCCAACGCGGTAGCGGAAGCCAACGACCGCCAGGGCTGACGAAAAATCACCGCGCCTGTGCAACCATCAGGCCGGATCCGCGGTCTCTGTTACTCGGGCATCGTCACTTTTCGTCAGGCTGGGTGCGTTTTCCGTCAACAAGTGGTCGCGCTTCCGACCACTCACAGGTACCTTCGGTGACGCGTTCGGCGTCCTCCCCCGCCGATCACAGCTACCTACCCGTGTAACCGTCCCCGGGGGAGTGTGTCATGTGCATTCGGGTCCAGTTCGCGCCACGCCACGAGATCTTCGACCCGTGGGACCGCGCCAGGAACCTGATCACCATCCCTGCCGACCTGGCCGCCACCGTCCTGTTCACCTTCCACGCGATACGGGCCGTTCTGCACGCAATGGACGTCGTACAGCCCGAGTTCGGTGCACGCTGCTGGTGCGGGGAGGCCATCGACCTTCCCGCGCCCACCAGCCAGCAGCGACAGAACGAGGTGATGGACCTTGGCGCGTAGGACGCAAGCCCCGACGGTGAAGGCGGGCCGCCATGCCGCGTAGGGCTCAGAACAACCCCCGCCAACTGCGCAGCAAGAGCTGCGGGTGCTCGAAGTGCTTGGAGGCATACCCGCCCGCCGACCACGGCGAGCGCCGGCCCCGCCGGGACTGCATCGGCTCGTGGCAGGCCCGCTACCGGGACGCCGAGGGCCAGCAGAAAGCGAAGAACTTCCCGAAAAAGAAGGAGGCGGATGCCTTCCTGGACCGCATCAGGGAGGCGGTCCGGGCCGGGACCTACCTGGACCCCAAGCGCGGCGAGATCACCCTTGCCGCCTGGTGGGCGGAGTGGTGGCCCGGCCACGAGCCCGGGAAGACGACCACCCGCAACAGGAAGTTGTCGTCCTGGACGTGTCACATCGAGCCGAAGTGGGGCCAGCGGAAACTCAACTCCATCCGCCACACCGAGGTACAGGCGTGGATGCGGACCGAAGTCAAGGGCCACGCCACACAGGTGAAGGTGCGTGAGCTGTTCCGTGCGCTGATGCGCGACGCGGTCGTGGATGAGCGGATCGCGAAGAACCCGCTCGACTCCGTCACCATCACGGCACAGGCCCCTACGAAGCACCCGGACGATCTCCGGCCTCCGACCGAGGAGCAGTACGCCGAGATCCGCGAGGCCGTCCCCGTGTGGTACCAGCCTGTCGTGGACTTCGCGCACGAGACCGGGATGCGATGGAGCGAGATCAGCGGCCTGCGCGCCTGCTACCTCAACCTGGAGGAGCAGACCGCCGAGGTGCGGCACATCCTGGTGGACGACCGAGGCACCATCGTCCGCCAGAGCATGCCCAAGACGGTCGCCGGGTACCGCACGGTCCCCCTGACGGCCGCAGCCGTCGACGCGGCCCGGCTCATGCTGGAGCGCCTGCCGGCGTCCAGTTCGGTGACCGACGTCGAAGACGGATTGTGCCCCGAGGAACTGGTGTTTCGTGGTCCGATGGCCGGTGAGGTTCGAGTCCTGAAGGGGGAGCGAACCACCCTGGACGGTGTCCTGCGGGGCAACAACTTCCGACGCCGGATTTGGATTCCCGCGATCAAGGAAGTGGGATTGGCACGGCTCATCAAGAATCCGGAGACGGGGCGCGAGGAGTACTGGCCGCGGTTCCACGACTACCGGCACGCGCTGGCGAGCCGTCTGCACGCGCAGGGCGTGAGCGAGAAGGAGGTACAGCTCATGCTGGGGCAGGAGCGCGGCGGCCGGGTGACGTGGCTGTACACCCATGGCACGGAGGGCGCGGCGGACCGGCTGCGTCAGGCGCTGGAGGCCGGCCGTACCGCCCGCCACCTGCGGGCCGTCTCGTGACCGGTTACAGGACTGGAATCCACATCCAGTCCACAACGACCGCACGGAACGACTCGGAACGACTCGGAGTTGCTCGCGCGGATCGGGCTTAACCCTCCTGACCTGCACTCGGAGCCACTCGGAACGCCTCGGAATCACTCGCCCATGGGGGCAGGTGATTTTGCATGGCAGATGTCAGGGGTTCGACTCCCCTAGGCTCCACTCCGAAACGCCCTCCGAGCTGCGGAAACGCAGAGCCGGGGGGCGTTTTTCGTGCGCCCTCGCGATCCGGGCGGCGGGTGTTTCACGTGAAACAGTGCGGCGGGGCGGGAGAACCCAAGGGATGTCCTCAAGTCTCCCGCCCCGCCGAGCTGTTGATCGGCGACGTTCAGGGACGGTCGTCGCGCTGGGCGGCCTCCTCCTCGGCCTGCTTGGCCTCGACCTCGGGGTCCAGAGCCGACTGGCCGCTGCCGTCCACGGCGGACAGCCGACCCGACTCCGGGACCTCGGTCGCGGCAGGCGGCTCGACCAGCCAGTCCGGGTTGGCCTGCTTGTCCCACCACTTCCACGCGGCGAAGGCGCCGCCGGCCACGGCGCCGAGGATCACCAGCGTCTTCACGGCCTTGCCGGCCCTCGCCCGCCGTTCCTGCCGGCGGATCAGCTTCTGGATCTCCTTGGACGAGACCTGACCGCGCAGCGCCGCCATCGCGGCGGCACTGCGGGCCGCGGCCTCGGTCGTCACGGGCACGGCCGCGGCCATCGCCTGCTCCAGCCTCGGCCGGGAATACTCCGCAGCCTGACGGGCGGCCTTGCGTGTGCGGACGGCGGCCTCGCGGGCGGCCTGGTCGACGTTCGGCGGTACATGGGAGCGGGCCTGCTCCAGATAAGGCTGCACATGGGCGCCGTACTGGACACGTGCCTGCCCGGCGGCCTGCGTCACCTTGGGCGCCAGCCGTACGCGCGCCTCGTGTGCGTAGTGCGCGGCCCTGTCCTTGGCCGTGTCGGCGTAGGGCGCCACCACTTCCGCGGCGTGCAGCACGCTGTCCTTCGCCGAACCAGTCGCGGCGCGCACGCTGTCGATGCGGGTCACGGGTTCCTCCTCCTCGGTGGCGTACGGTATTTCGACTTTCCACCCTTTTACGGATCATGCCTCCGGGAGCACTACCAGGCATGCGCGGGCGTGCATCCGGGTCACGGAAACCGGCATCCAGTGCCGATCACGCGCAAGAGCGGATGAATAGGCTGCAACGGGAGCTTGTCGACGACAATGCCACGGATCGTCGCCGCGCGCCCCTGCCCCGGGACGACTCGACCGTTTTTCTGCGACCCTCCGCCGAGGGTTTCCCCCCGCTGCACGGAGGTCGGACGACGCGGGGGCCCGTCCATGCGAGGATCAGGGAGTCACAGAAAGACAACGGAAGGCAGATCGTGGCTGAGCAGCTCTACGCCACCCTGAAGACCAACCACGGCGACATCGAGGTTCGGCTGCTGCCGAACCACGCCCCCAAGACGGTCAAGAACTTCGTCGAGCTCGCCCAGGGCGAGCGGGAGTGGACGCACCCGGAGACGGGCCAGAAGTCCACGGACAGGCTCTACGACGGCACGGTCTTCCACCGGGTGATCAGCGGTTTCATGATCCAGGGCGGTGACCCGCTGGGCAACGGCACCGGCGGCCCCGGCTACCAGTTCGAGGACGAGTTCCACCCGGACCTGCGCTTCGACAAGCCCTACCTGCTGGCGATGGCCAACGCCGGCCCGGGCACCAACGGCTCGCAGTTCTTCATCACCGTCTCCCCGACGGCGTGGCTGAACCGCAAGCACACCATCTTCGGCGAGGTCACCGACGCGGCCAGCCAGAAGGTGGTGGACACCATCGCCACCACCCAGACGAACCCGCGCACCGACCGCCCGCTGAACGACGTGGTCATCGAGTCCGTCGTGATCGAGACCCGCTGAGGCGCCCACCGAGACCCCAGCAGGGAACCAATCGCCCTGCTCATCCGTAGGGATGAGCAGGGCGGGCTTTTTCACCACGACCGAGGGGAAACCCATGGACGAGCAGGCTGCGGGCAGCCCGCAGGACGCCCACAGCGTCCCCATGTGCTACCGCCACCCGGACCGTGAGACGGGCATCCGCTGCACCCGCTGCGAACGCCCGATCTGCCCCGAGTGCATGGTCAACGCCTCCGTCGGTTTCCAGTGCCCCGAGTGCGTCCGCACCGGCTCCGGCACCGGGCACGCCCCTTCGGCCTCGATGCCCCGGACACTCGCGGGCGGCAGCGTCGCCGCCGACCCCCGCCTGCTCACGAAGATCCTCATCGGGATCAACCTGGCGGTCTTCATCGCCGTCCGGGTCCACGAGTCGCTCCTGAACGACCTCGTCCTGCTCGGCGCCTGGCCGCCCGCCCCCTTCACCCCCACCCAGGGCGTGGCGGGAGGCGAGTGGTACCGCATGGTCACGTCGGTCTTCACCCACCAGGAGATCTGGCACATCGCGTTCAACATGCTCAGCCTCTGGTGGCTCGGCGGCCCCCTCGAAGCGGCCCTGGGCCGGGTGCGCTATCTCGCGCTCTACCTCGTCTCGGGTCTCGCGGGCAGCGCGCTCGCCTATCTGCTGGCCTCACCGACCACGGCCACGCTGGGCGCCTCGGGCGCGATCTTCGGCCTCTTCGGCGCCACGGCCGTGCTGATGCGCCGGCTCAACTACGACATGCGGCCGATCATCGCGCTGCTGGCGATCAACCTGATCTTCACCTTCAGCCCGGGCTTCAACATCTCCTGGCAGGCCCACATCGGCGGACTCGTCGCCGGCGTTGCCGTCGGGTACGCCATGGTCCACGCCCCGCGCGAGCGCCGCGCTCTGATCCAGTACGGCAGCTGTGCCCTGGTCCTGGCGGTGGTGGTCCTGGTGACCCTGGTGAGGACGACTCAGCTCAGCTGAGCGCACCCGTTGTCCACAGCGGGTGGCGGATCTTGTGCACAGTGTGCGGGAACACATGTGCTCCCTGTCACCGACTTGCGTTTCCGCAGGTCAGGCAGGGGGCGAACATGTTTTCGAGTCGCGGTACTTCCGTCATACCGGCGTCAACACCCGACGAGTTATCCACAGATCGTCTTTCTTTTCCCCATGTGGATAACTGCTGTGGATAACTCAGCGAGCAGCCCTGGGCAGAGCTGCGTTCACCGTCCGGTGAGCGCTACTTCCACTGGGTCGAGACACCGAATCCGGCGGCGATGAAGCCGAAGCCCACCACGATGTTCCAGTTGCCCAGCGAGTCGATGGGCAGCGAGCCGTCGGTGACGTAGAAGACGACGATCCAGGCCAGGCCGATGAGGAACATGGCCAGCATGACCGGTGCGACCCAGGCGCGGCTGTTCAGCTTGATCGCGGTCGCCTGCTTCGCCGGCGGCGGCGTGAAATCGGCCTTCTTGCGGATACGTGACTTCGGCACGAGGGTCTCTCCTGTCGATGCGCTGCGTGGCCGCGCAGGTAACTGGGTCGGTCTCGGGGCAGCGTTGGGGGACTCCGAATGCTCCCCCGGGCGTCCGTTAGCGTAGTGCTTCCGCCGCGCCGAAGGAGATAAGGGTACGTTGAGCAATTCTGCCGACTCCCCCGGGACGGGATCCACCCCTCAGCACGCGCGCCGTTTCCGGCCCGTGCGGATCCTCACGGCGGCCGTCTTCGCTCTCGCCGGGCTGATCTTCTTCACCAGCTTCGACACCGCCAAGGGCACCAACATCCGCTCGGACACCTCGCTGCTGAAGCTGTCCGACCTCATCCAGGAGCGCAGCCGGGAGAACGGCGAGCTGGACGAGACCAACGGCGCCCTGCGCAAGGACATAGAGGCGCTCGCCGAGCGGGACGACGGCTCCACCAAGGCGGAGGACGAGAAGCTCGCCGCCCTGGAGAAGCGCGCGGGCACGCAGAAGCTCACGGGCGACTCGATCACGGTCACGCTCAACGACGCCCCGCCGGACGCCACCGCCAAGCTGCCCGGCTACCCCGAGCCGCAGCCCGACTACCTGGTCATCCACCAGCAGGACCTGCAGGCGGTGGTGAACGCGCTGTGGCAGGGCGGGGCCAAGGGCATCAAGGTCATGGACCAGCGGCTGATCTCCACGAGCGCGGTGCGCTGCGTGGGCAACACGCTGATCCTCCAGGGCCGCGTCTACTCCCCTCCGTACAAGATCACGGCGGTCGGCGACCCCGCGAAGCTGCAGAAGGCCCTGGCCGCGTCCCCGGCGATCCAGAACTACATGGTCTACGTCAATGTCTACGGGCTCGGATGGAAAGTCGAGGAGAACGGCCCGGTGACGCTGCCCGGCTACTCCGGCACAGTGGATCTGCACTACGCGAAGCCCGTGGAGTAGCAGCCCAGGCCGGGGGAGTCGCCGGTGCGCGTGATCGTCAGGACCGTCAGCGAACCGTGCGTCACCGCCGGCACCCTGATCGTGCTGTTCGTCGTCCACGCGCTGTTCTGGACCGGTGTGAGGGCCGACGGCGTCATGGACGACCAGATCGACCTGCTCCGCGAGGAGTGGTCAAGGCCACCGTCGCACCTACGGCGACTCCTCCGAGGACTTCCCCAGGCTGCGGCGCGGGGACGCGGTGGTGCTGACCGACGGCACGACCTGGTTCACGTCCGGATCGACAAAGGCCCGTACAGAACAGTGCCCTCGGACATCGAGGTGATCGACCCTGTCCCCCGTCCTTCCGGGTATACGCGTCCGGGCCGGTATCTGACGCTGACCACGCGCGAACCCGAGTGGGGGCACAGTCGCCGGGTGATCGTCCGGGCGCACCCGGTCTCCACGCAGCCTGTGGAGGCCGGGAAACCTGAGGCGCTGCGCCGTTAGTCTGGTGGCTGTACGGCGTGGGTCTGGTGCCGTGGTACGACGGAAGGGACGGCATGTACGGCTGGATCTGGCGGCATCTGCCGGGGAACACGTGGGTGAAGGCAGTGATCTCGCTCGCCCTGGTCGTGGCCGTGGTCTACGTCCTCTTCCAGTACGTCTTCCCGTGGGCGGAACCGCTGCTGCCCTTCAACGATGTGACGGTGGACAACCAGTGAGCGCGCGCATTCTCGTCGTCGACAACTACGACAGCTTCGTCTTCAACCTGGTCCAGTACCTGTACCAGCTGGGCGCCGAGTGCGAGGTCCTGCGCAACGACGAGGTCTCGACCGCACACGCGCAGGACGGCTTCGACGGGGTCCTGCTCTCCCCGGGCCCCGGGGCGCCGGAGCAGGCCGGGGTGTGTGTGGACATGGTCCGGCATTGCGCCGCGACCGGCGTGCCCGTCTTCGGTGTCTGCCTCGGCATGCAGTCGATGCAGGTGGCGTACGGCGGTGTGGTGGACCGGGCGCCCGAGCTGCTGCACGGCAAGACCTCGCTGGTCGAGCACAGCGGCGGGGGCGTCTTCGCGGGGCTGCCGTCGCCCTTCACGGCGACGCGCTACCACTCCCTGGCCGCCGAGCCCGCGACGGTCCCGGCCGAGCTGGAGGTCACGGCCCGGACGCACGACGGCATCGTCATGGGCCTGAGGCACCGCGAACTGCCGGTCGAGGGCGTGCAGTTCCATCCCGAGTCGGTGCTGACCGAGCACGGGCACCGGATGCTGGCCAACTGGCTGGTGGAGTGCGGCGACCAGGGCGCGGTGGCGAGGTCGGCCGGGCTCGCCCCGGTGGTGGGCAGGGCCACGGCGTGACCGCGCTGCGCCCCGAGCGCGAGTCCGGCACCTCGTACGGGCAGCAGTCGTACGGGGTGCCGGGCGCGTCGGAGGACTGGTCGGGCGGGGCGTACGGCGCGGCCCCGCGGCCGGGGCGGCAGCCGCAGACACCGCCGTACTCGCCAGAGGCGCAGGCACAGGCCTACCCGGGGGGCCCGGAGCCCCAGCCCTACGCACCGGGACCCCAGCCTTATGCGCCGCAGCAGCCGCAGCCGCAACCACAGCCGGTGCCGGAGCCGGATCCGTACGCCGAGCCATACGGTGCCGGTATCGATGTTGGCGCCGGAGTCGGGCAGCCCTTTCTGCCGCCCGTCGACGAGGAGACGGTGGCGCTGCGGATGCCGGATCCGCCACCCTCGGACGGGGACCTTCTACCGGGCTCTCGGGCCGCTTCACGCGCTGGGCGGGACGGGTCCGCCCCCGGCGGCCGGGCGGCCCGCAGAAAGGCCGCCAAGCGCCGTCACGGGTGTCATGGGAGCGCCGCGGAGGCCCCCACGGCCGCTCCGGCCCGGGAAGGGGCTCGGGCGCCGCTGTCCCGGGTCGAGGCACGCAGGCAGGCGCGGGCGCGTAAACCCGGCGTGGCGGTCGTGGCCAGCCGGGCGATCGGTGAGGTGTTCATCACCACCGGTGTGCTGATGCTGCTGTTCGTCACCTACCAGCTGTGGTGGACGAACGTCCGGGCGCACGCACAGGCCGGCAAGGAGGCCAGCAGCCTCCAGAACGACTGGGCGAGCGGCAAGCGCAACCCGGGCGCCTTCGAGCCGGGGCAGGGCTTCGCCATCCTGCACATCCCGAAGCTGGACGTCGTGGTGCCGATCGCGGAGGGCACCAGCAGCAAGGGCGTGCTCGACCGGGGCATGGTCGGGCACTACGCCGAGGGCGCGCTGAAGACCGCGATGCCCGGGGACAAGACCGGGAACTTCGGGCTCGCGGGGCACCGCAACACCCACGGAGAACCGTTCCGCTACATCAACAGGCTCACTCCGGGCGATCCGATCGTCGTGGAGACGCAGGACGAGTACTACGTCTACAAGATGGCCTCGATCCTGCCGGTGACGTCGCCGAGCAACACGAGCGTCCTCAATCCGATCCCCGCGGGGTCGGGGTTCACCAAGCCCGGCCGCTACATCACGCTGACCACGTGCACGCCGGAGTTCACCAGCAAGTACCGGATGATCGTCTGGGGCAAGATGGTCGAGGAACGGCCGCGCAGCAAGGGCAAGCCGGATGCGCTCGTCAATTAAGGGCAGATGACCAGTGGCAGCGACCACCGACACGGAGCACGAAGAGCACGCCGGCGCGGCGTCCCGGCCGCCTGCGGCACGCCGCCGCCCCGGCCCGATCGCCAGGGTGGTCAGCTTCTTCGGGGAACTTCTCATCACCGCGGGCCTGGTCCTCGGCCTGTTCGTCGTCTACTCGCTGTGGTGGACGAACGTCGTCGCCGACCGCGCGGCAGGCAAGCAGGCGGACAAGGTCCGTGACGACTGGGCGCACGGCCGGGGCGGTCCGGGCGCGCTGGACACGAAGAACGGCATCGGCTTCCTGCACGTGCCGGCGATGAGCAAGGACGAGGTCCTGGTCGAGAAGGGCACCTCGAACAAGATCCTCAACGACGGTGTCGCCGGGTACTACACCGAACCGGTCAAGTCGGCCCTGCCGATGTCGGGCAAGCCCGGCAACTTCTCCCTGGCCGCCCACCGCGACGGGCACGGCGCCAAGTTCCACAACATCGACAGGATCGAGAAGGGCGACCCGATCGTCTTCGAGACGAAGGACAAGTGGTACGTCTACAAGACCTACGCCATCCTTCCCGAGACGTCGAAGTTCAACGTCAAGGTCCTCTCGAACGTGCCGAAGGAGTCCGGCCGGAAGAAGCCGGGCCACTACATCACGCTGACGACGTGCACGCCGGTGTACACGAGCACCTACCGGTACGTCGTGTGGGGCGAACTGGAGCGCGTCGAGAAGGTCGACGAGGACCGGACCCCGCCGAAGGAACTGCGCTGACCCCGCCCGGTCGCGGCACCCCACGAAAAACCCCGGCGCCCTGAGGGTGCCGGGGTTCTTCGTGTGAGCGGGCGGTCGCGTCAGTCGTCGCCGTTGAGGCCGCCGAAGATGCCGCCGTTGCCGCCGCCGCCGTTGTTGTTGCCGCCGTTGTTGTTGCCCCCGAAGCCGACGGTCTGGAGCGTCACCGTGGTGCCCGCCGGGTTGTCGACCTCCTGGTTGCCCTGGGGGTCCTGGCCGGTGACGAGGGCGTTGTCGCTCTGGTCGCTGCCGTTGGCGAACTGGATGTTCGTGAAGCCGGCCGCCGCCAGGGTCTGCTTGGCCTGGGCGACGGTCTGGCCGACGACCTGCGGGACGCGCGTCTTCTGCTGTTCCTGCTTCTTCTTGCCGATCTGCAGGGTGACCGAGGAGTTCTTGTCGACGGAGGTGCCGGCCTGCGGGGTGGTCGCGATGACCTTGCCGACCTGGTTGTCGTCGTCGGTCTCGATCTCGGTGCAGTTGCCGACGAGGTTGCTCGCCTGCATCTGCTGCTTGGCCGCGTCACAGCTCTGGCCGAGCACGTCCGGGACGGTGGACTTCGCCTCCGCCTTGGCGATGATGAGGGTGATGGTGGAGCCCTTCTCCACCTCGGCGCCCAGTTCCGGGTCCTGTTCCAGGACGGTGCCGGGGTCCTCCGAGGACACCCTGCTCTTCGTCTTGACCTCGAACTCGTACTTGTCGCCCTCGAGCTTGGCCCGCGCGTCGTCCAGGCTCTGGCCGACGACGCTCGGCACCGCCACCTTCGGCGCCCCGGTCGACACCACCAGCTCGATGGTGTCCCCCTTCTGGACGTCCGTGCCGGCCTCGGGGTTCTGGCTGCAGACGTTGCCCTTGGCCTGGTTCTCGCAGGGCTTCTTCGAGAACGTCAGCTCCAGGTCGGAGTTGGTCGCCAGCTTGCGGGCGTTCTGCTCGGTCTCGCCGACGAAGTTGGGCGCCGGCAGGGTGTCGTCGCTCGCGCCGTCGCCGCTGAACGCCCACCGGCCGATGAGGATCGCGCCGACCAGGACGAGGATGCCCGCCACCACCAGCAGGATCGTGGAGGTGCTGGACTTGCGCTGCTGCCCGCGGCGCCGGTCGGGGCGCTCGTCGTAGCCGTAGCCGCCGTCGTCCGGGTTCATGGGGGGCAGCATCGACGTGGCGCCGGCGCCGGAGTCGGAGCGCAGGGCCGTGGTCGGCTGGTCGTCGGGGTAACCGCCGTAGCCGACCGAGCCCATGGCCGCTGTGGCGGCGACGGGCTGGCCGTCGAGGCAGGCCTCGATGTCGGCGCGCATCTCGTCGGCCGACTGGTAGCGGTAGTCGGGGTCCTTGACGAGCGCCTTCAGCACGATCGCGTCCATCTCGGGCGTGATCTCGGGGTCGAAGACGGAGGGGGCCTGGGCCTCTTCCCGTACGTGCTGGTAGGCGACGGCGACCGGGGAGTCGCCCACGAACGGCGGGCGGACCGTGAGGAGCTCGTAGAGCAGACAGCCCGTGGAGTAGAGGTCCGAGCGGGCGTCCACCTGCTCGCCCTTGGCCTGCTCCGGGGAGAGGTACTGGGCGGTGCCGATGACGGCCGCGGTCTGCGTCATCGTCATGCCGGAGTCACCCATGGCGCGGGCGATGCCGAAGTCCATCACCTTGACCTGGCCGTTGCGCGTCAGCATGACGTTCGCGGGCTTGATGTCACGGTGGACGATGCCGTTGCGGTGGGCGTACTCCAGGCCCTGCAGGATGCCGATGGTCATCTCCATGGCACGCTCCGGCAGCAGCTTGCGGCCGGAGTGCAGGAGCTCACGGAGCGTCGAGCCGTCCACGTACTCCATGACGATGTACGGGATCGACACGTTGTCGATGTAGTCCTCGCCCGTGTCGTAGACCGCGACGATCGCGGGATGGTTGAGCGAGGCGGCCGACTGGGCCTCCCGGCGGAACCGTGCCTGGAAGGAAGGGTCGCGCGCGAGGTCGGCGCGCAGCGTCTTCACCGCCACGGTGCGGCCGAGGCGGGTGTCATGCGCGAGGTAGACCTCCGCCATGCCACCACGCCCGAGCACCTGGCCCAGTTCGTACCGGCCGCCGAGGCGACGCGGCTCTTCCATAGCTACCTACCAGCCCTCTCCGTCGGTCCCGACCGGCACGCTTGTACGGTCGGAGGCTGCCGTCCGGGCCTACCGTACCCGGCTCGCTTTGTGTGACCTGGCCAAGCCCGTCAGCCGATACAGGACCGGTATCGCAACGTGCACCGATGTGAAGCAGACGTGAGCGGGGTCACTTCTTGCCCTTGATGACCGCCTCCATCACGTCCCTCGCGATCGGCGCCGCGAGGCCACCGCCGGAGATGTCGTCACGCACGGCGTTGTCGTCCTCGACGACGACCGCGACGGCGACCGGTGCGTTGTCGTCGGAGTCCTTGGCGTAGGAGATGAACCACGCGTAGGGGTTCTCGCTGTTGTCCACACCGTGCTGGGCGGTACCGGTCTTGCCGCCCACCTTGACGCCGTCGATCTTGGCGTTGGAGCCGGTGCCCTTGTCGACGACCGTCTCCATCATCGACTGCAGGATCTGCGCGTTCTCCGGGGACAGCGGCTGGCTGAGCTCCTCCGGGTCGGTCTTCTCGATCGGGTCGAGGCCGGGCGACTGGAGCTCGTCGACCATGTACGGCTTCATCAGCTTGCCGTCGTTGGCGACGGCCGAGGCCACCATGGCCATCTGCAGCGGCGTCGCGGCGGTGTTGAACTGGCCGATGGAGGACAGCGCGGTCTGCGAGGGGTTCATGTCGTCGGAGAAGACCGAGGCGTTGGCCCGGACCGGCGTGAACTGCTCCTTGCCGAAGCCGAACTCCTCCGCCTCCTGCAGCATCTTCTCGTTGCCGAGGTCGGAGCCGATCTTGCCGAAGACGGTGTTGCAGGAGTACTGGAGCGCCACCCGCAGCGTCGCGTTCTTGCAGGGGATGTTGCCCTCGTTGGGCAGCTTGGTGGTGGTGCCCTCCATGACCCACGGGTCGGGCGAGTCCGTCTTCGCGTCCGGGTCCGTGTACAGCCCGTGCTCCAGGGCCGCGGCCGCGGTGACCACCTTGAAGGTGGAGCCGGGCGGGTAGGTCTCGCGCAGCGCCCGGTTGAGCATCGGGTCGTCGGCGTTGTTCTTCTTCTGGAGCTTCTGCCAGGCCTTGGAGTCCGTGGTCGTCGAGTTGCCGGCGAAGGACGACGGGTCGTACGACGGGTAGGAGGCCAGCGCCAGGATCTTGCCCGTCGACGGCTCCAGGGCGACGACCGCGCCCTTGCCGCCCTGCCGCTTCAGACCGTTGTACGCGGCCTTCTGCGCGGCGGCGTTGAGCGTGGTGACGACGTTGCCGCCGCCCTGCTTCTCGCCGGTGAGCATGTCGAGGGTGTTGCGGAAGAAGAGCCGGTCGTCGTTGCCGGTGAGGATGCCGTCCTCGATGGACTCCAGCTGCGTGGCGCCGAAGGCCTGCGAGGCGTACCCGGTGACCGGCGCCCACATCGGGCCGTCCTTGTAGGTCCGCTTGAACTTGAAGTCGCTGCCCGACGTCTCGGTGGAGCCGGTGATGGGCTTGCCGCCGACGATGATGTCGCCGCGCGGGGCGGCGTACCGCTCGATGATGACGCGGCGGTTCTTGGGGTCGGTCCTCAGCTCGTCGGCCTGGACGTACTGGATCCAGTTGTCGCGGATCAGCAAGGCCAGCACGAGCAGGCCGCAGAAGATCGCGATCCGGCGCAGGGGCTTGTTCATGACGGGCGGACCACCTGGGTCATCTCGGCGTCGGGGTTGGCGGCGGGGGCGGGGGCCGGGCGTCGGGCGGTGTCGCTGATGCGCAGCAGGATGCCGATCAGCGCCCAGTTGGCGATCACGGAGGATCCGCCGTAGGCCACGAACGGCAGCGTCATGCCGGTCAGCGGGATGAGGCCCATGACACCGCCGGCCACGACGAAGACCTGGAGGCCGAAGGCGCCGGACAGGCCGATGGCCAGCAGCTTGCCGAACGGGTCGCGGGCCGCGAGCGCGGTGCGCACACCGCGCTCGATGATCAGGCCGTACAGGAGCAGGATCGCCATGACGCCGGCCAGACCGAGTTCCTCGCCGAAGGTGGCGAGGATGAAGTCGGAGTTGGCGGCGAAGCCGATGAGGTCGGAGTTGCCCTGCCCGAGGCCGGTGCCGAGCGTGCCGCCGGAGCCGAAGGCCCACAGCGCCTGCATGGCCTGCTCGGAGTGGACGATGCCGTCCTGGACGCCCGCCCGGGAGAGTTCGAACTCGCGCATCGGGTCGAGCCAGGCCTGCACACGCGTCTGGATGTGCGGCTCGAAGCTCGCCACGCCGACGGCGCCGACCGCGGACATCAGCAGACCGAAGACGATCCAGCTGGTTCGCTCGGTGGCGACGTACAGCATGATGACGAACATCCCGAAGAACAGCAGGGACGTACCGAGGTCGGTCTCGAAGACCAGGATGAGGATCGAGATGACCCAGACCACGAGGATCGGGCCGAGGTCGCGGCCGCGCGGCAGGTACAGGCCCATGAAGCGGCGGCTGGCCAGGGCCAGCGCGTCCCGTTTGACCATGAGGTACCCGGCGAAGAAGACCGCGAGCACGATCTTGGCGAACTCACCGGGCTGCAGCGTGCCGAGACCGGGGATCTTAATCCAGATCTTGGCGCCGTAGATGTTCGCGCCGAGGCCCGGCACGAGCGGCAGGATCAGCAGGAACAGCGCACCGGCCATGGAGATGTAGGTGTAGCGCTGCAGGACGCGGTGGTCCTTGAGGAAGATCAGCACGACCGCCAGCAGCGCGACGCCCATCGCCGAGTACAGCAGCTGGCGCGGTGCGGCCTCGGCGTAGTTGCTGAGCCGCTTGGACTGGTCCAGCCGCCAGATGACGACCAGCCCGAGTCCGTTCAGCAGCGTCGCCAGCGGCAGCATCAGCGGGTCCGCGTACGGCGCGAACTTCCGCACGACGAGGTGGCCGACGCCGGCGAGCAGGCCGAGTCCGAGACCGTAGCTCAGCAGGCCCGGCGGCACCGAGTCGTTGATGGCCAGCCCGACGTTGGCGTAGGCGAACACCGGGATGACGACGGCGAACACCAGCAGCGCCAGCTCGGTGTTGCGGCGGCTCGGGGCGCCGATCGCGCCGATGGTGGACGTGTGGTGCGTCGGCGAGTTGGAAGTACTGCTCATCGTGTGACGGGGCCTCTCACGGCTTGCCTACTGCTTACCGCACAGCGAGACGACCTTCTGCTCTTCCTCCGAGAGGCTGGGGCCGGGGCTGGGAGTGGGTGCGGTCGTGGTCGGGGGCGTGGACTTCTCAGGCGCCGACGGCGAGCCCGACGGGTTCGACGGGTTCGGCGTCGGTGTGGCCTTGGACGTGAAGGAGGCGGGAGTGGTTCCCGTGGTGCCCCCGGCCTCGCCTTCGCCGGTCCTGGCGTTGTTGCTCTCGGCTTCGCGCCGCTGCGCCTCCTTCTTGCACGCGGAGGCCTGCACCGACAGTTCCTCGATCTTCGCCTGGGCGTTCTTCAGGTCGCCCTCGGCGATCGTCGCCTTGACCAGCTTCTGCTGGTAGGGCGGGAGGTACTTGAGTTCGATCTCGGGGTGGTCCTTCTCGACCTTCGACAGCGACACCCACGCCAGGTCCTGGCTGATGCCCCGGTACAGCGCGACGTGCTCGTCCTGGGCGCCGACGTAGTACTGCGTCTGCGTCCAGCGCCAGCCGCCGTACAGGCCGCCGCCGACGACGGCGAGGGCCAGGACGCCGTAGAGGGACCTCTTCAGCCAGCGGCCCTTCCCGCGGGGCTTGGTGAAGTCGCCGTCGTCGTAGTCGAAGCCGGCCGCGGGGATGTAGCCGGTGGTGTCGCCGGAGCCGGGCGGGCCGAACTCCCCGCCCCCGCCGCCGTGCCCCTGGCGGCCGAGCCCGGAGGCGCGGCCGGCCGGGGTCTGCATGATGCCGTTGTCGTGCAGCTGGTGCTGGTTCTCGGCGACGGCGCCGACCACGACCGGGGTGTCGGAGAGCTGCCCCGCGAGGGTGTCGCCGGTGTCCAGGTCCAGGACGTCGGCGACGATGACCGTGATGTTGTCCGGGCCGCCGCCGCGCAGCGCCAGCTCGATGAGGTTCTGGACGGTCTCCTGGGGGCCCTGGTAGCTGGCGAGGGTGTCCTCCAGCGTCTGGTGGGACACCACGCCGGACAGGCCGTCGGAGCAGATCAGGTAGCGGTCGCCCGCGCGCACCTCGCGGATGGACAGGTCCGGCTCGACGTGGTCGCCGGAGCCGAGCGCGCGCATCAGCAGCGAGCGCTGCGGGTGCGTGGTGGCCTCCTCCTCGGTGATGCGGCCCTCGTCGACCAGGCGCTGCACCCAGGTGTGGTCCTGGGTGATCTGTGTGAGCACGCCGTCGCGGAGCAGATACGCGCGGGAGTCGCCGACGTGCACCAGGCCGAGGCGCTGGCCCGTCCACAGCAGGGCGGTCAGGGTGGTGCCCATGCCCTCCAGTTGCGGGTCGTCCTCGACCATCGAGCGCAACTGGTCGTTGGCGCGCTGCACCGCCGTGCCGAGCGAGGTGAGCACGTCGGAGCCGGGGACGTCGTCGTCGAGGGCGACGATGGTGGAGATGGCCTCGGAGGAGGCGACCTCACCGGCGGCGGCGCCGCCCATGCCGTCGGCGATGGCGAGCAGGCGCGGGCCGGCGTACCCGGAGTCCTCGTTGCCCTCCCGGATCATGCCCTTGTGCGATCCGGCGGCGAAGCGCAGTGACAGACTCATGCGCACCTCGCCTGTCGGCTCCGGGTACAGCCGGTCGTGTCGAGCCACACTGCCCACCCTCCGGTCGGGAGCGCGCCGGGGCCCGGGGTGGGGCCCGCCACTGCGTGCTCGCTCCGCTCGCGCCTATCCATGATGTAGCACTACTTCCGCAGCTCGATGACGGTCTTGCCGATGCGGATCGGCGCGCCCAGCGCAATCGGTGTGGGAGTCGTCAGCCGGGTCCGGTCCAGGTACGTGCCGTTGGTGGAGCCGAGGTCCTCGACGATCCACTGGCCGTCGCGGTCCGGGTAGATCCTGGCATGGCGGCTGGAGGCGTAGTCGTCGTCCAGCACGATCGTCGAGTCGTGCGCCCGGCCCAGGGTGATGGTCTGGCCCTGGAGCGCGACCGTCGTGCCGGTGAGGGTGCCCTCGGTCACGACCAGTTTGGTGGGGGCGTTACGGCCGCGCCGGCCGCCGCCGGACTGCTGGCGCTGCGGCGGCGGCGCCTGGCGGGCGGCCTGCTGCTGGCGGCCGGCCTCGCGGCGCGATCCGCGCTGGGTGACCCGCGTCCCGAACAGGTCGCTCCGGATGACCTGCACGGCCACGATCACGAACAGCCACAGTACGGCCAGGAACCCCAGCCGCATGACCGTGAGGGTCAGCTCTGACATTGCCCCCGCTTCACCCTTCGGCTTGCCTATAGATAACGGTGGTGCTGCCCACGACGATCCGCGAGCCGTCGCGGAGCGTAGCGCGGGTGGTGTGCTGCCCGTCCACCACGATGCCGTTGGTGGATCCGAGATCCTGGATCGTCGAGGGCGTTCCGGTCCGGATCTCGCAGTGCCGGCGGGAGACGCCGGGGTCGTCGATCCGCACGTCGGCGTCGGTGCTGCGGCCCAGCACCAGCGTCGGGCGGGAGATCTGATGGCGGGTGCCGTTGATCTCGATCCAGTGACGCGTGCGTCCGCCGGCGGCCGGGGCGGCCGGGGGCCGCTGGGCGCTCGCGGCCGGCGGGTAGCCGTACCCGCCGGGGCGGCCGCCGGGGGGCGGCGCGGCCGGCATGGGCGGGGCGCCGGCGGGGGAGGCGGCCGGCGGGTAGCCGTAGCCGCCGGGGCGGTCGGCCGGGGCGGCGGGCGCGGCGCCGACGCCCGGGGCGCCCTGCTGGCTGCTGGAGGAGGCGAGCGTACGGCTGCGCACCCGGTACAGGCCGGTGTCCAGGTCGTCGGCCTTCTCCAGGTGCACCTTGATGGGGCCCATGAAGGTGTAGCGCTGCTGCTTGGCGTAGTCGCGCACCATGCCGGCGAGCTCGTCGCCGAGCTGGCCGGAGTAGGGGCTGAGCCGCTCGAAGTCCGGCGTGCTCAGCTCGACGATGAAGTCGTTGGGGACGACCGTCCGGTCGCGGTTCCAGATGGTGGCGTTGTTGTCACACTCGCGCTGGAGCGCTCCCGCGATCTCCACGGGCTGGACCTCGGACTTGAACACCTTGGCGAAGGTGCCGTTGACCAGACCTTCGAGACGCTGCTCGAACTTCTTCAGGACTCCCATGGGGCACCTCCTCCGTCGCTGCCGTCCTGTGCACTGCCCTGCGGGCCACTTGCCTGGTACTGCTTACTGATCGTATCCACGCGCCGGTCGATCGGCTGGTTCCCCCTGTCAGGCCGGCCGACGGGTGTCGACGCATGACGAAGTTCCCTGTGGAGCTCCCCTTCGAACTCCTGCCGGGGTACTGCCGCGCGCAACCGCTTCAGGTACTCCCGCCATGGATCGTAGAGGCGGCCGGAGACCAGTGTCCCGCACCCGGCTGTGGACCCCGACCGCCTCGTGGGGAGGAAGCGGGTACCGGTACGAGGTTGATACGTGAGGCGGCACGCGCTGATACGTGGCGGGGCCACGGAAGGTTCGGCGGGGGCCCTGCCTGCGGGAAGAAGGGATGTGAACCCACCCCGTCCAGCGTGCTAATGTTCTGGATGTCGGAAGGCGCCAGCCCCAAGGGGCCGGAGCCCAGGACACACCCAATGCGCGGGTGGCGGAATAGGCAGACGCGCTGGATTCAGGTTCCAGTGCCCGCAAGGGCGTGGGGGTTCAACTCCCCCCTCGCGCACAGCGATTCGGGCCCCTGCGGTGACGGAAGTCACCGCAGGGGCCCGAATCTTGTTTTCCGTGATCTTGTGAGGCATTCCACAGCTCTCGCGGGCCTCCCTGCGGACGTCCCCGCGTCCGGCCCGTGAGCTATCTCACGGAGCGGACTCGGTGGGGTGTCAGGGCCGCTCCGAGCCGTCGTCCCCCAGGGGGCGTCCGGTGCCGAAGCGGGCCCGTAGGACGGGGTCGGCGAGCAGGCGGTCCGGGTAGCCGGGGCCGGTGCGTGCGGTCAGGTCCCGCTGGTGCAGGGTCTCACCGCAGTGGGAGCAGACGACGCGGGCCTCGGTGTCGTGGCCGCAAAGCGTGTGGTGCAGGACGACCGGGGCGCCCGCGTCGCCGGCCAGCCAGCGGTCGCCCCAGGCGCTGAGCGCGGCGAGCACGCCGAAGAAGTCGCGGCCCTTGTCCGTCAGCAGGTACGCGTGGCGGACCGGCTCGCTCTGGTACGCCCGCCGCTCGATCAGGCCCTCCGCCTCCAGGCGGCGCAGCCGGTCGGTGAGGGTGTTGCGGGCGATGCCGAGCGTGCCGGTGAAACCGTCGAAACGGGACTCGCCGTAGAAGAGTTCACGCAGCACCAGCAGGGTCCAGGCGTCGCCCAGGAGGTCGGCGGTGCGGGCGATCGAGCAGGGCCAGTCGCCGAACGAGGTCCGTCGCATGGGCTCCACTGTAGGGCGGTCCTCTCCGCTTGGTCTCATGATGAGACCGAGGGTGGGGTCGCCGGGCGACGGCCGAGGGGACGCTGGGCAACCGCTGGGGGGATCCGTCGGGTTCACTCGCGTGTCGCTGCCAGGTCCACCGCCCGGCGGCGCAGGGTGGCGGCGGTGGGGACGACCGCGCAGAGCACGGCGAGCAGCGCGCAGGCGGCCGTCGTCGTGCCCAGGGCCCGCCACGGGAAGGCGAGGGCGGGCGGGGCCGACTGCAGGGCGAGGGCGGCCGCCAGCCCGGCCAGGTTGACGGCGGTGACCAGGAGGCCGAGGAGGGCGCCCGCCGCCACGACCGTCAGTGCCTCGGCCCCGGCCAGCCGCAGCACCTGCCCCCGCGTGGCCCCGGCCAGCCGCAGCACGGCCACGTCCCGGACCTGGTCGGACCGGCCCATGATCGTGGTGCCGGCCACCGAGATGCCCGTGTACAGCAGCGCGATGCCGAGGACCAGCAGGAGCCCCAGGCGGGTGGTGCGCTGGGTGCCGGGGTGGGAGGCGCGCAGCCAGGCGTCCCGGGTGAGGACCCGGGCGGTGCCGACCGAGGCGCGCAGGGCGGTGGTCACGGCCTCGGGGTCCGCGCCCTCGGCCAGGGCCACGTCGACCCGGTCGGCCGGGGCGCCCGGCGCGTTGCGCGGGGTGACGTAGGCGCCGTTGCCGCCGGTTCCGGTGGGCATGACCGCGGCGATCCGCAGGGTCCGCCGGGTCCCGTCGCCGAGCCAGACGCGGACGCGTTCGCCGACCCGGTGCCGCCGCCACTCCTCGTTGACGATGATCGAGTCGTCGTCGAGGTCGCCCACCCGGCCCGCGGCGAGGGGCAGACGGGCCGTGGCGGCCAGGGTGGCGGGGGCCACCGCCCGGGCCTCGGAGCGGATCAGGGCCACGCCGTCCTCCAGCACGTGCACGGCCGTCGAGGACGAGGGCGACACGACGGCGCCCGGCACCGCCCGCAGCCGCCGCAGGGCCGCCGCGTCGAAGCCGGTGCCGTCCGCCGGGAGCACGACGAACGCGGCGGTGGTGCGCTCCCGCGCCTCGGCCGCCCCCGCCCGGTCCAGGGTCGCGGTCATGCCGAGGAGGGACCCCGCGAGGGCGACCGTGACCAGGACGGGAGCCGCGAGCGCGGAACTGCGGCGGATCCCGGCGGCCGCGTTCTCACGCACCAGCAGGGCGCACACGCCCGGCAGCCGGGTGAGCAGCCCGACCAGGGGGCGCAGGCACAGCGGGGACAGCAGCGCGGCGGCCGTGATCAACAGCATGGGGCGGCTGATGTAGGTCTTGCGGTGGAGCAGGTCGCCCGGGTCGCCGGTCAGGGCCAGGGCCAGGGTGACAGCGGCGGTGAGCAGCAGGGCCGCGCCCGTGAGCAGGCGGCCCCGGGTGATCACGCCGCGGTCCGCCGAGGCCGCGCGCAGGGCCTCGGCGGGTGCCGTGCGCCCTGCCCGCCAGGAGGCCGCGGCCGCCCCGCACAGGGCGACCAACAGGCCCGTCCAGAAGGCCGCGTGGTACGGCCAGACCTGGTCCCCGACGGTGAACCAGGCCGGGGCCAGGCCCTGTTCGGCCAGCCGGGCGGTCAGCAGCGGCGCGGCGCGGGAGCCGAGGACGCAGCCGGCGGTGGAGGCGAGGACACCGACTGCCAGGGCCTCGGCGAGGACGGTCCGCCGGACCTGGCCCGGGGTGGCCCCGGCCGTGCGCAGCAGCGCGAACTCCCGGCGCCGCTGGGCCACCGCGAAGGCGAAGGTCGACGCCACGACGAACACCGACACGAAGGCGCTGACCCCGCCCGCGGTGCCGAACAGGGCGTTCAGGGCGGTGAGCGCCTCGCGGTCCCGCTCGCGGCCGGGGTCGGCGAGGCGGCGCGCGGTCCCGGTGAGGACCCGGGCACCGTCGCCCACCACCTCCCGGACGGCCGCCGGGTCGGCCTCGATCCCCAGCCGGTGGACGCCGGCGGCGGACCGGTCCGTCACCACGGGCCCCAGCTGCCGCAGCCGTGCGACGGTCGCGGCGGGGATCGGGCGCGGGTGGGCGAGCCCGGCCGTGCGTTCGCCGACGGGGGTCGGTACGTGCAGGGTGTCCTGGCTGGTCACGACGACCGGTGCGGCGGTGAATCGCTCGGGCGCGCGGTCCGGGGCGGATGCCGACGAGGCGAGGGCCAGGCCCATGACGGTGAGCAGGCCCACGCCCAGGGCGAGTGCGACGAAGCAGCCGGTGAAGGCGGTCCAGCGGACGCGCAGGGTGCGCAGGGCGACGCTCAGCACGGGGCGGCCTCCAGCCGGGTCATGCGCGCGGCGACGGTGCCGGCGTCGGCGCCGGTCAGCTCCGCGCCGATACGGCCGTCCACCAGGAAGACCACGCGGTCGGCGTACGCGGCGGCCACCGGGTCGTGGGTGACCATGACGACCGTCTGGCCCTCGCGGTCGACCATGCCGCGCAGCAGCCCGAGCACCTCCCGGGCGGTACGGGTGTCCAGCGCACCGGTCGGCTCGTCGCCGAAGAGCACCGCGGGGCGGGTGACCAACGCCCGGGCCAGGGCGACGCGTTGCTGCTGGCCGCCGCTGAGCTCGCCGGGTCGGTGCCGGGCCCGGCCGGCGAGTCCGACCTGCTCCAGCGCCTGGCGGACCCGGGCCCTGGGGACGCGGCGGCCCGCCAGGCGCAGCGGCAGGGCCACGTTCTGCTCGGCGGTCAGGGCGGGCAGCAGGTTGAACGCCTGGAAGACGAACCCGACCCGCTCGCGGCGCAGCAGCGTCAGCCGCCGCTCGCTCAGCCCGGTCAGTTCGGTGCCGCCCACGGTGACCGAGCCGGAGTCCGGCCGGTCCAGACCCGCGGCGCACTGCAGCAGCGTGGACTTGCCGGAGCCGGAGGGGCCCATGACGGCGGTGAAGCTCCCGGCGGGCAACGCCAGCGAGACCGCGTCGAGCGCGGTCACCGCCCCGTACCTCCTGGTGACCGAGTCGAGCCGTACGGCGTCGTGCGTCATGAAGTCCCCCTGGTGTGGAGCCACTTGTGCCACCGCTGGTCGGTGTCGCCTCCACGAAACCCGGCGGGGGCCCTCCGGCGCAGTGCGGCGGGACCTACACCTGGGGTAGGGCCAGGCCTACCCCAGGACCTCCGCCCACGCCCATGGCCGGGTCCCGGGCCGGGCTCCTACGGTGATCCCCATGCGCCCTTCGAACGTGTGGCAGGCCCTGGCCCGTCCCGGCTATCCGCTGTCGGCGTGGCCCTGGCGGTCGGCCGGTTACCTGCTCACCGGAGCGCTCACCGGGGCCGTCGTACTCGTGGGGATCGTGCTGTCGGCGGTGGCCGGCGGCGTGCTCGCGCTCGCCCTGGTGGGAATCCCGCTGCTGCTCGCCACCGCCCTGGCGGGCCTTCCGGTGGCGGCGGCGGAGCGGCTGCGGCTGCGGCTGGTCGACGCGGAGCCGGCGCCCGACCCGCACGAGCCGCCCGCCGCCCCGGGGTTGCGGGCCTGGCTGTTCACGCGGCTGCGTGAGCGGGCCACTTGGCGGGAGCTCGGCCACGCCCTGCTGTTCGCGGGGCTGCTGTGGCCGGTGGACGCCCTGGTGTTCGCCGTCGGGCTGCTGCTCCCGCTGTCCGTGGTGCTCACGCCGCTGCTGCTGCTCGTCTCGGGCGAGGCGAAGGTGCTCAAGCTGTGGCTGGTCACCGGCTGGCCGGCCGCCTTCGGGTGGGCCGTCCTCGGGCTGCTCCTGCTGGCCCTCGGCGGCTATCTGCTGGGGGTCGCGGCCGGGGCCCGGGCCGGTCTGGCCCGGCTGCTGGTCGCGCCGCGGGAGGCCGGCCTGGGGGCGCGGGTGGTGGAACTGACCCGGTCGCGGGCGCGGTTGGTGGACGCCTTCGAGGCGGAGCGGCGGCGCATCGAACGCGATCTGCACGACGGGGCCCAGCAGCGGCTCGTCGCCCTGACGATGACGCTCGGCCTGGCCCGTCTCGACGCCCCGCCCGGCCCCCTCGCCGACCAGCTGGCCACGGCGCACGAGCAGGCCGGCGCCGCTCTCGCGGAGCTGCGCGAACTCATCCACGGCATCCACCCCCAGGTCCTCGCCGACTACGGCCTCGAAGCCGCCGTGGCCGACGCCGCCGACCGTTCGGCCGTGCCTGTGGACGTCGACCTGGAGCTGCCCGGGCGGCTCCCCCCGGCCGTCGAGGCCACCGCCTACTTCGTGGTGTGCGAGGCGCTCGCCAACGTGGCCCGGCACAGCGGGGCGAGCCGGGCGGAGGTCAGCGGCGGGCACCGCGACGGCCGGCTGTCGCTGCGGATCCGTGACGACGGACGCGGCGGCGCGCGGGCCGGGAAGGGCAGCGGGCTGACCGGACTCGCCGACCGGGTGTCGGTGCTCGATGGCAGACTCTCCCTGTCCAGTCCGCCCGGCGGACCGACCCTGCTGTGTGTGGAGATCCCCTGTGGCCCTGCGCGTTGACCGCCCGCTGCGGGTCGTCCTGGCCGAGGACAGCGTGCTGCTGCGGGACGGACTCGTCGGGCTGCTCGGCCGCTGCGGGCACGAGGTCGCCGCCGCCGTGGGCGACGCCGAGGCCCTGGTCGCCGCCGTCGGGGAGCACGACCCGGACGTGGTCGTGACGGACGTGCGGATGCCGCCCGGCTTCCAGGACGAGGGCCTGCACGCCGCGGTGCGGCTGCGCCGGGAGCGGCCCACGCTGCCGGTGCTGGTCCTCAGCCAGTACGTGCAGCGCCGCTACGCCGCCGAACTGCTCGACTCCGGTGACGGCACGGGCGTCGGCTACCTGCTGAAGGACCGGGTCGGCCAGATCGAGGAGTTCGTCACGGCGCTCGGCGAGGTGGCCGACGGCGGCACGGTCGTCGACCCCGAGGTGGTACGGCAGTTGCTGCGCCGCCGACGCGACCCGCTGGAGCGGCTCACCCCCCGCGAGCGGGAGGTGCTGGCGCTGATCGCCGAGGGCCGGTCGAACGGCGCGATCGCCCGCCGGCTGGTCGTCTCCGAGGCGGCCGTGGGCAAGCACGTCTCCGGCATCCTCACCAAGCTGGACCTGCCCCCGGCGGAGGACACCCACCGCCGGGTGCTGGCGGTGCTGGCGTACCTGCGCGCGTAGGAGCGGCCGCAGGGTGCCCGGCCCGGCCGCGCGTTGTGGAAAAACCGGCGACTTGGTTTCATTGCGTCGCCATTCAGAGCCCTGCAGGGGAGCCACGGGTGACCAAACAGGACCGGGCCGTGCGGACCCGTCGCGCGCTGATCCGCTCGGCGGCCGAGCACTTCGAGGCCCGCGGCTACGACCGGGTCAGCCTGGCGGAGATCAGCGCGGGAGCCGGCGTCAGCTCCGGCGCGCTGCACTTCCACTTCGACAACAAGGCCGCCGTGGCCGACGCCGTCGAGCAGGCCGCCGCCCGTGCCCTGCGCCGGGTGGCGCTCGCGGGCCGCGGTGGCGACGGGTGCGCCCTGCAGCGGCTCGTGGACGTCACGCACCGGGTCGCCCGGCTGCTTCGTGCCGACGTCGTGGTCCGGGCGGGGTTGCGGCTCAACGCCGAGGCGGTCGCCGGACGGGCTCGTGACCTGCGCCGGGAGTGGCGGGCGTGCGTGCACGACCTGCTGAACGAGGCGGAGCGCGGGGGCGAACTCGCCGCCGGGGTGCCACCGCACCGCACCGGTGTCGTCGTCCTCGCCGCCACCACCGGCATCGAGGTGCTGGGCCGCGAGGACCGCGGCTGGCTCGCCCGCCCCTCCCTCACCGAACTGTGGCACCTGCTCCTGCCCTGCGTGGCCGCACCGCACCTCGCCGGCGCCCTGGACCCGGCCGGGCGCGATCCGGACCAGCGGACCCCGGAGGCTGACCCGGCCCCGGGCCCGGCCCCGCAGGAGCCGGCCGCGGCGCCGCTCGCGCTGCGGTAGCGGCGCCCTCGACCGCCCCCCCGGTGGGCAGTCGGAGGGCGTCGGGTTGACCGGAACAAACCGGTTGCCAAGTTTTTTCGGCGCCCGGATCGCACGATGGTCTCCCAGCCCCCGGGACCGAGGAGCGACGAGTCATGGCACCACAGACCTGCCCCTTCCTGACGATCGACCCGTCCGGCCGGAATCTCTACGACGAGATAGCCCAGATCCGCGCCCGGGGCCCGGCCGTGGAGGTGGAACTCCCGGGTGGCGTACGGGCGTGGTGGATCAACGGCCTGCAGCTGAACAAACGGCTCCTGGCCGGACCCGAGACCAGCAAGGACGCCTACCGGCACTGGCCCGCCTGGATCAACGGCGACATCTCCCGCACCTGGCCGCTGGCCATCTGGGTCTCGGTGCGCAACATGGTCACCGCCTACGGCGACGACCACAGCCGGCTGCGCAAGCCGATGGCCGCGGCCTTCACCAAACGCCGCGTGGACGCGCTGCTGCCGCGCGTCCAGGAGATCGTCGACCGGGCCCTGGACGACCTGGAGCGGCTGCCCAAGGGCGAAGTGGTCGACCTGCGCGCGGCGTTCGCGGCGCCGGTGCCGCACGAAGTGGTGTGCGAGCTGTTCGGCGTACCGCACGGCGAGGACGGTCCGCGCCGGGCCCTCTACCGCATCATCGGCCGCTTCTTCGACACGGCGATCTCCCTGGAGGACGCCCAGGCCAACGCGGTCGACCTCTACGCCACGCTGACCGCGTTCCTGCGGTACAAGCGCGCACACCCGGCCGACGACCTGACGACGGCCCTCATCGCCGCCCGCGACGAAGGCAGCCTGAGCGAACAGGAGTTGATGGACAACCTCATCCTGCTGCTCACCGCGGGCTTCGAGACGACCGTCAACCTCATCGACAACACCGTGCACAGCCTGCTCGCCCACCCCGACCAGCTGGACCTCGTCCGCTCCGGCCGGGTGACCTGGGAGGACGCCCTGGAGGAGTCGCTTCGGTACGAGGCGCCGGGCGCCATGTCGGGCCTGCGCTACGCCGTGGAGGACATCGAGATCGAGCCGGATCTCATCATCCCGAAGGGCGACCCCGTCGTCGTCTCGTTCGCCGGTGCCGGACGCGACCCGGAGCGGCACGGGCCCGACGCCGACCGGTTCGACGTCACGCGCGCCACCAGCCGCGACCACGTGTCCTTCGGCCACGGCGTGCACCACTGCCTGGGCCGGCCCCTGGCGATGGCCGAGGCGACGGTGGCGCTGACGTCCCTGTTCGAGCGGTTCCCGCGCCTCGCCCTGGCCGATCCGGGGCGTCCGCCGAAGCGGCTGCGCTCGATCATCTCCACCGGCCACCGGGAGTTGCCGGTGCTGCTGCACGGCCCGCGGACGGGCCCGCGGCCGGGCCCGCGGCCGGAGGAGGCCGAGGCGATCAGGAAGCTGTCCGGCCTGCGAGGAACGAGCGGTACCAGGGTGCCGCGCGCCTGAAATGGGCCGCGAACCCGTCCCCGGGCGGGCAGTCGAGGTCCTTCCAGAACCCGTCGTCCACGAACCAGTGGTCGACCGTGAGCATGGAGAGGTGGTGGAGGGCGCGCGGTGAACCGGCGGCCCGCTCCAGGGCGGTGGCGACGTCCAACGCCTCACCGCCGCCGGGCACCCCCAGCTGCTCGCGCACGGCCCCGAGCAGTTCGGTGACGGGCACCGGCTCGGGGTGGGCGACGTAGTGCGCGCCGCCGTCGTGCGCCGGGGACAGCGCCGCGGCCACCACCGCGCGGCCCAGGGTGGAGACGTCGATCATCGACTGCAGCGCCGTGCAGCCGGTCACCGTCGCCGACAACTCGCCCAGCAGCCAGGCCACTCCGGGGACGACCCAGCGGTCGCCCTCGCCGTACACGAGGTGCGGCCGTAGCACCAGGCCGCCCGCGTCGAGGACGTGCCGTTCGGCGGCGGCCCGGGAGCGGCTGGTGGCCGACGCGGGCGCGATCGGGGCCTGACCTGGGCGCACGCCGCGGAAGGGGCCCCGGCCGTGGACGGCGGCCGTGCTCACGTACACGATCCGGCGCACTCCGGCGCGCACGGCCTCCTCGACCAGGGCCCGCGTGCCGTGGTCGTTGACGGCCTCGACACCGGCGTCGTCGCCGCTGATCCGCGTGGCGCAGTGCACCAGCACGTCGACGCCGGCGCAAGTGCCGCGCAGGGAGAGCGGGTCGGACAGGTCGCCGCGGACGGCGTCGGGTCCGTGCCCGCCCTGCCGGGACAGCCGCCGTACGCGCACTCCGGGGCGCAGGCGGGCCGCGGCCGCCACCCGGCTGCCGACGAAGCCGCTGGCGCCGGTGAGGAGGAGGGTGACCGTCACGACAGGGACCGTACCGGCCCGGGCCGCGCGGAGGTGAGGGAGGCGGTGAAGACCGGCTCGCCGTCCTGCCGCCCGGACACCCGGACGGTCACCTCCCCGGTGTTCTCGTCGAGCACCTCGGCCTCCAGCAGGCAGGGGCTGTGCAGTTCGGCGTAGCGGGCGAAGGTGGCCGACATCGCACGCGGCAGGAAGGGATGCAGGCCGGACGCGGCGGTCGCGGCCTGGCGGGCCGCCTCGAACAGGACCATGCCGGGGACGTGGTCGTTGGGCCGGGGGAAGAGCACGGGGTGGCCGGTGTCCACGCGCAGCCGCCAGACGCCGGGCCGGTCGCCGGGTGCGAGGACGACGTCCTCGGCGCGGGTGCGGCCGGCGAGTCCGGGAGCGATGCCCGCCAGCAGCGGCACGGGCCTGTCCATGGCGGCCAACTGCCGGGCCCGCAGGCGCCGGTAGGCGAGCGGTGAGGTGCAGCCCGTGCTGCCGGTGCCGCGGGCGACGAACCGGCCCGCGCGGCGGAACTCCATCGTGGTCCGCATCGCGGCCAGGCCGCGGCCACGGCGGCGTATCTCGGAGCAGACGACGTCGACGACGACCGGCTCGGCGGCGTCCGCCGGCCGCAGCGCCGCCGGGTCGGTGACGACGCTGAGGTCCCACATGACGAAGTGGCTGTCGGCGGGGGCCCCGAACTCGGCGTGCGCGAGCACCATCGCCGCCTGCCGCAACGTTTCGCCCACGATCATCGGGTCCTGGTGCATCCCGTCCACGGAACCGAAGAAGCGGTGGGCGACCGGCCAGTGCGCGGTGAAGCGGAAGCGGGTTTCGGAGATTCGGGTCCACCCGGTGGGGAAGACGTCGGTGTCGGTGGTGCGGTGGGCGAGTTCCTTCGTGACGGTCCGGTATGGCGCGTTCTCGACGGCCGCCGCGGCTTCGTTTGCCCGGCGGTCCGCTCGTCGGGTCTGATCGTCCGTGAGCGCGCTCGAAGGCCCTGTCCGCGGCATGAGAACCCCCGCTCATCGGCTGCCCGGCTGTGGTCGGCGTTTGACTAAGATACGGACGAACCGGTTTTTTTCAAAGGGTGAGCCAAGCCGCTGGGACAGGCTCTCGCGCCCTCGCCACACAGCGAGTTCACAGGGATCGACGGAGATCAGGAGGCACCCGATGGCGCGACAGGAGCGCGCGATCCGCACCCGGCGGACCATCCTGGAGGCGGCCGCGGCCGTCTTCGACGAACGCGGCTACACCTCGGCGACCATCGGGGAGATCCTGGACCGTGCGGGCGTCACCAAGGGCGCGCTGTACTTCCACTTCGGCTCCAAGGAGGAGCTGGCGATCGGGGTGTTCGAGGAACAGCTCGCGATCACGCTCCCACCGCAGTCCGGCAAGCTCCAGGAACTCGTCGACTCCGGGCTGGTGCTGGCCCGCCGGCTGCGGTCCGAGCCGCTGGTGCGCGCCAGCGTGGGGCTCGCCCTGGACCAGGGCGCCATGGACCTCGACCGCACACCGGCCTTCCAGATGTGGATCGACCAGAACGTGCAGCGGCTGGGCGAGGCGAAGGCACAGGGCGAACTGCTGCCGCACGTGGACGTGGCGGAGACGGCGGAGCTGCTGGTCGGCAGCTTCTCCGGAGTGCAGTTGCTGTCCCAGCTGCGCTGCCAGCGGCAGGACCTGGAGCGCCGCGTCGTGGTGATGTTCGAGCACTTCCTGCCGAGCATCGCGGTCCCCGCGGTGCTGACCCGCCTCGACATCTCGGAGGACCGCGCGGAGCGGGTGCTGGCACAGGGGCGGGTGGAGGAGCGGGGGTCTGAGGAGCGGGGGACCGAGCGGGTTTCGGGCCCGGTTTCGGGCCCGGTGACGGACCCGGTTTCGGACCCGGTGACGGACCCGGTTTCGGACCGGCCCTCGGATGGACATCCCGATGGGGTTTCCGACCTGGGTCCGGACGGGGCTTCGGCGCGGGAGCGGGTGGCCGGCGGGCCGGAGGGGGCCGTGCCGGTGCGGGCGCCTTCCGGGGCGTAGGCCGCGCTCGCCCCGGGCGGGTCGGCAGGGGCACGGGCGGTGGTGGCGCAGGTGCTGGTGGCGCAGGTGGCGCAGGTGGTGGTGGTCCGCGCGGGTGGTGGTGCGCGAGGTGGCGCGGGTGGAGTCGCTGTGAGCGGGCCGCGGGGGTTGTCCACAGCCGTGGAGTTGTCCACAGGGTCTGACGCGTTTCGGCCGCCGGTTGTACGGTCGGCACGAGGTGATGTTCGCGTGCGGGGGAGGCGGTCGGGATGAGCGGAACGGCGGCGGGGAAGAGCGACGGGGAGAACGGCGGGGACGGGACGGCGCCCCGGCTGCCCCGGGTGCGCGGCTTCGCGGAGTGGCCCTCCGCGGGCTCGCCCAAGGACGAGGGCAAGGCCCTGCGCGAGCGCGTCCCGCGCAGCGCGCACGCCACGTTCGACCCGGACCCCTCCCGGCCCGACGCGGTGAGCGCGGTCGAGGAGTCGGGCCGCGGCCGGCTCCCCGAGCTGACGCCCCTGCGGGTGGGCCGCATGACCGCCACCCCGTTCACGTTCCTGCGCGGCGCGGCCGGCCTCATGGCCCACGACCTGGCGCGCACCCCCATGACCGGGATCGGGGCCCAGATCTGCGGCGACGCCCACGCGGCCAACTTCGGCCTGTACGGCGACGCGCGCGGCGGCCTGGTCATCGACCTGAACGACTTCGACGAGACGGTGCACGGCCCCTGGGAATGGGACCTCAAACGTCTGGCGACCTCCCTGGTGCTGGCCGGCCGTGAGGCGGGCGCGGACGAGGACACCTGCCGCAAGGCGGCCCACGACGCGGCGGGCGCCTACCGCCGCACGATGCGGCTGCTGGCGAAGCTCCCGGTCCTGGACGCGTGGAACGCCATCGCGGACGAGGAGCTGGTCTCCCACACGGACGCCCACGACCTGCTCGGCACGCTGGAGCGGGTCTCGGAGAAGGCCCGTCTCAACACCAGCGGGCGCTTCGCGGCCAAGTCGACCGAGGCCACGGAGGACGGCGGACGCCGCTTCGTCGACGCCCCGCCGGTGCTGCGGCGCGTCCCGGACGAGGAGGCCGCGGCGGTGGCGGCGTCCCTGGAGGAGTACCGGGAGACCCTGCCGGAGGACCGCCTGCCCCTGCTCGCCCGGTACGCGGTGCACGACGTGGCGTTCCGCGTCGTCGGCACCGGCAGCGTCGGCACCCGGTCCTACGTCGTGCTGCTCCTGGACCACCGGGGGGAGCCGCTGGTGCTCCAGGTGAAGGAGGCGCGGACGTCGGCGCTGGTTCCGCATCTGGTGACGGCCGGCTTCGAGCCGCCCGAGGCCGGTCACGAGGGCCGCCGGGTCGTGCTCGGCCAGAAGCGCATGCAGGTCGTCAGCGACAACCTGCTCGGCTGGACGACGGTCGACGGACGCCCCTACCAGGTCCGCCAGTTCCGCAACCGCAAGGGCAGCGTCGACCCGGCCGCCCTGGCCGCCGACCAGATGGACGACTACGGCCGCATGACCGGCGCCCTCCTGGCCCGGGCCCACGCCCACAGCGCCGACCCGCGGCTCATCGCCGGGTACTGCGGCAAGAACGAGGAGCTCGACGAGGCGATGGCGGCCTTCGCCGTGGCCTACGCCGACCGCACGGAGGCGGACCACGCGGATCTGGTGGCGGCGGTGCGCGCCGGGAAGGTCGCGGCGGAGACGGGCGTGTGACGCGCGGCGGGGGCGTGGGCCCGGCCCGGCCGTGGCCTAGGCTGGTCGGGTGACGACCCCGGAAGCTGAGCAGGGTGGTGGCGGCGCCGGTGAGGAACAGGTGACGCCCGAGGACGAGGCGGCGCGCCCCGAGGCGCGGCTGGAGCGGGCCGTACGGGCCGCCGAGCAGGCGCTGATCGAGTACGAGATCGCGGTGGAGACCTTCCGCGTCGAGGTGGAGAACTTCTCCCGGCTCCACGAACAGAAGCTCGGTCCGCTCTACGCCCGTCTCGAGGAGCTGGACGCCCGGATTCTTCAGGCCCGGGCCGCCCGCAGCGGCGACCCCGAGGACCACCGCCGGGCGGAGGAGGCTCGCGCCCGGCTCGCGCCGATCCCGGGCGTGGAGGAGCTGCTGCACGGCTGGATGGACGACAGCGGCCTGTTCCCGGAGGCCGTGGCCATGCTCACGGACCAGGCGGTCCGGCCCCCGCAGCGCGTCCGGCCCAGCGAGGAGGCCCGCAAGCTCTACCGCGACCTCGCCCGCAAGGCCCACCCGGACCTCGCGCAGGAGGAGAAGGAGCGCCAGCGGCGCGAGGAGTTCATCACCCGCGTCAACGCCGCCTACGCCCGTGGCGACGAGGCGGAGCTGCGCGAACTCGCCGAGGAGTGGGCCCAGGGGCCCGAGCTGAAGCTGGGCCCGAGCCGTGCCGAGGAGCTCTACGCCCGCCTCGAATGGCTCGCCCAGCGCAAGGAGCTGCTCGCCCTGCTCG
Source organism: Streptomyces sp. NPDC094143 (assembly GCF_040303825.1). Taxonomy (NCBI): domain Bacteria; kingdom Bacillati; phylum Actinomycetota; class Actinomycetes; order Kitasatosporales; family Streptomycetaceae; genus Streptomyces; species Streptomyces sp. NPDC094143. Next base: position 320,560 of record NZ_JBEOTZ010000002.1, read on the forward strand.
CCAAGGAGCTGGAGGACAGCGCCATAGGCCACATGCTCCAGCTGGCCCCGGACGACCCGGACCGCCTCCTGGACGAGATCGGGCAGCAGCTGCTCACACAGGTCGGCGAGCGGGAGACGGAGCTGGCCGCGCTGCTCGACGAAGGCACGGACTGATCGCTGCCCCGGCCCTCCCGGCTGTCCCGGCCGTCCCGGCCGTCCCGGCCGTCCCGGCTGTCCCGGCCGTCCCGGCCGTCCCGGCTGTCCCGGCCGTCCCGAGGTTGGTTCGGGTAGCGTCGGACGCATGAGTTTTGGAGCTGGTGTCCCCACCGTCGCGGTCGCGGACCTCAAGGACGGCGACTTCCTGCTGGACGTCCGGGAGGACGACGAGTGGAAGGCGGGTCACGCCGAAGGGGCGCTGCACATCCCCATCAGCGAGTTCGTCGGCCGGTACGGCGAGCTGACCGAGGCCGCCCCGCAGGACGGCCGGGTGCACGTGATCTGCCGCTCGGGCGGCCGTTCCGCCCAGGTCACCATGTACCTGGCCCAGCAGGGCGTCGACGCCGTGAACGTCGAAGGCGGCATGCAGGTGTGGGAGGCGGCGGGCCGTCCCGTCGTGACCGACGACGGGCAGCCCGGGTTCGTCCTCTAGGGCCTGTCCGCCTCCAGGGCCCGTGCGCGCGGCGGTCGGGATCCGGCCCGGGGCGCTCAGGCCAGGGGGGCGTCGCCGGCGGGTCCCCCAGGGCCTCCTCGTGCGCCGCGGCCGGGCCGAGCGACAGTTCCAGGTTCTTGGCCCGGGCGTGGCAGCGGTGCGACGGACAGCCGACGTCGGCGCCGAACCCGCCGTGCGGATGCCGCGGGGTCCGCACGACCGGGCGCACGCCCTCGCCCGCCCGGATCTTGGCGACGGCCATGTCCCCGGTGGCGGGCAGCGGGGCCGGCGCTCCCGCTTGCCCGCATAGTCCGCCGTCCTCCGCGGCGCCCGTTCCCTGAGCCCGAACGCCGGCGCGCACGTCCCGGTGGCCGGCAGGTTCCGCAGCCACTCCCACGCCCCGGCGGCGTCGATCACCTCCCGGTCGGCGAGCCGGGCCCACAGCTCACGGTCGTACGTCTCGGCGACGGCGCCCGGGGTGAGGGCCGGGCTGGGGGCACGGCGTCCGGGGCGACCCCGGCGAACACGCCCTTCGCCGCCTCGGCCGCCGCCTGCTGCTCCTCGGAGAAGGTGAAGTCCACGCGCCGTAGGGTGTCACTCCTGTGGACGGTCGGCCGGGGCGCCCCGTGGATAACCTGCGGGGGTCTGCCGACCGGTCCACACCGTGGCCGTCGCCACAGGGGGCTGTGCCGGGGTGGGTGGCCTGAGTACCGTGCCGGTGCCGGGATCGCGCAGCGGTGCGCGTGCGGTGCGACGCCCTCGCGGCCGGGCGGACGGAACGACGGACCGGGATCGTGGAACGGGGCGGAATGGACGCGTACGACGAGGGCTCGACCGCCCGGAACGGCCCGGGCGTGCCGGCCCAGCCGGGTTCGTCGGCCGAGCCGGGTTCGTCGGCAGGGTCGGCTTCGTCGGGACCTGGATCGCAGGCCGCAGCGGATCCGTCGGCCGTATCGGGTCCGTCGGCCGAGGAGGATCCGTCGGTCAAGTCCCAGTCGCTTGTCTCCGGGCCGCCCGACCCTCGGTCACCCGCCGGTCCCCGGCCGCCCGCCGACCCCCGGTCACCCGCCGCTCCCCGGCCGCCCGCCGACCCTCGGTCACCTGCCGATCCCTGGCCGTCCGCCAACCCCGGCCCGCGCGTCAACCCCGGCTCGCCCGCCAACCCCGGCCCATCCGCCGGGGACGGTCCGCCTCCGGTGCCCTGGCCGCCCGGCGAGGTGCGTGCCGGCATCGCCGTGCTGTCCCTGCGGTACCGGATCGTCGTCGCGCTGGCCCTCGCGGTCGTCGCGGTCGGGGTCTGTGGGCACCTCGGGATGACGTTCCTGCACGTGGCACCGGCCAACACCGTCACCAAGGAGCACGGCGAGGCGGTGGACGAGTGGATCTATCCGGAGTTCGAGCAGAACTGGAAGCTCTTCGCCCCCAACCCGCTGCAGCAGAACATATCCGTGCAGGTCAGGGCCTCGGTGCGCGGAACGGACGGCATGACGGTGACCAGCGGCTGGTACGACCTGTCCGCCGAGGACGGCCGGGCGATCGACGGCAACCCGCTCCCCAGCCACACCCAGCAGAACGAGCTGCGCCGCGCCTGGGACTTCTTCGTCGCGACCCACGACAGCCAGAACCGCCCGGTGGGCCTGCGCGGCGCGCTCTCGGAGGCGTATCTGCGCCGGATCGCGGTGCTGCGCCTGGACCGCAACGACGCGGTGCGCGCCACGACGGGCGGCGGCGGTGTCCTGGAGCGGGTGCAGATGCGCTCACGCACCAGCAACGTGCCCCCGCCCGAGTGGAGCCGGGAGAAGGTCTCCACGACGCCCTCCTATCGTGAGCTGCCCTGGTGGGACGTGCCGCGCGACGAGGCCCTGGGAGGCGTGCGGTGAACCGCTTCTCCCTGGCCGTCTCGCGCGGCATCGCCCGGGTCACCGAGGCCGCCCTCGGCCCTTACCAGACCGCCGTCGTCCGCATCGGCTTCAGCGCCACCTGGCTGCTGTTCCTGCTCCGCGAGATCCCCCACCGCCAGGAGCTCTACGGCCCCGAAGGCCCCTGGAGCCGGGACCTGGCCGAGCAGCTGATCGGCTCGAACGGCGCCTTCACCGCCCTGATGTGGTTCGACGGCCGCGTCTGGTTCGAGATCGTCTACGCGCTGGCGATCCTCACCAGCGCCCTGCTGCTGCTGGGCTGGCGCACCCGCACCCTGTCGGTGCTGTTCATGGTCGGCGTGCTGTCGCTGCAGAACCGCAGCGTCTTCATGGGCGACGGCGGCGACAACGTGCTGCACCTGATGTCGATCTACCTGGTGTTCACGCGCTGCGCCCAGGTGTGGTCGCTGGACGCCCGGCGTTCCGCGCGGGACCGGGCGGCACGCGCGCGCGGCGAGCGGGTCACCGACCGGACGGGACCGGCCCTGTGGGGCGTCCTCGGGGGCGCGCTGCTCGCGGTGACCCTGGTCGGCCGGATGCAGGGCGACTGGCTGATCCCGGCCCTGTTGTGGACCGTGTGGGCGGCACAGGCCCTGTGGTGGCTGGCCGGCCGCCGCGCCGGCTCGGGCGAGCCGCGGATCGTGCTCGACGTCGTCGCCAACGTCGTGCACAACGGCGCCCTGCTCGTGATCATGGCCGAGGCGTGCCTGATCTACGCGACGGCCGGCTGGTACAAGATCCAGGGGTCCCGCTGGCAGGACGGCACCGCCGTCTACTACCCCCTCCACCTGGAGTCCTTCTCGCCCTGGCCCGCCCTGGCCGGTCTGCTGTCCGCCAGCGGCACGCTCGTGATGCTCGTGACCTACGGGACGGTCCTCGTCCAGGTCGCCTTCCCGTTCACGCTGTTCAACCGGCGGGTGAAGAACGTCCTGCTGGCCGTCATGATCGTCGAGCACGTCGCGATCGCCGTCGTCCTCGGCCTGCCGTTCTTCTCGCTCGCGATGATCGCGGTGGACGCGGTGTTCCTGCCGACATCGTTCCTGCGCCGCCTGGGCGGCCGGGCGGCCCGCGCGCGGGACCGGGTCCTGCGCCGCGCCGAGCGTCCGCGGGTGCCAGGACAGCGCGGCCACGAGAGCGCCGAGGCCACGCACGTAGGCTTCGGGGCATGACCGACCCCGTCGCCGACTGGCACCGGCTCGCCGCGACCACCGTCCTGCTCGACGGCTTCCACGCCCTCAAGCACGCGCTGCGGTTCGGCGCCGAGGTGCCGGTGGCGGTCACCGCCGACCGGGCGGCCGCGCTCGCCCTGGCGGACGAGCTGGCCCCGGACGTGCGGGACACCCTGGCCGGGCTGCTGACGGAGGTCCCGCACGGGACGTACGCGTCACTGGTGCCGCGCCCGCATCCGACCGCCGTGGCCGCCCTGGCGGTACGGCCCTCCCGCGGGTCCCACCTGGCGCGGCTGGCCCACACGCCCCGCACGGCTCCGGTGGTGGTGCTCGACAATCCCCGCAACCTCGGCAACGCGGGTGCGGTGATCCGCCTGGCCGCGGGCTTCGGCGCGACCGGCGTGGTGACGACGGGCACGGTCGATCCCTGGCACCCGACGGTCGTGCGCGGCGGCGCGGGTCTGCACTACGCGACGGCGGTGGAGCGGCTTGAGGTGTCCGACCTGCCGCCCGGCCCGCTGTTCGCCCTCGACCCGGAGGGCGCGTTCGGCTCCGAGCGCACCGGCCTGTCACCCGAGCTGCGCGCGCGGGCGGACCACCTGCTGTCCCTGCCGATGCGCCCCCAGGTCAGCAGCTACAACCTGGCGACCAGCGTGGCCATGACCCTCTACCACTGGAGTTGCGGCGGAGCCTGAGGTCCGGGGCCTCCTACGCCTCCCGCCGCACCTCGACCACCCGGAAGCGGTTCGCGACGAACGCCCCGTCGCACAGCGCCGCACTGGCCGCCGGGTTGCCGCCCGAGCCGTGGAAGTCGGAGAACGCGGCCGTCTGGTTCACGTACACCCCGCCGGTCAGGTTCAGCGACAGCTGCGCCGCCTCCTCCAGGCAGACCTCCTGCACGGCCTGCTCGACCTCGGGGTCGGTGGTGTACGCGCCGACCGTCATCGCGCCCTTCTCGCGGATGGTCCGGCCCAGCAGCTCCACCGCGTCGGTGACCGAGTCGACGGCGACGGCGAAGGACACGGGCCCGAAGCACTCGCTCATGTACGCGGCCTCGGCGTCCGGCTTGGCCCCGTCCAGCTTCACGATGACCGGCGAGCGCACGACCGCCCCGGGGAAGTCCGGGTTGGTGATCTCGCGGGACGCCAGGGCGACCTCGCCCAGCCCCGCCGCGGCATCCAGCCGGGCCTTCACGTCCGGGTTGACGATCGCGCCCAGCAGGGCGTTCGCCCGGGCGTCGTCGCCCAGCAGCCCGTCCACCGCCCCGGCCAGGTCCGCGACGACCTCGTCGTACGACTTGGGGCCCTGGTCCGTCGTGATGCCCTCGCGGGGGATCAGCAGGTTCTGCGGGGTCGTGCACATCTGGCCGCTGTACAGGGACAGCGAGAACGCGAGGTTGGAGAGCATGCCCCGGTAGTCGGACGTGGAGTGCACGACGACCGTGTTGACGCCGGCCTTCTCCGTGTAGACCTGCGCCTGGCGGGCGTTGGCCTCCAGCCAGTCGCCGAACTCCGTCGAGCCCGTGTAGTCGATGATCCGGATCTCGGGGCGCAGCGCGAGCGTCTTGGCGATGCCCTCGCCCGGGCGCTCGGCGGCCAGCGCGACCAGGTTCGGGTCGAAGCCGGTCTCGGCGAGCACCTCGCGGGCCACCCGCACGGTGAGGGCGAGCGGCAGCACCGCGCGCGGGTGGGGCTTGACCAGCACCGCGTTGCCGGTGGCGAGGGAGGCGAACAGGCCCGGGTAGCCGTTCCACGTCGGGAACGTGTTGCAGCCGATCATCAGGGCGATGCCGCGCGGGACCGGCGTGAACTGCTTGGTCAGGGCCAGGGGGTCGCGCTTGCCCTGGGGCTTGGTCCACTCGGCGTTGTCGGGCGTGCGCACCTGCTCCACGTACGCGTACGCCACCGCCTCCAGGCCGCGGTCCTGCGCGTGCGGTCCGCCCGCCTGGAACGCCATCATGAACGCCTGTCCGGAGGTGTGCATGACCGCGTGCGCGAACTCGTGCGTCCGGTCGCTGATGCGCTTGAGGATCTCCAGGCAGACCACCGCGCGCTGCTCCGCGCCCGCGTCCCGCCAGGCCCGCTGCCCGGCCTTCATGGCGGGCAGCAGCTCGTCGAGGTCCGCGTGCGGGTACGTGACGCCCAGGTCGATGCCGTACGGGGAGGTCTCGCCGCCCACCCAGTCGTCCGTCCCGGGCTGGCCGAGGTCGAGGCGGCTGCCGAGCAGGGCGTCGAAGGCGGCCTTGCCCGCCGCGGCGTCCAGGCTGCCGTTCTCCCCGTAGGCCTTGGGGTGCTCGGGGTGCGGGGACCAGTACGCGCGCGTGCGGATCGCTTCCAGCGCCTGGTCGAGGGTGGACCGGTGCCGGGCGATCAGCTCGTGCGCCGAGAGTGCGGCGGTCATGGGTGACCAACTCCTCGTCTCAAGAACTCTTCGTCGAGTTCATGACCTGGGCAGAAACCTGGGCGGGAACACTCGGACAGAGCTAGAGTAACCGAACGATCGGTCGGTTCAAGGGGGTCCGCCGCATCTGTGGAAAACCCCGTGCGGGAGGATCGCGCACATGACAGCACTGGACCTCAGCAGCACCGTGGCCGTCGTCGGCACCGGCACCATGGGCCAGGGAATCGCCCAGGTCGTGCTGGTCGCGGGCCATCCGGTACGGCTGTACGACGCCCTTCCGGGGCGGGCACGGCAGGCGGCCGACGCGATCGGCGCTCGCCTGGACCGGCTCGTCGAGAAGGAGCGGCTCACCGCCGCCGACCGGGACGCCGCCCGCGCCCGTCTGCTGCCCGCCGAGACCCTCGCCGAGCTCTCCGACTGCTCCCTGGTCGTCGAGGCCGTCCTGGAACGGCTGGACGTCAAGCAGGAGCTGTTCCGCGAGCTGGAGGACGTCGTCGACGACGACTGCCTGCTCGCCACCAACACCTCCTCGCTGTCCGTCACCGCCATCGGCGGCGCCCTGCGCGTGCCCGGACGTTTCGTCGGCCTGCACTTCTTCAACCCCGCCCCGCTGCTGCCGCTGGTCGAGGTCGTCTCCGGCTTCGCCACCGACGTCACGTACGCCACGCGCGCGTACGAGACCGCGCGCGCCTGGGGCAAGACGCCGGTCGCCTGCGCGGACACCCCCGGCTTCATCGTCAACCGCATCGCCCGGCCCTTCTACGCCGAGGCCTTCGCCGTGTACGAGGCGCAGGGCGCCGACCCGGCCACGATCGACGCCGTGCTGCGCGAGTCGGGCGGCTTCCGGATGGGCGCGTTCGAGCTGACCGACCTGATCGGCCAGGACGTCAACGAGTCCGTCACGCGGTCGGTCTGGGAGTCCTTCTTCCAGGACGTGCGCTTCACCCCGTCCCTCGCCCAGCGCCGCCTGGTCGAGTCGGGCCGGCTGGGCCGCAAGAGCGGTCACGGCTGGTACGACTACCGGGACGGCGCCGAGCGTCCCGAGCCGGACACGGCGGAGCACCGCCGCCCGCCCGCCTACGTCGTCGCCGAGGGCGACCTGGGGCCGGCCTCCGACCTGCTCCCGATGATCCGCGAGGCGGGCATCCCGGTCCGCGAGGAGGACGAGGACAACGGCACCCGGCTGGTCCTGCCGAGCGGCGGGCAGTTGGCCCTCGCCGACGGGCAGACCTCCGTGGAGTTCCGGGACGTCGTCTACTTCGACCTGGCCCTGGACTACGGCACGGCGACCCGGATCGCCCTGGCCGCCTCCCAGGACACCGCCCCGCAGACCCTCGCCGAGGCGATCGGCCTCTTCCAGGCGCTCGGCAAGAAGGTCACCGTCATCGGCGACGTCCCCGGCATGATCGTCGCCCGCACGGTCGCCCGGATCATCGACCTCGCGCACGACGCGGTCGCCAAGGGCGTCGCCACCGAGGAGGACATCGACACCGCGATGCGCCTCGGCGTCAACTACCCTCTGGGTCCCTTCGAGTGGAGCCGCAGGCTCGGCCGCTCCTGGGCCTACGCGCTCCTGGACGACCTGCACCTGCGCGACCCCTCGGGGCGCTACGCGCCGTCCCTCGCGCTGTACCGCCACGCCCACGCCACCGACCAGCGGGAGGGCAACGCCTCATGACCACCGCCAAGCGCGACACCTACACCCCGGACACGCTGCTGTCCGTCGCCGTCCGGGTGTTCAACGAGCGTGGTTACGACGGCACCTCCATGGAGCACCTGTCGAAGGCGGCCGGCATCTCCAAGTCCTCGATCTACCACCACGTCACCGGCAAGGAGGAGCTGCTGCGCCGGGCCGTGAGCCGGGCCCTGGACGGCCTCTTCGGGATCCTCGACGAGGAGCACGCGCGCGTGGGGCGTGCCGCCGAGCGCCTGGAGTACGTCGTGCGGCGCATGGTCGAGGTGCTGATAGCCGAACTGCCCTACGTGACGCTGCTGCTGCGCGTGCGCGGCAACACCGGCACCGAGCGGTGGGCCCTGGAACGGCGCCGCGACTTCGACCACCGGGTCGCCGACCTGCTCAGGGCGGCGGCGGTCGACGGGGACGTGCGCGGCGACGTGGAGGTCCGGCTGGTGACCCGGCTGGTCTTCGGGATGATCAACTCGATCGTCGAGTGGTACCGGCCGGACGGGCGCGGGATGAACGAGCGCGAGGTGGCCGACGCGGTGGTGCAGCTGGCCTTCGGAGGCCTCCGCAGGAGCGGCTGAGCCCCGCGGAGCGGCCGGGTTCCTCCGGAGCGGCCGGGCTCAGCCCTGGGGCTCCAGGTCCTCCTCCTCGAACACCAGCAGCGTGCGCGTGCTGAGCACCTCCGGGATCGCCTGGAGCCGGGTCAGGACCAGCTCGCGCAGCGACCGGTTGTCGGACACGTGCACCAGCAGCAGGACGTCGAAGTCCCCGCCCACCAGGGCGATGTGGGAGGCGCCCGGCAGCTGTCTGAGCTGCTCGCGCACCGTGCGCCAGGAGTTCTGCACGATCTTCAGCGTGATGTACGCGGACGTGCCCTGCCCCGCCCGCTCGTGGTCGACCCGGGCGCCGAAACCGCGGATCACACCGTCCTCGACGAGTCGGTTGATGCGGGCGTAGGCGTTGGCGCGCGAGACGTGGACCCGTTCGGCGACCGACCGTATCGAGGCGCGGCCGTCCGCCTGGAGCATGCGCAGGATGTCCTGGTCGATGGCGTCCAGCGGTCTGGCGGGCGGCAGCGCGCCGCTGTCGTCCGGACTCTCGGCCATTTGTTCAGATGCCACCCGCGCCACCCTCCCCGCCATGGACGTACTGCGTCCATCTCAGGCTGTGGAGAACCGTTTGTCCACAGCCTGAGGCCACCCGTAGCCAAAATGTGCCGACGACCGAACAATCGGTAGGTGAGGCGCATCACCGCCGACGTGCCTCCATCCGCTCCCACGAGGAGGTGCCGTCATGACGGTCATGGAGCAGCGGGGCGCGTACCGGCCGACCCCGCCGCCCGCCTGGCAGCCGCGTACCGACCCCGCGCCGCTGTTGCCCGACGCGGAGCCGTACCGCGTCCTCGGCACCGAGGCGGCCGCGAAGGCCGACCCGGAGCTGCTGCGGACGCTGTACGCCCAGCTGGTCCGCGGCCGCCGCTACAACGCGCAGGCCACCGCCCTCACCAAGCAGGGCCGCCTCGCCGTCTATCCCTCCACCACCGGGCAGGAGGCCTGCGAGGTCGCCGCCGCGATGGTGCTCCAGGAGCAGGACTGGCTCTTCCCCAGCTACCGCGACACCCTCGCCGTGGTCGCCCGCGGTGTGGAGCCGGCCCAGGCGCTCACGCTGCTGCGCGGCGACTGGCACACCGGCTACGACCCGTACGAGCACCGGGTCGCCCCCCTGTCCACCCCGCTGGCCACGCAGCTGCCGCACGCCGTGGGCCTCGCGCACGCCGCCCGCCTCAAGGGCGACGACGTGGTCGCGCTGGCCATGGTCGGCGACGGCGGCACCAGCGAGGGCGACTTCCACGAGGCGCTGAACTTCGCCGCCGTCTGGCAGGCCCCGGTCGTCTTCCTCGTGCAGAACAACGGCTTCGCGATCTCCGTGCCGCTGGCCAAGCAGACCGCGGCCCCGTCGCTGGCCCACAAGGCCGTCGGCTACGGCATGCCCGGCCGCCTGGTAGACGGCAACGACGCCGCCGCCGTGCACGAGGTGCTCTCCGACGCGGTGCGCCACGCGCGCGCGGGCGGCGGTCCCGTCCTGGTGGAGGCGATCACCTACCGCATGGACGCGCACACCAACGCCGACGACGCGACCCGCTACCGGGGCGACGCCGAGGTCGAGGCCTGGCGCGAGCACGACCCGATCGTGCTGCTGGAGCGCGAGCTGACCGCGCGCGGCCTGCTCGACGAGGCAGGCATCGAGGCCGCCCGCCAGGACGCCGAGACCATGGCCGCCTCCTTGCGCGAGCAGATGAACCAGGACCCGGTCCTCGACCCCATGGACCTGTTCACCCACGTCTACGCCGAGCCCACGCCCCAGCTGCTGGAGCAGCGGGAGCAGCTGCGGGCCGAGCTGGAGGCCGAGGCCGAGCCGGAGGAGGGCACGCACCGATGACCACCGTCGCCGTCAAGCCGGCCACCATGGCACAGGCCCTCACCCGCGCGCTGCGCGACGCCATGGCCGCCGACCCCGCCGTGCATGTCATGGGCGAGGACGTCGGCACCCTGGGCGGCGTCTTCCGCGTCACCGACGGACTCGCCAAGGAGTTCGGCGAGGACCGCTGCACGGACACCCCGCTGGCCGAGGCGGGCATCCTCGGCACCGCCGTCGGCATGGCCATGTACGGCCTGCGCCCGGTCGTGGAGATGCAGTTCGACGCGTTCGCCTACCCGGCGTTCGAGCAGCTCCTCTCGCACGTGGCCAAGATGCGCAACCGCACCCGCGGCAAGATGCCCCTGCCGATCACCATCCGTGTCCCCTACGGCGGCGGGATCGGCGGCGTCGAGCACCACAGCGACTCCTCCGAGGCGTACTACATGGCGACTCCGGGGCTCCATGTCGTCACGCCCGCGACGGTCGCCGACGCCTACGGGCTGCTGCGCGCCTCCATCGCCTCCGACGACCCGGTCGTCTTCCTGGAGCCCAAGCGGCTGTACTGGTCCAAGGACTCCTGGAACCCCGAGGAGCCCGCGCCCGTTGAACCCATCGGCCGCGCGGTGGTGCGGCGCTCGGGCCGGAGCGCCACGCTCATCACGTACGGGCCGTCCGTACCCGTCTGCATGGAGGCGGCCGAGGCGGCCCGGGCCGAGGGCTGGGACCTCGAAGTCGTCGACCTGCGCTCCCTGGTGCCGTTCGACGACGAGACGGTGTGCGCCTCGGTGCGGCGGACGGGACGCGCGGTCGTGGTCCACGAGTCGGGGTCCTTCGGGGGCCCGGGCGGAGAGATCGCGGCCCGGGTCACGGAGCGCTGCTTCCACCACCTGGAGGCGCCGGTGCTGCGTGTGGCCGGGTTCGACGTGCCGTACCCGCCGCCGATGCTGGAGCGTCACCACCTGCCCGGTGTGGACCGGATCCTGGACGCCGTGGGGCGCCTGCAGTGGGAGGCCGAGAGCTGATGGCACAGGTGCTGGAGTTCAAGCTGCCCGACCTCGGAGAGGGGCTCACCGAGGCGGAGATCGTGCGCTGGCTGGTCGAGGTCGGTGACGTGGTCGCCATCGACCAGCCGGTCGTCGAGGTCGAGACGGCCAAGGCGATGGTCGAGGTGCCCTGCCCCTACGGCGGCGTGGTCACGGCCCGCTTCGGCGAGGAGGGCCAGGAGCTGCCCGTCGGAGCCCCGCTGATCACGGTGGCGGTGGGGGAGCGGACGCCGTCCGGCGACAGCGCGGACCCCGGCGCCGACGGGCCGGCCGAGGCCGGTACGCGGGGCTCCGCCGGAACCGGTGCGGGCAGCCCGTCCGGAACCGGTGCCGGCTCCTCGTCGGGTGCCGGGGGCGAGGGCTTGTCCCGTGCCGGCGGTGACGGTTCGTCCCGTGCCGGCGGTGACGGTTCGGGCAACGTCCTCGTCGGTTACGGCACGTCCGAGGCGCCCGCGCGGCGCCGCAGGGTCCGGCCGGGACGGCCGGTGACGGGCGCCTCCGCGGCGGCCGCGGCCGGTGGCGCGCGTCCCGGCGCCGCCGGGAGCGGGCGGGCCGAGGCCGCCCCGGGCGGCGGTGCCGGCGCGGCCGTACCGGCGGCGGCCGGTGGTCCCACCGGCCCGGTGAACGGGCACGCGGGCGGTGTCGCCGTTGACGACGGACCCGTCCCGGTGATCTCGCCCCTGGTCCGCCGGCTGGCCCGGCAGAACGGCCTCGACCTGCGCGAGCTGACCGGCTCCGGCCCGGACGGGCTGATCCTGCGGGCGGACGTGGAGTACGCGCTGCGCGCGGCGGGCCGCGGCACCACGGCGACCACGGCGGCGGAGCCGCACGTGCCCGGGCCGCAGACGGCGGGCGCGGCATCCTCCGCGATCCGGTCCTCCGCGGTCCAGTCCCCCGCAGTCCAGCCCTCCGCTGTCCGGTCCTCCGCGGTGCAGTCCCCCGCGATCCGGTCCTCCGCGACCGCGGCCCCCGGCGAGATCCGCACGCCCCTCAAGGGCGTCCGCGGTGCCGTCGCCGACAAGCTGGCGCGCAGCCGCCGGGAGATCCCGGACGCGACCTGCTGGGTGGACGCCGACGCCACGGAGCTGATGCGGGCCCGCACGGCCATGAACGCGGCCGGCGGCCCGAAGATCTCCCTCCTGGCCCTGCTGGCCCGGATCTGCACCGCCGGCCTGGCCCGCTTCCCGGAGCTCAACTCGACGGTGGACACGGAGGTCAGGGAGATCGTCCGGTTCGACCACGTGCACCTGGGCTTCGCGGCGCAGACCGACCGCGGGCTGGTCGTCCCGGTCGTACGGGACGCGCACGCGCGCGACGCCGAGTCGCTGACCGCGGAGTTCGCCCGGCTCACCGAGGCGGGCCGGGCCGGGACGCTGACCCCGGCGGACCTCACCGGCGGGACGTTCACGCTGAACAACTACGGCGTCTTCGGCGTCGACGGCTCCACCCCGATCATCAACCACCCCGAGGCAGCCATGCTCGGCGTCGGCCGCATCGTCCCCAAGCCGTGGGTGCACGAGGGCGAGCTCGCGGTGCGCCAGGTCGTGCAGCTCTCGCTCACCTTCGACCACCGGGTGTGCGACGGCGGCGTGGCGGGCGGTTTCCTGCGGTACGTGGCGGACTGCGTGGAACAACCGGCGGTGCTGCTGCGGACGCTGTGATTCCTGTTCCGTCCGCGAGCTGCCGCTCGTGAGCGCGTCGCTTCCCCCGCGTTCCGTGTGATCGCGGGGGCACGCATACTCGGGGGGTGAGCGCACACCAGCCCCCCAAGGAACCCGGGGCCGCGACCGGCCCCGAGCGGCGGGGCGACCCCGTCGCGTACGACGCCGTCGTGCTCGCCGGCGGTGCCGCACGGCGCCTCGGCGGCGCGGACAAACCCGGTGTGCGCGTGGGCGGGCGGCCCCTGCTCGACCGCGTGCTCGCGGCGTGCGCTGGCGCCGCCGACACCGTCGTGGTCGCCGCGCCCCGGCCGACCGCGCGTCCCGTGACCTGGGCCCGTGAGGACCCGCCCGGCGGCGGCCCGCTCGCCGCGCTCGACGCCGGACTGCGGCACACCACCGCCGAGCACGTCGTGGTGGTCTCCGCCGACCTGCCGTTCCTCGGCGCGACGACCGTCGGCCGGCTTCTGGACACGCTGCGCGCGAGCGGCGCCGACGGCGTGCTGCTGACCGACCCCGACGGCCGCGACCAGCCGCTCGTGGCCGCGTACCGCGCGCCGCGCCTGCGCGAGACGCTCGCGCTCCTCACCGCCCGGCACGGCTCGCCGCACGGTCTGCCGCTGCGGCGCCTGGTCGCCGGGCTGCACCTCACCCGCATCGCCGATCCCGTCGCGTCCTTCGACTGCGACACCTGGGACGACATCGCCACCGCCAGGGCACGTATCAGGGAGCATGGGCACGTGTTGGATGAATGGATCACCGCCGTCAGGGACGAACTGGGCATCGACCTCGACGTCGACACCCGCGGCCTGCTCGACCTCGCCCGCGACGCCGCGCACTCAGTGGCCAGGCCCGCGGCGCCGCTGACCACCTTCCTCGTCGGCTACGCGGCCGCACGGGCGGGCGGCGGCCCCGAGGCGGTCGCCGAGGCCGCCCGCAAGGCCGCGGCGCTCGCGGCGCGCTGGGCCGAGGAGAGCACCTCCTCAGCCGCGCCGTCCGACCCCGCCGCCACCCGGGCCGACGTCGCCCCCGACGCCACCCCCGCCACCCGGGCCGACGTCGCCTCCGACGCCACCCCCGCCACCCGGGCCGACGTCGCCTCCGACGCCACCCCCGACACCCGGCCGGACGCCGGATGACGCCGCCCGGCAGCCGCACCGGTGAGGACGCCGAGGACCTCGACGTCGAGGAGGTGCTCGCCCTCGTGAGCGACAGCAACGGCCGCTACGCGTCCCGTCCCGCCGCCCGGGGCGCGACGGACGGCACTCATGCCCCCGACCGTCAGGACACCCCCGCCCCCGACGGCCGGCACCGCGCGACCCCGTGGCCGGAGGCCAGGGCCGTCGCCGAACGGGCCGCGCGCGACGCCGTCCGGGCCGCTCGTCGCGCCCCCGTCTCCGTGCCGCTGGGCGCCGCCCTCGGCCTCACCCTGGCCGTCCCGCTCGACGCCCTCACCGACCTCCCTTCCTTCGACACCTCGGCGATGGACGGCTGGGCGGTCGCCGGTCCCGCCCCCTGGGCCGTACGGGACGAGGGCGTCCTGGCCGGGCACGCCGGGCCCGCGCGTCTCACCGACGGTGAGGCCGTTCCCATCGCCACCGGCGCCCGCATCCCCCAGGACACCAGCGCCGTACTGCGCACCGAGCACGGCCGGACCGACGACAAGGGCCGCCTCTACGCGACCCGGGACGTCACGACCGGCCAGGACATCCGCCCGCGCGGCCAGGAATGCCGCACCGGTGACCAGCTCCTGCCCGTCGGCACCCTCGTCACCCCGGCCGTGCTCGGGCTCGCCGCGGCGGCCGGGTACGACGCCGTCACCGCCGTTCCGCGCCCCCGGGCCGACGTCCTCGTCCTCGGCGACGAACTGCTCACCGAAGGACTGCCGCACGACGGGCTGATCCGGGACGCCCTCGGCCCGATGCTGCCGCCCTGGCTCCGGGCGCTCGGCGCCGAGGTCACCGCCGTACGGCGGGTCGGCGACGACGCCGACGCCCTGCACGAGGCGATCGGCACCTCCGAGGCGGACATCGTCGTCACCACCGGCGGCACCGCGGCGGGACCCGTCGACCATGTCCACCCCACGCTGCGCCGGCTCGGAGCCGAACTCCTCGTCGACGGCGTCAAGGTCCGCCCCGGTCACCCCATGCTGCTGGCGCGCACCACGCAGACCCAGCACCTGGTCGGCCTGCCGGGCAATCCGCTCGCCGCCGTCTCCGGGCTGCTGACGCTCGCCGAGCCGCTGCTGCGGATCCTCGCCGCGCGCCCGGCCCCGGAGGCGTACACCCTGGCGCTGCGGGACGGGGTCCACGGGCACCCGCACGACACACGGCTCGTCCCCGTCGCCCTGCGCGGCGACCACGCCGTGCCGCTGCACTACAACGGCCCGGCCATGCTGCGCGGCATCGCCGCGGCCGACGCACTGGCCGTCGTACCGCCCGGCGGCGCACATCCCGGGCAGGAGGCGGAACTGCTCGACCTGCCCTGGGCGTCCGCAGGAATCGGGGTGTGTTTCACGTGAAACTTCCGGGCCAGGACGTGATCGCCCGCCAGGCCGACGAGCATCTGGTGACCCACCGGGTGTCACTCCCGAGGAAAGTGGTGGAGCACCCGTTCCGCCAGGTCGCCAAACGGCTCTCCGTCGCCCTGCTGGTCCTCGTCGTGACCGCGCTGATCGTCTACGCCGACCGCAGCGGCTACAACGACAACGCGGGCGGGGGCGTCAGCTTTCTCGACGCCTTCTACTACGCCACCGTCACTCTCTCCACCACCGGCTACGGTGACATCACCCCGGCCAGCGAAAGCGCCCGGCTCACCAACATCCTCATCATCACGCCTCTGCGCGTGCTGTTCCTGATCATCCTGGTCGGTACCACCCTCGAAGCCCTCACCGAGCGCACCCGGGAGGAGTGGCGACTGACCCGCTGGAGGTCCACCTTGCGCGATCACACCGTCGTCATCGGCTTCGGCACCAAGGGCCGGTCGGCGATCCGGACCGTCTGTGCGACGGGGCTGAAGAAGGAGCAGGTCGTCGTGGTCGACCCCAGTTCCAAGGTGATAGACGCGGCGACCGCCGAGGGCTACGCGGGCA
Source organism: Streptomyces sp. NPDC094143 (assembly GCF_040303825.1). Lineage (NCBI taxonomy): Bacteria > Bacillati > Actinomycetota > Actinomycetes > Kitasatosporales > Streptomycetaceae > Streptomyces > Streptomyces sp. NPDC094143. Next base: position 336,572 of record NZ_JBEOTZ010000002.1, read on the forward strand.
TCGTCGGGGACGCGACCCGCAGCGAGGTGCTGAAGCGGGCCGAGGTGCACAAGGCCCGCCAGATCATCATCGCCACGCAGCGCGACGACACGGCGGTGCTGGTGGCGCTGACGGCCCGGCAGCTCAACCGGGGGGCGAAGATCGTGGCCGCGGTGCGCGAGGAGGAGAACGCGCCGCTGCTCAAGCAGTCCGGCGCCGACGCCGTCATCACCAGCGCGAGCGCCGCCGGCCGGCTGCTCGGCCTCTCCGTGCTCAGTCCCTCCGCGGGCATGGTGATGGAGGATTTGATCCACCAGGGCAGCGGGCTCGACATCATCGAGCGTCCGGTCGTCAAGGCGGAGGTGGGCAAGACGCCGCGCGAGGTCGCCGACCTGGTCGTCAGCGTCATACGCGGGCACCGGGTACTCGGCTACGACGACCCGGCGGTGGGGAGGCTGGAGCTCGCCGACCGCCTGATCACCATCGTCCGCAAGACACCGGAGACGCGGGTCGCGCCCGACATCCGGCCCCTCCACCGCGACTGACGGCGCCCGCAGCCCCGGGCGGACACCCGACCGGCCCCCGCGCACTCACCTCGTGCGCGGGGGCCGGTCACGTGCGTCAGCGCTACTTGCGGTTGTACAGCCGCATCGTCACGGGCCCGAAGACCAGCACGAACAGTCCGGCCCAGCCCAGCGTCCAGGCGATCTCGGCAGCCGGCCAGTCGCCGGCCATCAGACCGCGCACCGCCGACGCCAGGTGCGTGACGGGACTGTTGTTGACGAACGCCTGCAGCCAGCCCGGCATGGTCTTCGGGTCGACGAAGACGTTGGACAGGAAGGTGAGCGGGAAGATCACCATCATGCTGACGCCCATCACCGACTTCTCGGTGCGCAGCAGCAGCCCGAACATCGTCCAGATCCACGAGAAGGCGAACGAGAACAGCACCAGCAGCGCGATCCCGGCGAGCACTCCCCCGACCCCGCCGTCCGCCCGGTAGCCGAGGATCATGCCGACGGTCAGCATCACCACCGACGCGATCGTGTACCGCAGGGCGTCGCCCAGCAGGTAGCCGACCATCGTCGACGGCCGCCAGATCGGCAGGCTGCGGAACCGGTCGAAGACGCCCTTCTCGATGTCGGTGTTCACCGAGACGCCCGTGTACATCGTGATCATCACGACCGACATCACGAGGATGCCCGGCAGCAGGAACTGGATGTACTCCTTCGGCGAGCCGGCCAGCGCCCCGCCGAACAGGTACGTGTACATCAGCACCATCATGATCGGGAACGCCGTGACGTCGAACAGCTGCTCCGGCACGTGCTTGATCTTCAGGATCGCCCGCCAGCCGAAAGTCATCGACGCCGACCAGGCGCTGGGCCGCGGCGGCCGCTCCTTGGCGATGAGCAGCGCGGCGAGGGACTCGGTGCTGACGGGGGCGAGTTCCTTGCTCTCGGCGGTCGTCGCGGTGCTCATGCCGCCACCTCGTCCTTCCGGTCGGTGGAGTGGTCGGGGGAGTCGTGCGTGTCGTGCCCGGTGAGGGCGAGGAACACCTCGTCCAGGCTGGGCTGGCCCAGGGAGAAGTTGTCCACGGTGATCCCGGCCCGGGCCAGCTCGCTCAGCGCGCGGGCGGCCTGCTCGGCGGCCGAGTCGTCGCCGGCCGCCGTGCCGAGGCGGGCGGTCAGGGCCACCGGGTCGGGCTCCAGCTGCACCCGCGCGTCGAGCGTTCGGTGCAGCAGGTCGGCCGCGAGGGGTCGCTGGTCGGCGTCGCGCAGTCGCAGATGGACCGATCCGGCGCCGACCGACGACTTCAGCTCGCCCTTGGTGCCCTCGGCGATCACCCGGCCGCGGTCGATGACGGCGATCCGGGACGCCAGCTGGTCCGCCTCGTCCAGGTACTGCGTGGTCAGCAGCACGGTGGTGCCCTGGGCGACCACGGCCCGCACGATCTCCCACACCTGGTTGCGGCTGCGCGGGTCCAGGCCGGTCGTCGGCTCGTCCAGGAACAGCAGGTCGGGGGTGTTGAGGATGGACGCGGCGATGTCGATCCGGCGCCGCATGCCGCCCGAGTACTGCTTGACCTGCTTGCCCGCCGCCTCCGTGAGCCCGAAGGCCTCAAGGAGCTGCGCGGCCCGCTCCCGGGCGGCCTTCTTGTGGTGGCCGAGCAGCCGGCCCAGCAGGACCAGGTTCTCCGTGCCGGTGAGGTCCTCGTCGACCGAGGCGTACTGGCCGGTGAGGCTCACCCGGCCGCGCACCTCGTCGGCCTCGCGGACCACGTCGTGCCCGAAGACGTGCGCCTGACCGCCGTCCGGCCGCAGGAGCGTGGCGAGCATCTTCACGGTGGTGGTCTTGCCGGCGCCGTTCGGGCCGAGGACGCCGTAGACCGTGCCCGCGGGCACGGCCAGGTCGACTCCGTCGACGGCCCTCGTCTCGCCGAAGGTCTTCACCAGCCCTGCGGTCTCGATCGCAAGGCCGGACGTCTGCGTGCTCATGCTTCGGGTCCTTCCGGTGCACGGGGGCTACGCATGGGGAGACCTTCACCGTCGCGCAAACTCATCGGTCCCGCACACCGGTTTTCGCGAGGACCCGACCAATGGCCCAGCGGGCACCGGCCCGGCGACGGAGCGGACTCGGTCCCGGGACCTGGGGGTAGCGTCCCCTTCATGTATGCGATCACGATTCCCGAACCCGGTGGGCCCGAGGCGCTGGTCTGGGACGAGGTCCCCGACCCGGTGCCCGGCGAGGGCGAGGTCCTGGTCGAGGTGACGGCCGGGGCCGTCAACCGCGCCGACCTCCTGCAGCGGCAGGGCTTCTACGACCCGCCGCCCGGCGCCTCCCCCTACCCGGGCCTGGAGTGCTCCGGGCGCGTCGCCGAGCTCGGCCCGGGCGTCTCCGGCTGGAACATCGGCGACGAGGTGTGCGCGCTGCTGGCCGGCGGCGGCTACGCCGAGAAGGTGGTCTTCCCGGCCGGGCAACTGCTGCCCGTGCCCGAGGGCGTGGACCTGAAGCAGGCCGCGGCGCTGCCCGAGGTGGTCTGCACGGTCTGGTCGAACGTCTTCATGGTCGCCCACCTGCGCCCGGGCGAGACGCTGCTCGTGCACGGCGGCTCCAGCGGCATCGGCACCATGGCCATCCAGCTGGCCAAGGCCGTCGGCGCGCGGGTCGCCGTCACGGCCGGCACGAAGGAGAAGCTGGACCGGTGCGCCGAGCTGGGCGCGGACATCCTGGTCAACTACCGCGAGCAGGACTTCGTCGAGGAGGTCAGGAAGGCCACGGACGGTGCCGGGGCCGACGTCATCCTCGACAACATGGGAGCCAGGTACCTGGAGCGCAACGTCAGGGCGCTCGCCGTCAACGGCAGGCTCGCGATCATCGGCATGCAGGGCGGCGTCAAGGGCGAGCTGAACATCGGCGCCCTGCTCGCCAAGCGGGCCGCCATCACCGCCACGTCGCTGCGGGCCCGGCCGCAGGAGGAGAAGGCGGCCATCGTCGCGGCCGTCCGCGAGCACGTCTGGCCGCTGTTCGCCGGCGGCCGGCTGCGCCCGGTCGTCGACCGCGAACTGCCGATGCCGGAGGCGGCCGCCGCGCACCGGGTGGTGGAGGAGAGCGGCCACGTGGGCAAGGTGCTGTTGATCGCGCCCCGGGACGCCTAGCGAGGCCGCCGCGGCCGGGGGTGAAGGAAGGCAGAGGGCCGACCGCCCCGAGCCCTGCCGGAGCCAACCGATGCCCACGGTGGGCACGGCCGCGGGCCTTCACCGGAGGCGACTCCCGCCCACCGGCCACGGGTCGTCCGCCTTGCCGGAGGCGGCCGATGCCCACCGGCCCCGGGTCCTTGGCGAGGGCCGCCGCCCACCGTGGTCGAAGCGGGCCGTTGCCGGAGGCGGCTGACGCCCATCGTGGGCACGGCCACGGGTCCTTGCCGGACGCGGCCGATGCCCACTGTGGCCGAAGCCGCGCGTCCTCCGGGAGGCGGTCGCTGCCCTGGGCAAGGCCGTAGGCCCGCGGCGGGGGCAGTCAATGCCCATCCTGGTCGAGGCCGCGCGTCCTTCGCGGGAGGCGGTCGCTGCCCTGGGCAAGGCCGTAGGCCCGCGGCGGGGGCAGTCGAGGCCCATCGTGGTCGAGGCCGCAGCCCTTTGTCGGAGGCGGCTGCCGCCCACCGGCCCCGGGTCGTCCGCCTTGCCGGAGGCTGCCGTCGCCCACCGGCCGCGGGTCCTCAGCGGAGGCGCCAGCCGCCCCGGGCGCGGTCGTAGGCCCGCGGAGGGGGCAGTCGATGCCCGTCGTGGTCGAGGCCGCGGGCCCTTGGCGGGGGCAGACGATGGCCGTCAGGTGACGGCGGCGACGTGCTGCCGATCTCCCGCGGAGCGCCTAGTACGGGCCCGGGCGGCGCAGGCGGAGTCCGACGAACGCCAAGGCGAGACCGAGGCCGATCAGTATCAGCCCGCTGCCCAGCGGCAGGATCCGCAGGACCGGGCCGGCGGGGCGGTCGGCGCGGGCGGCGGCGGCCTCCCGTACGGGCGGCTCCGCCGGGGCGGTGGGCGGCGGAAGGGCCGCGCGGGACGCCTCGGGCACGGCCGTGCGCTCAGCGGGGTCCGGCTCCTCCTCGGTGCTCTCCGGCCGCCCCGGGCGCTCCCGCCCCTCGCCCGCCCGGCTCCCGGCCCGTGAGGGCTCCCCGGTCCCGGACGGGGCGGGCCGGGCGGACGGGGCGGCGACGGCCCCGGCCTCCTCGGCGTGGGACCGCACGGCCCCGTACGGCGAGACGACCGCGCCCGCCCCCAGGACGACCACAAGTCCCGTCGCCCGCAGTGCGCGTAGCCATGGAGTCACGGGAGTGACCCCCTCCCGCCGTGCCCGGTGGGGCAGAAACGGCAAGTTCGGTTTTATCGAGGCCATCAGCCTCACACCACCCCGCCCCCGCGGCACTCCGGGTTCGGCCGACGGACGGAATCGCCGACGGGCGCCGGAATCCCGGCCCTCACCCGGGAGAGGGAACGGCCCGGGGCGGAGCAACCCGGCACCCGGGCGGCGCGTCTCCTCGGACACGGTGGATCAGCCTCACCCGGGGGCACCACACAGGTGAGGTGCAGGCGTGCGAGAGAATGGCGGCATGGAGAAGCCGAGGAACGAAAGGTCGCCGGAGAACCCGCAGATCCTGGTGGTCGGCCAGGACGGCATGGCGCTCGGTGGCGGCAACGGAGACGACGACTCCCGCGAGACCCCGGTGACGGAGATGGTGGAGCAGCCCGCCAAGGTCATGCGGATCGGCAGCATGATCAAGCAGCTTCTGGAGGAAGTGCGCGCGGCTCCCCTGGACGAGGCCAGCCGGGTCCGGCTCAAGGAGATCCACGCCAGCTCGGTGAAGGAGCTGGAGGACGGTCTGGCGCCCGAGCTGGTCGAGGAACTGGAGCGGCTCTCCCTGCCCTTCACGGACGAGGCGACCCCGAGCGACGCGGAACTGCGCATCGCGCAGGCCCAGCTGGTCGGCTGGCTGGAGGGTCTCTTCCACGGGATCCAGACGACGCTGTTCGCCCAGCAGATGGCGGCCCGCGCCCAGCTGGAGCAGATGCGCCGCGCCCTCCCGCCCGGCGTCGGCGGCGACGGCCCCGACGAGCAGCAGCTCGGCGGCCGGTCCGGCGGCCCGTACCTGTAAGACCCCGGCAGAGCTCCACGGACGCGAGGGCCCGGCGGCCGAAGCCGCCGGGCCCTTCCTCATGTCCGTACCGCCCGGGCCGTCAGGACGGCGGGTTGCCCGTCGAGACGTTGAGCTCGATCGTCGGCATGTCGTCCGGGTCGACGTCGGTGCCCTTGGACGGGAACTGGTTCATGACCGTGCCGTCGCCGTAGGTGTTCTCGTCGACGTCCTTGGTGTCGATCTGCCAGCCGGCCGCCTGGGCGCAGGCCTTCACCGACTGGATGTCCTTGAACTTGAAGTCCGGGAGCTCGATCTTCTCCGGGTCGTTGTACGACTCCTGCGGCTCGGTGCACTCCGTGGTCTCGATCGTGCGCGTGGTGTCCGGACCCCGGTAGCCGGGCTTCTTCTCCGCGGAGGCCGACGCGCTCGCGCTGCCGCTGCCGCCGCCCTTGTCGTCCTCGCTGCCGCCGCTGAGGAGCAGCGCCGTGACGAGGCCGCCGACCGCGACGACGGACACGATGACCGAGCCGATGATCACCGGCTTGCTGCTCCGGCCGCCGCCCGCGGGCGCGGACCCGGACTGGGGCGTCAGGTTGTACGGCGGCGGGGTCGACGGCCCGGGCTGCGGGGAGTACGCGGCCGGGTTCGGCGTCTGGTAGCCGCCCTGCTGCGGATAGCCGTAGGCCGGGGACGGGGTGGGCGTGCCGTACGGGTTCGGCGGCGGGGCCGGCTGGTACGGCGTCTGCACCTGGCCCGAGGGCGCCGGGGTCGCCTGGTCGACCGGCGGGAACACGGCCGAGCCGACGCCCGCGCCGCTCTGCGCCTGCGTGCCCGGCACGATGCTCGGCGGCGCGGCCTGGAAGGACGCCGCCACGCGCAGGCACTCGCCGCGCATGGCCTCCGCGCTCGGGAAGCGCTCGTTCGGGTTCTTCTTCAGGGCGCGGGCGATCAGCGCGTCCACGGCCGGCGGCAGCGCCCGGTTGATCGTGGACGCGACCGGCGGCTCCTCCTGGACGTGCGCGTACGCGATGGCCAGCGGCGAGTCGGCGTCGAACGGCAGCCGCCCGGTGACGAGCTGGAACAGCATGATGCCGACCGAGTAGAGGTCGGAGCGGGCGTCGACGCCGCGGCCGAGGGCCTGCTCCGGCGACAGGTACTGCGGGGTGCCGACGACCATGCCGGTCTGCGTCATCGACGTCACACCCGACTGCATGGCGCGGGCGATGCCGAAGTCCATGACCTTGACCACACCGCGCTTGGTCATCATCACGTTGCCCGGCTTGATGTCCCGGTGGACGAGGCCCATCTCGTGGCTGATCTCCAGCGCGGCCAGCACGTCGGCGGTGATCTTGAGCGCCTTGTCGGCGGGCATCGCGCCCTGCTGCCGCACGTCCTCGTCGAGCACCGAGCCGAGCGGGCGGCCCTCGACGTACTCCATGACGATGTACGGCGTCGTCATGGAGTCGAGGGTGTCCTCGCCGGTGTCGAAGACCGAGACGATGTTGGTGTGCGTGAGCTTGGCCACGGACTGGGCCTCGCGGCGGAACCGCTCGCGGAAGGCCTGCTCCCGCCCGAGGTCCGTGTGCAGTGTCTTGATGGCGACCTGCCGGTCGAGCACGCTGTCGTACGCGAGGTGCACCGAGGCCATGCCGCCCTGGCCGAGCAGGTCGCGCAGCTGATAGCGGCCATTGGCGAGCGCCCGCCCCGTGTACTGGCCCTGTGCGCCGTCCTGGCTCATGTTCCCGTCCCCCGTAGCCCCTGCAGGCGCCACCGACTGTCGCGTCGTTGATCCACACCGTCATTCCCGGCCAAGTCTGCCCCAGGGCACTGACACGTCAAGCTCGGTGCCCGTTCCGTGACCGTACGCGAAAGAAGCGTCGCGGAAGCGTTACAGGGGGCGTACGGCCAGCACACGGAATTTGCACGACAGTGCGGAGTGAAGGTTTCATGGCCCGTCCGTCTCGTGCCGGTCCTGGCACCCCGTCTCGGACCGGAGGCTTGCGCGGAGGCTGTAGCGTGGCCGACGGAGACCGTAACAACACCGCGCGCACCGCGGGCAGAAACGACGGCGAGGACTGATGGCACAGCAGCAGCGCGCTCAGGGCCCGTCCGACCCCGAGGCGACTGGCGGCGGCATGTCGGACGCGCCGGAGTCCTGGGGGAACGGCGGGCTGGTCGGGGACGGCCGGTACCGGCTGACCCACAGGCTCGGCCGGGGCGGCATGGCCGAGGTGTTCGCCGCCGAGGACGTCCGCCTCGGGCGCACCGTCGCCGTCAAGCTGCTCCGCTCCGACCTCGCCGAGGACCCGGTGTCCAAGGCGCGCTTCACGCGTGAGGCGCAGTCGGTCGCCGGCCTCAACCACCACGCGATCGTCGCCGTGTACGACTCCGGCGAGGACTTCGTCGGCGGCCAGTCCGTGCCGTACATCGTCATGGAGCTGGTCGAGGGCCGCACCATCCGCGACCTGCTGCTGAACGCCGAGGCGCCCGGTCCCGAGCAGGCGCTGATCATCGTCTCGGGGGTGCTGGAGGCGCTCGCCTACTCGCACCAGCACGGCATCGTGCACCGCGACATCAAGCCGGCCAACGTCATCATCACGCACAACGGCGCCGTGAAGGTGATGGACTTCGGCATCGCCCGCGCCCTGCACGGCGCCTCCACGACGATGACCCAGACCGGCATGGTCATGGGCACGCCGCAGTACCTCTCCCCCGAGCAGGCACTCGGCAAGGCCGTCGACCACCGCTCCGACCTGTACGCCACGGGCTGCCTGCTCTACGAGCTGCTCTCGCTGCGCCCGCCCTTCACCGGCGAGACCCCGCTGTCGGTGGTCTACCAGCACGTCCAGGACATCCCGACCCCGCCGTCCGAGGCCTCCGACGCCTGCCCGCCGGAGCTGGACGGCCTGGTCATGCGCTCCCTCGCCAAGGATCCCGACGACCGCTTCCAGACGGCCGAGGAGATGCGCGGGCTGGTCCAGTACGCGCTGCAGATGCTCTACGACCAGGGCGGCCACACCGGCACCTGGAACACCGGCCCGGTCGACATGCACGAGGGCCGGCACACCCCCTCGGGCGGCTTCGCCGGCACGGCCGTGATGGGCCACCCCGGCGACGCCTCCGGCACCACGCAGATCGCCTCGCCCCTCCTGCCCGCGGGCTACGGCAACGGGGACGACGGCGGCTTCGAGGGGCAGGGCAACCGGGGCACCGGCCGCGGCAAGCTGTGGATCCTCGCCGTGCTCGCGGTGATCGCCGTCGCCGCGGGTGTCGCCCTGGCCCTGCAGAACACCGGTGACGGCAAGGACGACCCGAGCAAGAAGCAGTCGCCGACCTCCTCGCAGACGGCCGAGGAGAAGAAGCCCAGCGAGACGCCGAGCGACGAGGCGACCGACGAGCCGACCGACACCTCCACGGACGACGGCACCGGCACGGGCAACGGCAACGGCAACTGGACGCCGTCGTACACCCCGTCCTACACCCCGTCGCAGAGCGCCCCGCAGTCGCCCACCGGCGAGCCGACGGACGAGCCGACCACCGAGGAGCCCACCGGCGAGCCGACCGGTGAGGAGCCCACGGACCCGGGGGAGACGCCGCCGGGTGACACGGCCGGCGGCACCGACGCGGGCACCACGACCGGAGTCGTCGGCGGCCCGGGCGGCGAGAGCGGCGGCTGACCGCCGGAAAAAAGCATGATCCACGCGCGCGTGGGGCCCGGGGACGGGGCCCACGCGCGCGTGCCGTTGGGGCACGCCCGGAAAAGGACTCTTCCCGTGACCTGGGTCACCGGGTTAACGTGCGGTAGCTCCGGCCTCCTGCAAGGCTGTGACCAGGGCTCCTTCGCCGCCTTCTCGATTTACTTGGATTTCCAAGCAAAATCGCAGGTCAGAGGGGGTTTCACAGAAATGTGGCGCACTGGGTAACGTGCTCTCTGCAGGGCGCTCGCCGGGGCACCTGTCACGCCTGTTCCCGGCCGAGTGGCACCCACCCCGTGTCCCGTGGGCCGAGAACAGGTGAGCCGCACTGGCCTACCGGCAACCCCGGGGCCGGACCGACGGAGGAGCACACGTGACCGTGGAGAGCACTGCCGCGCGCACACCGCGACGCAGCGCCGGAAGCAAGGCCGGCACCACCGGCACCAAGCGCACCACCCGCACCACCGCCAAGAAGGACGCCGGCGCGAAGGGCACCGAGCCCCAGCTCGTGCAGATGCTGACGCCCGAGGGCAAGCGGGTCAAGAACGCCGAGTTCGACAAGTACGTCGCCGGTGTCACCCCGGAAGAGCTCCGCGGCCTCTACCGCGACATGGTGCTCACCCGCCGCTTCGACGCCGAGGCGACCTCCCTGCAGCGCCAGGGCGAGCTGGGCCTGTGGGCCTCGCTGCTCGGCCAGGAGGCCGCCCAGATCGGCTCCGGCCGCGCCCTGCGCGACGACGACTACGTCTTCCCCACCTACCGCGAGCACGGCGTCGCCTGGTGCCGCGGCGTGGACCCGACCAACCTGCTCGGCATGTTCCGCGGCGTGAACAACGGCGGCTGGGACCCGGGCGGCAACAACTTCCACCTCTACACGATCGTCATCGGCTCCCAGACGCTGCACGCCACCGGCTACGCGATGGGCGTCGCCAAGGACGGCGCCGACAGCGCGGTGATCGCCTACTTCGGCGACGGCGCCTCCAGCCAGGGCGACGTGGCCGAGTCGTTCACCTTCTCCGCGGTCTACAACGCCCCCGTCGTGTTCTTCTGCCAGAACAACCAGTGGGCCATCTCCGAGCCGACCGAGAAGCAGTCCCGCGTGCCGATCTACCAGCGCGCCCAGGGCTTCGGCTTCCCCGGCGTCCGGGTCGACGGCAACGACGTGCTCGGCTGCCTCGCGGTCACCCGCTGGGCGCTGGAGCGGGCGCGCAGCGGCGAGGGCCCGACCCTCGTCGAGGCCTTCACGTACCGCATGGGCGCCCACACCACCTCCGACGACCCCACCCGCTACCGGGGCGACGAGGAGCGCCAGGCCTGGGAGGCCAAGGACCCGATCCTGCGCCTGCGCCGCTACCTGGAGGCCTCGAACCACGCGGACGAGGGTTTCTTCGCGGAACTGGAGACCGAGTCCGAGGCGTTGGGCAGGCGAGTGCGCGAGGCGGTCCGTGCCATGCCGGACCCGGACCACTTCGCGATCTTCGAGAACGTCTACGCGGACGGGCACGCGCTGGTCGACGAGGAGCGCGCCCAGTTCGCCGCGTACCAGGCGTCCTTCGCCGACGAGGGGGGTAACTGAGATGGCCGAGAAAATGGCACTGGCCAAGGCGATCAACGAGTCGCTGCGCCACGCTCTGGAGTCCGACCCCAAGGTCCTGATCATGGGTGAGGACGTCGGCAAGCTCGGCGGTGTGTTCCGGGTGACGGACGGCCTGCAGAAGGACTTCGGCGAGAGCCGCGTCATCGACACCCCGCTCGCCGAGTCGGGCATCGTCGGCACCGCGGTCGGCCTGGCCCTGCGCGGCTACCGCCCGGTGGTGGAGATCCAGTTCGACGGCTTCGTCTTCCCCGCGTACGACCAGATCGTCACGCAGCTCGCGAAGATGCACGCCCGCTCGCTGGGCAAGGTCAAGATGCCCGTCGTCGTGCGCATCCCCTACGGCGGCGGCATCGGCGCGGTCGAGCACCACTCGGAGTCCCCCGAGTCGCTCTTCGCGCACGTGGCGGGCCTGAAGGTGGTCAGCCCGTCGAACGCCTCGGACGCCTACTGGATGATGCAGCAGGCCATCCAGAGCGACGACCCGGTGATCTTCTTCGAGCCCAAGCGCCGCTACTGGGACAAGGGCGAGGTCAACACGGAGGCCATCCCGGGCCCGCTGCACAAGGCCCGGGTGGTCCGCGAGGGCACCGATCTGACTCTGGCCGCCTACGGCCCGATGGTGAAGCTCTGCCAGGAGGCCGCCGACGCGGCCGCCGAGGAGGGCAAGAGCCTGGAGGTCCTGGACCTGCGCTCGGTCTCCCCGCTCGACTTCGACTCGGTCCAGGCCTCGGTGGAGAAGACCCGCCGCCTGGTCGTCGTCCACGAGGCGCCGGTGTTCTTCGGCTCGGGCGCGGAGATCGCCGCCCGGATCACGGAGCGCTGTTTCTACCACCTGGAGGCCCCGGTGCTCCGGGTCGGCGGCTACCACGCCCCGTACCCGCCGGCCCGCCTGGAGGAGGAGTACCTGCCGAACCTGGACCGGGTACTGGATGCCGTCGACCGCTCGCTGGCGTACTGAGGAGAGGGTCGTGACGACGATGACGGAAGCGTCCGTGCGCGAGTTCAAGATGCCCGACGTGGGCGAGGGGCTCACGGAGGCGGAGATCCTCAAGTGGTACGTCCAGCCCGGTGACACGGTCACGGACGGCCAGGTGGTGTGCGAGGTCGAGACGGCGAAGGCGGCCGTCGAGCTGCCCATCCCCTACGACGGCGTGGTCCGGGCGCTGCACTTCCCGGAGGGCACCACGGTCGACGTGGGCACGTCGATCATCGCGGTCGACGTGAGCGGCGGTGCCGCCCCCGCGCCCGCCGACGAGCCGCAGCCGGAGGCCGCCGAGGCCGCGGCCGAGCCGAAGTCCGGGGGATCCGGCCGCCAGCCGGTCCTCGTCGGCTACGGGGTGGCGACCTCCTCCACCCGCCGCCGCCCCCGCAAGGGCCCGGAGGTCCCGGTCCAGCAGGCCTCGACGGCGATCCACACGGAGCTGAACGGCCACGCCCCGGAGATTCAGGCTCAGGCACCGGCCGTTCCGGCTCCGGCCGGTGCGGACCGCCCGCTGGCCAAGCCGCCGGTCCGCAAGCTGGCCAAGGACCTGGGCGTCGACCTGACGACGGTCGTCCCGACCGGCCCGGACGGCATCATCACCCGCGAGGACGTGCACGCGGCCGTGGCCGCGGCCGCCCCGCAGGCACCGGAGCCGGCGCCCACGCCCGCCCCGGCCGCCGCCCCGGCCTCGTTCGACACCGCGCGCGAGACCCGCGTCCCGGTCAAGGGCGTCCGCAAGGCGACGGCGGCGGCGATGGTCGGCTCGGCGTTCACCGCGCCGCACGTCACGGAGTTCGTGACGGTGGACGTGACGCGCACGATGAAGCTGGTCGAGGAGCTGAAGCAGGACAAGGAGTTCGCGGGCCTGCGCGTGAACCCCCTGCTGCTGATCGCCAAGGCGCTCCTGGTCGCGATCAAGCGCAACCCGGAGATCAACGCGTCCTGGGACGAGGCCGCCCAGGAGATCGTGGTCAAGCACTACGTGAACCTGGGCATCGCGGCCGCGACCCCGCGCGGCCTGATCGTGCCGAACATCAAGGACGCCCACGCCAAGACGCTGCCGCAGCTGGCGGAGTCGCTGGGCGAGCTGGTGGCGACGGCCCGCGAGGGCAGGACGTCCCCGGCGGCCATGCAGGGCGGCACGGTGACGATCACCAACGTCGGCGTCTTCGGCGTCGACACGGGCACGCCGATCCTGAACCCGGGCGAGTCCGCGATCCTCGCGGTCGGGGCGATCAAGCTCCAGCCGTGGGTCCACAAGGGCAAGGTGAAGCCGCGTCAGGTCACCACGCTGGCCCTCTCCTTCGACCACCGCCTGGTCGACGGCGAGCTGGGCTCGAAGGTCCTGGCCGACGTGGCGGCGATCCTGGAGCAGCCCAAGCGGCTCATCTCCTGGGCGTAGCCGGAGCACACGAGGAAGGGGGTTCACCGCCGACGGCGGTGAACCCCCTTTCCGTTGAGCGGTCCTACTTGGTGAAGCCGTAGTTGAGCAGCTTCGTCGCGTCCGACTTGCGCGTGGTTCCGTTGGTCGAGGAGAGGACCGTGCCGATGACCGTCTTGCCGTTGCGGGTGGCGGCGAAGACCAGGCAGTACCCGGCCTCCGGGCCGGATCCGGTCTTCACACCGATCGCGCCCGTGTAGCTGCTGAGCAGCGGGTTGGTGTTCTCCCACGGGGCCATCGTCCGCGTGCCGCCGGACTTGGTGGTCGTCTTCGCCGTGTACTTCTTCGTCTTGACGACCGTGCGGAACGTGGAGTTCTTCATCGCCGCGCTGGCGAGCTTCGTCAGGTCGCGCGGCGTGGAGTAGTTGGCGCCCTTGCCGATGCCGTCGAACGAGTCGAAGTGGGTGTTCTTCAGACCCAGGTTCTTGGCGGTGGTGTTCATCTTGCCGATGAACGACTTCACGCGCGCGGACCGCGTCGAGCCCGAGCCGAACTTGTCGGCCAGCGCGTACGCCGCGTCGCAGCCGGACGGCAGCATCAGCCCGTACAGCAGCTGGCGGACGGTGACCTTGTCGCCGACGATCAGCTTGGCGTTGGACGCCCAGTTGTTGTCGACGATGTAGTCGCTGTACGCCTTCTGGACCGTGACCTTGCTGTCCAGGTTGAGGTTCGACTGCTTCAGCACCACCAGGGCGGTCATGATCTTGGTGGTGGAGCCGGTCGAGCGGCGGGTGTCGGCCGCCTTGGTGTAGAGCGACTTGCCGGTCGCGTTGTTCATCACGTAGCCGCCCTTGGCGGCGATCGAGGGCGTGGCGGCGGCCTGCGCCTGCGTGGTGGTGAGGGCTCCGGTCGCAAGCATGGCGCCGGTGGTCACGGCGACGGCCGCGGCTCTGCGGAAACGGGTGCCCTTAATGCCGGTTATCAAGTCAGATACCCCGATTGCGTTGAATGCCCCAACGGTGCGGCCGAGTTGAGGACGAGGAGAAAGGGGCCGCACGTGTCTGACTTGTAAGTAGCACAGTTGGTTGTGCTCACACCGCGCGGGACCCCTGCTTTGCCACAGACGTGTGACATACGCGTCCGGATCCTGGACGGATGCATCCATGCACACCTGTTGTATCTATGCTGTTCGCATGACTCTGGCCGTGAAGCAACCCCCCGCCGCCGACCGCGTCTACACCCACGTCAAACAGGGCGTCCTGGAGCGCCATTACGAGGGCGGGACGCTCCTCACGGAGGGCGAGCTGGCCGAGGCCGTCGGGGTCTCGCGCACCCCCGTGCGCGAGGCGCTGCTCCGGCTGGAGGCCGAGGGTCTGATCCGGCTCTACCCCAAGAAGGGCGCCCTGGTCCTGCCCGTCTCCGCCCAGGAGATCGCCGACGTGGTCGAGACCCGGCTGCTCGTCGAGGAGCACGCGGCGCGCAAGGCCGTGCCCGCGCCCCCCGGGCTCATCGAGCGCCTGGAGGAGCTGCTGGCTCGCCAGAAGAGGCAGGCCGCCGCCGGCGACCTCGCCGGGGCCGCCGTCACCGACCGCTGCTTCCACGCCGAGATCGTCCGCAGCGGCGGCAACGAGATCCTCTCCCGCCTCTACGACCAGCTGCGCGACCGCCAGTTGCGCATGGGTGTGGCGGTGATGCACTCCCACCCCGACCGCATCGCCAAGACCCTCGCGGAGCACGAGGAGATCCTCGACGCGCTGCGCGCGGGGGACGCCGAGGCGGCCGTCGGGCTCGTCCACCGCCACGTCGGCTGGTTCTCCCACCTGGCCCGGGGGGAGGTCCGATGAGCTCGGCGGCGCTGCCGGGCGATCCTCCCCCGAAGGGAGCACCCCCAGGCGGACGGCGGGCCCTGGCCGTCTGGGGTGTCGGCGTCTCGGTCTACTTCGTGGCGGTCATCTTCCGCACCTCCCTGGGCGTGGCCGGCCTGGACGCCGCCGACCGCTTCCACGTCAACGCCTCGGCGCTGTCGACCTTCTCCATCCTCCAGCTGCTGGTCTACGCGGGCATGCAGATACCCGTCGGCCTGCTCGTCGACCGGCTCGGCACCAAGAAGGTGCTCGCGCTCGGCGCGGTGCTGTTCACGGCCGGGCAACTGGGCTTCGCGTTCTCCCCGTCGTACGGCATGGCGCTCGCCTCGCGGGCGCTGCTCGGCTGCGGTGACGCGCTGACGTTCATCAGTGTGCTGCGGCTGGGCACCCGGTGGTTCCCGGCCCGGCGCGGGCCGCTCGTCGCGCAGTTCGCGGGTCTGGTGGGCATGGCGGGCAACCTGGTCTCCACGCTCGTGCTGGCCCGGCTGCTGCACGGTGTCGGCTGGACCGCGGCCTTCGCGGGCAGCGCCGCCGCCGGGGCCGTGGTGTTCGCGCTGGTCCTGCTGTTCCTCAAGGACCACCCGGAGGGCCACGCGCCGGAGCCGGTGGCGCACCGGGGCACGGCCTACGTACGGCGTCAGATCGCCGCTTCCTGGCGGGAACCCGGGACGCGGCTGGGCCTGTGGGTGCACTTCACGACCCAGTTCCCGGCGATGGTGTTCCTGCTGCTGTGGGGCCTGCCGTTCCTGGTGGAGGCGCAGGGGCTGTCCCGGGCCACGGCCGGTGAACTCCTGACGCTGGTGGTGCTGTCCAACATGGCCGTCGGCCTGGTCTACGGGCAGATCGTCGCCCGGCACCACGGGGCCCGGCTGCCGCTCGCGCTCGGCACGGTCGGCACGACGGCCGTCCTGTGGGCGGCGACGCTGTTCCACCCCGGGCCGCACGCCCCCATGTGGCTGCTGGTCGTGTTGTGCGTGGTGCTCGGGGCGTGCGGGCCGGCATCGATGATCGGCTTCGATTTCGCCCGCCCGGCGAACCCGCCCGAGCGGCAGGGCACGGCCTCCGGCATCACCAACATGGGTGGCTTCGTGGCCTCCATGACCACGCTGTTCGCGATCGGCGTGCTGCTGGACGCCACCGGCGACGACTACACGGTGGCCTTCTCCGCCGTCTTCGTGCTGCAGGCGCTCGGCGTCACGCAGATCCTGCGGCTGGGCGGACGGGCGGCGCGGCGGGAGCGGGAGCGGCTGGTGACGAGTCGGGTGGAGACGGTGCACGTGCCGGCGTAGCCGTCGCGTCAGCGGGCCGCCACGGGTACGAGGGTGAGGTACGCGAGCCCGAGGACGCCGCGGTAGGTGAGCCAGGCGGAGCGGTGGCGGTCGGCGCGCTGCCGGGTCTCCGCGGCCCGGGGGTGGTCCGGGTGCGCCGCGAGCCACACCTCGGTGTCCGCGAGGTAGGCCGACTCGAACTCCTCCCACTCGTCGAGGCTCGCGGTCTCCGTCCACTCCGGCCGGAACCCGGCCCGGATCGCCAGGTCGACGAGGGCCGCAAGGCCGGGGTGGTCGGTGGCGGCGGCGCCCGGCCACATGCGGGTCAGTTCGGACGGGGTGGGCGTGCGCTGCCAGAAACCCTCGCCGAGCAGGACACGGCCCCCGTCGGTGACGAGTCCGCGCAGTGCGGCCAGTGCGCCGGGGAGCTGCTCGGCGAGGGCCTGGCCGGCGCCGACGCACAGGACGAGGTCGGCGGGGCCGTGGGGCGTGCCGGTGGCGGACTCCTCCAGGAAGCGGACCCTGGGCGTCAGTCCGCGTGCCTCGGCGGCCCGCCGGCCGCGGGCCAGGTCCTCGGGGTCGAGGTCGACGCCGGTGCCGGTCGCCCGCGGGGTGGCGGCCAGGACGCGCAGCATGAGCTCGCCCCGGCCGCAGCCGATGTCCAGGACGGTGGCGGGGGAGTTGCCCGCGAGGCGTCGTACGAGGGCGTCCGCTCGGGTCTCGGACAGAGGGCCGTGGAAGGTGAGGCGGCCGGTGCGGCGGGGTGGCGGGGTCATGGCAGGGGACGGTACGGCCGGGGGAGGGGCGGCGGCACCCGGTTTATCGGCACCCGGGTGCGGGCGCCGGGGCGGGGAGGGGTCCGTGCCCTGCGCGGCTCGGCGCGACGGGATGCCCGCCGCGCCCGTCGTCCTCCGAGCGCTCGGTTCCGCACCGGCCGGGGGCCATTGCCCCGGTGGCACGGCTGCCCGCGGCCGGGTGAGGCCGGTGCCGCCCGTCTCCTGGTGGGGTCCGTGTCCTACTGGGTCACCGTGAAGTTCCGCAGGATCGCCGCGGACAGGTCCGGGTCGCCCTCCGTCTTCAGGCGGTCGGAGACCGCCTCGGGCGTCACGCGGCCGCAGGCCAGTCGGACGTAGGTCTCCCAGTCGAGGGTGAGCGTGGCCGCCGGGCCCAGCGCCGGGGCCGTCTCCAGGGTGCCGCGGCCCTGGATGTCGACGCGGATCGTGCGCAGGAACTCGACCGGGCCGTGCACGTCGAAGACGATCGCCGAGCTGCGCGGCGCCTGCGCGTCCTCCGCCACCACGCGGGGCAGTTCACCGAGCAGCACGTCACGGGTGATGTGCGCGCCGGGGGAGTCGAGGTTGCCGGGCCGGCCGAGCGCCGTGCGCAGGTCCTGCTCGTGCACCCACACCGCGAAGGCGTGCCGGCGCATGGACTCCTCCAGGGTGAGATCCGCCCCGTGCGGCCCGCGCACCTTCGTGCCCGGGTCACGCGAGTCGTTGCGCAGCTGGCGGTTGCGGCGGATGATCACGTACTCCAGCTCGGAGGTCATCTCCGGCGCCGTGTGGTGGCGGCGGACGTCGACCTGCATCTCCATGTAGCGCTGGTGGTCGTTGGTGACGTGGAACAGGTCGCGCGGCAGCGTGTGGATGGGGCGCGGGTCGCCGAGCATCTCGCAGTCCAGGCCGATGACATGGGACACCACGTCCCGCACCGACCACCCGGGGCACGGCGTACGCCGGTTCCATTCGGCCTCCGCGAGCGGCTGGACCAGCTCGGATATCGCTTCGATGGAGTGGGTCCAGGCGTCGGCGTAGGGCTGGAGGGTGGGATGCAGACTCACGGAACGGGACCCCTCGGCGGTCGGTGCACGGGCAGGTGATGGCGGCGTTGCCAGTGGGAGGTGGCGGCTGTCGGCGGGTGTCTTGCGAGCTAAGTTACGCTGCTGTGGGGCACCCCGGCAGTGCTTTCGTGTGACGATCGTAGGCCCGTGTGGACGGCTCGAATGCCAGGACGGTGGTAGTGTGCGCGCCTCTGTGATCCAGATCGCCGTAGACGAGGGCGAATCGGTCGAATCGCGCCGTCGGCGGGCCGCCGCGATGGTCCGGGAGCAGGCCGGCAGCGACCTCGTCGTCCTCCCCGAGCTGTGGACCACCGGCGCCTTTGCCTACGACGCGTTCGGGACGGAGGCCGAACCGCTCGAAGGCCCGACCCACGAGGCCATGGCCAAGGCCGCGAGCGACGCGGGCGTCTGGCTGCACGCCGGGTCCATCCCCGAGCGGGACCCGGACGGTCCCCTGTACAACACGTCCCTCGTCTTCTCGCCCTCCGGCGACCTGGCCGCCGCCTACCGGAAGATCCACCGGTTCGGCTTCGACAAGGGCGAGGCCGTGCTGATGGGCGCCGGCACCGAGCTGGTGACGGTGCGTCTGCCCGCGACGACCCTGGGCCTGGCCACCTGTTACGACCTCCGCTTCCCCGAACTCTTCCGCGGGCTCGTCGACGCCGGGGCCGAGACACTGGTGGTGTCGGCGGGCTGGCCGGAGCGCCGCCGGTCCCACTGGACGCTGCTGGCCCGGGCCCGGGCCGTGGAGAACCAGTCGTTCGTCCTCGCCTGCGCGACGGCCGGGACGCACGCCGGCGTTCCCCAGTCCGGCCACTCGATCGTGGTCGACCCCTGGGGCGAGGTGCTGGCCGAGGCCGGGGCCGGCGAGGAGGTCCTCACCGTGGAGTTCGACCCGGCGAAGGTCGCGACGACACGGGAGCAGTTCCCGGCGCTGAAGGACCGGATGCTGGGACTCCGGCCGCCGCGCAGGCCCTGACCGGCAGCCGCCCAGGCCCCGACCGGGCGCCGCGCAGGCCCCGACCGGACGCCGTCAGTCCTCCCGTTCCTTCTCCGCCAGGTGGATCACGCACACCGCCACCGCGATCAGCAGTGCCGGATCCGCGTCCTCGCGCACGACGTCCACGCCGTAGGTGTCCCGCACGGTCAGCCACCGGCGGGAGATCACCGCGAGCAGTTCCCCGTCGTACTCGACGGCGAACTCCCGGTGCAGGATCTTGCCGCTGACGTCCAGTTCGCTGCCGTCGGCCAGGGACACCCGGTAGTGGTTGCGCAGCAGGGACAGCCGTTTGCGGCGGATGGTCGCCAGCGGTTCCCCGGCCCGCTGCAGCACCATCGTGTCGCGCAGGGCGAGCATCTTCTGGTGGATGTCGACGAGGACGTGGCCCTGGGCGTCCTTCAGCTCCCAGGTGTCGCGCAGCCGCAGGGCCTTGCCGTCGACGAGGAACACCTTGGAGCCGTGCTCGTCCTCGATCCAGTAGTCGTCACCGAAGCCGAGGAGCCGGTCGTACACGAGGAATCTCATGAGACCAGGGCTTCCCCGCCGCCGCTGCCGAAACGCCGCCGATAGGCCGACGGGCTGAGCCCGGTCGTCCGCCGCAGCCGCGCCCGCAGGTTGGCGGCCGTCCCGAGCCCGCTCCGGGCCGCCACCACGTCCAGCCGTTCCTCACCCCGCTCGATCAGCCGGCAGGCCAGCGCCACGCGCTCGCCCGTGAGCCACGCCAGCGGAGTCGTGCCGAGCTGGGCACGGAAGCGGCGGTGCAGCGTGGCGGGGCTGACCCGCGCGCGGGCGGCCAGGTCCGCCACCGTCAGCGGCTCGCCCAGCCGCTCCTGCGCCCACTGCAGCAGCGGCGCCAGCGACGCGTCCCGCACCTCGGGCACCGGCCGCTCCACGAACTGCCGCTGCCCGCCGTCCCGGTGCGCGGCGAACACCAGCCGGCGGGAGACGTGGTTGGCGATCTCCGCACCGTGGTCACGGCGCCAGAGGTACAGCCCCAGGTCGAGCGCGGCCGCGCTGCCCGCCGCGGTGAGGACGTCGTCCTCGTCGACGAAGAGGACGTCCGGCTCCAGCAGCACCCGCGGGTGCAGCCGGCGGAAGGAGTCCGCCCAGCGCCAGTGCGTCGCCGCCCGTCGGCCGTCCAGCAGCCCGGCCTCGGCGAGTGCGAACGCGCCGGTGCAGAAGCTGACCACTCGGGCGCCGCGGGCGTGCGCGCGGCGTATGGCGTCCAGGACGGCGGGGACCCGGGGCACGACGTTGTCCGGCCGGCCCGGCACCACCAGCGTGTCCGCCCCGTCCACGGCGTCCAGGCCCGGGACGCCGCTCAGCGTGAAGAAGCCGTGGTTCATCCGGACCTCCGGCACGGGCGCGCACAGCGTCACCTCGTACAGCGGCCCCGGCAGCCCCAGCTCGGGCCGCGGCAGCCCGAACAGCTCGGTGGCCACCCCGACCTCGAAGGGGTTGGTCCCCTCGTCCACGATCACGGCGACCCGGTGCGGGCGCTGCGAGGATTCTTGCGACATGTGCGATTCCTAGCACTCGTGGGCGCCGTACGGCACCCCGCAGGATCGGTTCATGACCCACGAACCCGTCTCCCTCGCCGACGCCCTGGCCTCCTTCACCGAGCGGTGGAGCCCTCGCATCGTCACCGCCGTCAACGACTACGACGTCCGGATCGCCCAGGTCGAGGGCGACCACGTCTGGCACGCGCACGACCACACCGACGAGTTCTTCCTCGTTCTCGACGGCGAGCTGCACATCGCCCTGCGCGAGCCGTCCGGCGAGCGCACGGTCGTCCTGCCCACAGGCAGCGTCTTCACCGTCCCGCGCGGCACCGAGCACAAGCCGTACGCCCCCGTGCCGACCGCGATCCTGATGTTCGAGCCCACCGGCACCCTCACCGTCGGCGACCGCCACGACGAGGTCCCGGACCACGTGGACGCCACGACCGGTCACGCGCTGGACCGGACGCCGGGGCCGGATGACACCCTGGGGTCATGAACGACTCCGCACCCCGACGCGTCCGCGTCCGTGCCCCCGAGCTGATCGGCAGGGGTGGCTGGCTGAACACGGGCGGGCAGCAGTACACGCTCGCCGATCTGCGCGGACGCATCGTCGTCCTGGACTTCTGGACCTTCTGCTGCATCAACTGCCTGCACGTCCTGGATGAGTTGCGGGAGCTGGAGGAGAAGCACCGGGACACGGTCGTGGTCGTCGGGGTGCACTCCCCGAAGTTCGCGCACGAGGCGGAGCACGGAGCGGTCGTCGACGCCGTGGAGCGCTACGGGGTGGAGCACGCGGTGCTCGACGACCCGGAGCTGGCCACGTGGAAGCAGTACGCCGTGCGCGCCTGGCCGACACTCGTGGTGATCGACCCCGAGGGGTACGTCGTCGCCCAGCACGCCGGTGAAGGGCATGTACACGCCATCGAGCGGCTGGTCGGGGAGCTGGAGGACGAGCACGCGGCCAAGGGCACGCTGCGGCGCGGCGACGGGCCCTACGTGGCGCCGGAGCCGGAGCCGACGGTGCTGCGCTTCCCCGGCAAGGCCGTGCCGCTGCCGGGCGGGACCTTCCTGGTGAGCGACACGACCCGGCACCAGCTGGTGGAGCTCGCCGCGGACGGGGAGAGCGTGCTGCGCAGGATCGGCGCCGGCACGCGGGGCTTCGCCAACGGGGCCGCCGGCACCGCCACGTTCAACGAGCCGCAGGGGCTCGCCGTCCTCGACGACGGGTCGGTGGTCGTCGCCGACACCGTCAACCACGCCCTGCGGCGGCTGGACCTCGCCACCGGCGAGGTCACCACCCTCGCCGGCACGGGCCGGCAGTGGTGGCAGGGCTCCCCCACCTCGGGCCCGGCCCGCGAGGTCGACCTGTCCTCGCCCTGGGACGTCGCCTGGTGGCGGGGCCGGGTGTGGATCGCCATGGCCGGGGTGCACCAGCTGTGGGCGTACGACCCGCGGGACGGGACGGTGGCCGTCACGGCCGGGACGACCAACGAAGGGCTGGTCGACGGGCCGGGCGACCAGGCCTGGTTCGCGCAGCCGTCCGGGCTCGCCGCCACGGACGAGCGGCTCTGGCTCGCCGACTCGGAGACGTCCGCCCTGCGCTGGGTGGATCCCGACGGCTCGGTCCACACCGCCGTCGGCGCCGGCCTGTTCGACTTCGGCCACCGGGACGGCCCCGCCGCACAGGCCCTGCTCCAGCACCCGCTGGGCGTCACGGCCCTGCCCGACGGCTCGGTCGCGGTCAGCGACACCTACAACCACGCCCTGCGCCGCTACGACCCGGCGACCGGTGAGGTGACGACCCTGGCCACGGACCTGCGCGAACCCAGCGACGCGGTGCTCGCGGGCGACGACATCGTGGTCGTGGAGTCGGCCCGGCACCGGCTGACCCGGCTGCGGC
This sequence comes from Streptomyces sp. NPDC094143, assembly GCF_040303825.1. Classification (NCBI taxonomy): domain Bacteria; kingdom Bacillati; phylum Actinomycetota; class Actinomycetes; order Kitasatosporales; family Streptomycetaceae; genus Streptomyces; species Streptomyces sp. NPDC094143. Next base: position 359,210 of record NZ_JBEOTZ010000002.1, read on the forward strand.
TGCCGGAGGAGGCGGTGAAGGTTGCGGGCGTGGCCCACCGCACCCGGCGGGAGCCGATCGAGGTCGCCCCGGGGCGTCTGCGGCTGGACGTCGTCTTCCGGGCGCCCGCGGGGCAGAAGCTGGACGAGCGCTACGGCCCCTCCACGCGCCTGCTGGTCTCCTCGACCCCGGCGGAGCTGCTGCGCGAAGGCGAGGGCGCGGGGACGGAGCTGTCCCGCACCCTCGACCTGAACCCCTCCGTGCCGGAGGGCGTGCTGCACGTCTCCGCGATGGCCGCCTCCTGCGACGACGATCCCGGCAACGCGTACCCGGCCTGCCACGTCCACCAGCAGGACTGGGGCGTGCCGGTCCGTCTCACCGCGTCGGGGACGGCCCGGCTGCCCCTGGTCCTTGCCGGGATGGACAGCTGATCCGGGGCGGGGTCACACCCCGTAGCCGTCGCTGTAGCCGTCGCGTGTGGGGCGCCGTCCGTCGTCCACGACCGGCGTCGTGGGGGGCACCACCACGCGCCGGCGCCTGGCGATGCTGCTGAACGTCGTGACGCCGATCAGTCCGACGATCATCAGGATCACTCCGACCAGGTCGAGGTTGACCCCCTGCATGTCCCAGTCGGTCGCGAACGTGAGGATGGCTCCCACGGCGATGAGGATGATGCATCCGCCGAGGCCCATGTGTGTCGCCTCCCTGTACGGTCCGGTCGTTCCGGTCCCGCAACACCGGGTACCCCCGGGGCGAACACCCATGCGGTGAGGGGCCGTTCTACCGCTCCAGAAAAGCCGTCAGGGCGTTGGCCAGCAGGAACGGATCGTCGGCGCCGCAGAGTTCGCGGACGCTGTGCATCGACAGGATGGCCACACCGATGTCGACCGTCCTGATGCCGTGCCGGGCGGCGGTGATCGGGCCGATCGTGGTGCCGCAGGGCATGGAGTTGTTGGAGACGAACGACTGGAACGGCACGTCCGCCGCCTCGCAGGCCGCCGTGAACTCCGCGCGGCCCGAACCGTCCGTGGCGTAACGGTTGTTGACGTTCACCTTCAGGATCGGGCCGCCGTTGACCCGCGGGTGGTGCGTCGGGTCGTGCCGCTCCGCGTAGTTGGGGTGGACGGCGTGGCCCGTGTCGGAGGACAGACAGACCGTGCCGGCGAAGGCGCGGGCCCGGTCCTCCCAGGAGCCGCCGCGTGCGAAGACCGAGCGCTCCAGGACGTTGCCGAGAAGCGGCCCGTCCGCGCCCGTGTCCGACTGGGAGCCGTTCTCCTCGTGGTCGAAGGCGGCCAGGACCGGGATGGAGGCCGGCTGCGACGACGACGCGGCGACGGCCGCGAGGGCCGCCGTGCCGGCGTGCACCGACAGCAGGTTGTCCATGCGCGGGCCGGCCAGCAGTTCACGGTCGCGGCCGAGGTAGGCGGGCGGCTCCACGGAGTGCGTCATCAGGTCCCAGCCGGTGACCTCGCCCGCGGGGATGCCGGCGGTCTCCTCCAGGAAGGCGATCAGGTCGCCGTCGCGCACGTCACCGCCCAGGCCCCAGACCGGCTGCATGTGCCGCTGCTTGTCGAGCTTGAGACCGTCGGCCGTCACCGAGCGGTCCAGGTGGATGGCGAGCTGCGGGACGCGCAGCAGCGGCCGGTCCACGTTCACCAGCCGGGTCGAGCCGTCGCGCAGGGTCAGCCGGCCGGCGATGCCGAGGTCGCGGTCGAGCCAGGAGTTGAGCAGCGGCCCGCCGTAGATCTCCACGGCCACCTGGCGCCAGCCGTGCGCCCCGCTGTCGGGGAGCGGCTTGACGCGCAGGTTGGGGGAGTCGGTGTGGGCGCCGACGATGCGGAACGGCGTGTGCGGCGCAGCGCCCTCCGGCACGTACCAGGCGACGATCGCGCCGCCGCGCAGCACGTACTTGCCGCCGCTCGTCCCGTCCCAGGCGTCCGTCTCGGCGACCTGCCGGAAGCCGGCCTTCTCCAGCCGCTCGGCGGCGTTCTCCACGGCGTGGTACGGCGACGGGCTCGCCGCAAGGAAGGTCATGAGGTCGTCGGTGTGGCCGCGGTCGAAAGTGAGAGGTGCGCGCGAAGCGCTCGCTGCAGGGGCGGCGGTGGGAGACGGGCGGGCTGGTTCGGTCATGCATTCACCTTAACGACGGACGAGGGCCCGCTCCCGGTGTGGGGGAACGGGCCCTCGAACCGAGGACGTGCGGATCAGAACGCGGCCTCGTCCAGCTCCATCAGGTCCAGCTCGACGCCCTCGGCGACCTTGCGGGCCAGGGTGACGCCCGGCAGGACGTTGGCGGCGAAGAACTTCGCGGCCGCGATCTTGCCGGTGTAGAAGGCCTTGTCCCTGGCGGAGGCGGTCTCCAGCTTCTCGGCGGCGATCGCGGCGCCCTTGAGCAGCAGGTAACCGACGACGACGTCACCGGAGGCCATCAGCAGGCGGGTGGTGTTGAGCCCGACCTTGTAGATGTTCTTGACGTCCTGCTCGGTGGCGGCGAGGTCGGTCAGCATCAGGCCGACGATCGCCTCCAGCTCCACGGCCGCCTTGGCCAGGTGCTCGCGGGCGCTCGCCAGCTCCTCGCCGCCGGTGCCGAGCGCCAGGAACTTCTTGATGTCCTCGGCGAGGGAGTTCAGAGCGGCGCCCTGGTTGCGGACGATCTTCCGGAAGAAGAAGTCCTGGCCCTGGATGGCCGTGGTGCCCTCGTAGAGGGTGTCGATCTTGGAGTCCCGGATGTACTGCTCGATCGGGTACTCCTGCAGGAAGCCCGAGCCGCCGAAGGTCTGCAGCGACTGGGCGAGCAGCTCGTAGCCCTTCTCGGAGCCGTAGCCCTTGACGATGGGCAGGAGCAGGTCGTTCAGCGCGTGCTCGGTGGAGGCGTCCTCGCCGGCGGCCTCCTTGATCTGGATGGCGTCCTGGATCGAGGCGGTGTACATCACCAGGGCGCGCATGCCCTCCGCGTACGCCTTCTGCGTGATCAGCGAGCGGCGCACGTCCGGGTGGTGCGTGATGGTGACCTTGGGCGCGGTCTTGTCCATGAAGTTCGCCAGGTCCGGACCCTGGACGCGCTCCTTGGCGTACTCCAGCGCGTTCAGGTAGCCCGTGGACAGCGTGGAGATGGCCTTCGTGCCGACCATCATGCGGGCGAACTCGATGATGCGGAACATCTGGCGGATGCCGTCGTGCTTGTCGCCGACCAGCCAGCCCTTGGCGGGGTGCTTGTCGCCGAACGTCATCTCGCAGGTGTTGGAGGCCTTCAGGCCCATCTTGTGCTCGACGTTCGTGGCGTAGACGCCGTTGCGCTCGCCCAGCTCGCCGGTCTCGAAGTCGAACAGGTACTTCGGGACGAGGAAGAGGGACAGGCCCTTGGTGCCGGGGCCGGCGCCCTCGGGGCGGGCCAGCACGTAGTGGAGGATGTTCTCCGACATGTCGTGCTCACCGGAGGTGATGAAGCGCTTCACGCCCTCGATGTGCCAGGAGCCGTCCTCCTGCTGCACGGCCTTGGTGCGGCCGGCGCCCACGTCGGAGCCCGCGTCGGGCTCGGTGAGGACCATCGTGGAGCCCCACTGCTTCTCCGTGGCGATCTTGGCTATGTGCTTCTGGACCTCGTTGCCCTCCTCGAAGAGGATGCCGGCGAAGGCGGGGCCCGAGGAGTACATCCACACGGCCGGGTTCGCGCCCAGGATCAGCTCGGCGTAGGCCCAGATGAGGGAGCGCGGCGCGGTGGTGCCGCCGATCTCCTCGGGCAGCCCGAGGCGCCAGTACTCGGAGTCCATGAAGGCCTGGTAGCTCTTCTTGAAGGACGCGGGGACCGGCGCGGTGTTGGTCTCCGGGTCGAAGACCGGCGGGTTGCGGTCGGCGTCGGCGAAGGACTCGGCCAGCTCGTTCTCCGAGAGGCGGGTCAGCTCCTCCAGGATGCTCTTCGCGGTCTCGACGTCCATCTCCTCGAACGGACCGCTGCCGTAGACCTTGTCGCGCCCGAGTACTTCGAAGAGGTTGAACTCGATGTCGCGGAGATTCGACTTGTAGTGCCCCATGGCGACGGCTCCCGGCTCCGTAGAGAGATCGGCGAGGCACTGGATCCTCGCGCTAGTTCACGTACCAACAAGTAGCTACACATGATGCTACCCGTCGGTAATAAGAGGCAACCCCGATCCGGTCATCTGTGACGCGTGGCTCAGCCGGCGGCCGCTGTCGTACCGGCACCGTGAGTTCGGCCGTGTATCCCCGGTCGGCACTGGCCTGCGCGGCCGTCGGCCGGCACGTCCACCCCGTTCGAGCCGTCCCCGGGGAAGGGACCGGCCGTCTCCTCCGGGATCGGCGCGCAGGCCGGGTCGGAGGGCGGGGCCGAGGGCTTCCCGTCCGGCGTGCAGCCCACCAGCGGGACCAGGCCCACGCCGGCCGTCAGCCGGATCATCCTGCGGCGGGCGAGCACCGGCGGGTCGCTGGCCGCACATCCACCTCGACGCTACGAGCGCCGGACCCGGCGATCCGCGGGCCCGCGGCTGTCGAGTCGCCGTCGGTTTCCCTCGGCCGCATACCGGCCCGCCCGCCCGGCCGCTCTCGGTACGCTTGCGCTCATGTACGGCTACGACCAGACAGCGGGCCCGCAAGCGCAGTACGCCCCTCCGCAGCAGCCGATGTCCGGTGGGTACGGGCAGCAGCCGCCGCTGTACCCCGAGCCGTCCCCGCCCTCGCTCGCCGACGCGGTGCGCGCGTTCACGACGGGGCAGATGGCGGCCGAGGACTTCCAGCAGGTCTTCGCCACGTCGAAGGTGTACTGCCCGCGCGGCGACAACCCCGGCTTCCTCGCCCTGCACAACACGCAGCAGCCGGTGATCCCGATGTTCAGCACGCTCAAGGAGCTGCGCCGGTACGCGGGCAAGGAGTCCAAGTACTTCGTGATCACCGGCGCCGAGGTGCTGGACCTGCTGCCCACGGGCTACGGCTTCGTCCTCGACATGGAGGGCGAGCACCGCATGGTGTTCGACGCCAAGGCCGTGGAGCAGATGGTCGAGTTCGCGATGCGCCGGATGTACGGCTAGCGCCGTCGCAGCCGGGGCGACACTTCAGGTCGCGCACTGATCGGCCGACGCCCGGGGCCCGCAGGCCGTCACCCCCCGAGGGGGTGACGGCCTTTCGCCGTGCCGGACTCCCGTGGTTCGCTGCGCCGTCCCCCTGGCCGGGAATGCCCTCCCGGCTTTCTCTGTTGGGGGTGGCAGAAAGTTCAACGCTCAACTAAACTGGGCGCACCCGAGGAGGAACCGACATGCCTGCTGTGACCGTCGAGAACCCGCTGACGCTGCCCCGAGTGACCGCACCCGCCGACGCCGTGGCACGTCCCGTGCTCGCCGTCACGACCGCCCCGAGCGGTTTCGAGGGCGAGGGCTTCCCGGTGCGCCGGGCGTTCGCGGGGATCAACTACCGCCACCTCGACCCGTTCATCATGATGGACCAGATGGGCGAGGTGGAGTACGCGCCGGGCGAGCCCAAGGGCACCCCGTGGCATCCGCACCGCGGCTTCGAGACCGTCACCTACATCATCGACGGGATCTTCGACCACCAGGACTCCAACGGCGGTGGCGGCACCATCACCAACGGGGACACCCAGTGGATGACCGCGGGCTCGGGCCTGCTGCACATCGAGGCACCACCGGAGCACCTGGTGATGTCCGGCGGGCTCTTCCACGGCCTGCAGCTGTGGGTGAACCTCCCGGCCAAGGACAAGATGATGGCCCCGCGCTACCAGGACATCCGCGGTGGCTCGGTCCAGCTGCTCACCAGCCCCGACGGCGGCGCGCTGCTGCGGGTCATCGCCGGTGAGCTGGACGGGCACCAGGGGCCGGGCATCACGCACACGCCGATCACGATGATCCACGCCACGCTGGCGCCGGGCGCCGAGCTGACCCTGCCCTGGCGCGAGGACTTCAACGGTCTGGCGTACGTGCTGGCCGGGCGCGGCAGTGTCGGCACCGAGCGCCGCCCGGTCCACACGGGCCAGACCGCCGTCTTCGGCGCGGGCTCCTCGCTGACCGTCCGCGCGGACGAGAAGCAGGACTCCCACACGCCGGACCTGGAGGTCGTCCTGCTCGGCGGGCAGCCGATCCGCGAGCCGATGGCCCACTACGGTCCGTTCGTGATGAACACCAAGGACGAGCTCATGCAGGCCTTCGAGGACTTCCAGAAGGGCCGCCTGGGCACGGTGCCCGCGGTGCACGGGATGACCGAGAGCGGTCCGCAGGGCTGACGCCGGTCACCGCGCCCCCGGGTTCTCCCAGGTGATGACGTCCATGGTGACCGACGACAGGCCGTCATCGTCCTTCTGCCAGCCGAGGACGGTGACGGCGGCCACCCGGTTCTCGTCGGTGAGCACGCACGCGGTGAGCCCCTTGCGGATGTTCTTCTGATCGATGGTGAAGCCGAAGTCGGTGGCCGCGGCGCAGCTCTGGGCGGTCGCCGGGCCCTGGACGGTGGCCAGGTCGCCGTTGTCGCCGCTGATGGTCCAGCCGTCGCCGTTCGACGGTGTGGTGAAGCCGATGTCGGAGAACTGCCGGGTGAAGTCCAGATCCACACTGCCCGCGGACCGCAGCACCACCTTGCGGTGCTCCCGCACGGCCGCGCCCGCGCCCCCGTCGGCCGCGGGAGCGGCGGCGCCCGGCGGGGAGGCCGGCGGGCCGGAGGTGGCGGGCGCCGCCGTGCTGCCCGTGCCCGTGACTTCCGTGCCCGTACCCGTGGCTTCCCCGGCCGGGTCCGATGTCGCGCCGGTGCCGGACGACACGCTCGTGCCCGGGCCGGTCCCGACGCCGCCGGCGGTCCCCTGGCCGTCGAGCATCCGATACGCGACCACGCCGCCGGCGGCTATCAGGACGATGGCCACCACGGCGGTGGCCGGCCCCTTGTAGGAGAGGCGTCCCAGCTTCACCTGGGTGGAGGGGTCGCGTTGGCCGCCGCCTTCGTACGACACCGAGACCCTCTTGCCCCGGTCCTCCCGGGATGCGGACTTGCCCATGCGACTTCCTTGCCTGCGGTCGGAAAGCGGCCAGGGCACATATCGTGCAGGCGGTGTGAAGCACGTCGTCGTCACTCACCCGGCGGTCATGCGAAAGGGTGTATCGGGTTCAGTGTGTTGACGTCAGCGTCCGGTCACGGCGTCCAGGAGCCGTCACCCGAGCCGTTGACGGACTCGTAGAGCTCGAACCAGATGCTCTTGCCCTCGCCCCGCGGGTCCACCCCCCAGGCGTGCGCGAGGAGTTCGATCAGGACCAGGCCGCGGCCGGAGGACGCCAGCTCCCCGGGCCTGCGCTTGTGCGGCAGGTCGTCGCCCGCGTCGGTGACCTCGATCCGCAGCCGCCGCTCCCCCACCTCGCCGGTGATCTCGGCGACGAGCAGGGCGTCGGAGTCGGTGTGGACGAGGACGTTGGTCAGCAACTCGGACAGCAGCAGCACCGCCGAGTCGACCTGGTCGGGACAGGCCCAGTCGTGCAGCAGCTCCCGCTGCTGCTGCCGGGCCACCGCGATCCGCTCGGGCTCGGCCTGCGCGACCGTCAGCACCGAGCGACGCACCGGCGGCGCCGCCGTCATGGAGTCGCCACAGCCGCAGCCCCCGCCGTCCCGGCTCAGCAGCAGCATCGCGATGTCGTCCTCGCGGCGGTCCACGAGAGGGCCGGTGGTGTGGTGCGAGGACGGCCCGTGCACGGCCTGCACCAGCGTGTCGGCGAGCTCCTCCAGATCGCCCTTGTGCTCCTCCAGGATCGTGCGCAGCCGCCGCCAGCCCGTGTCCAGGTCGTGGCCGCCGGTCTCGATCAGGCCGTCCGTGCAGATCAGCATGGTCTCGCCCGGCTCCAGCGCGAGCCGGGTCGTGGGGTAGTCGGCGTCCGGGTCGATGCCCAGCGGCAGGCCCCCCGAGGTCGGCCGGGTCAGCACCGTGCCGTCGGCCATCCGGATCGCCGGGTCCGGATGCCCGGCGCGGGCGATGTCCAGCAGGCCCGACGCCGGATCGACCTCCACGTAGACGCAGGTCGCGAAGCGCGGGTCGGTGGGGTCCTCGTCGCTGATGCCGTGCAGGAAGCGGGAGGCGCGGGAGAGCACCGCGTCGGGGCGGTGGCCTTCCGAGGCGTAGGCCCGCAGGGCGATGCGCAGCTGCCCCATCAGCCCCGCCGCCCGCACGTCATGGCCCTGGACGTCCCCGATGACCAGCGCGAACCGCCCGTTGGGCAGCGGGATCACGTCGTACCAGTCGCCGCCGACCTGGAGCCCGCCGCCGGTCGGGACGTAACGGGCGGCGACGCTCATGCCCGGGATGCGCTGCGAGCCGAGCCTCGGCAGCATCGTGCGCTGCAGTCCGTCCGTCAGGGCGCGCTCGCTCTCGGCCACGCCCGCCCGGGTCAGCGCCTGTGCCAGCATCCGCGCCACCGTCGCCAGTACGGACCGCTCGTCCGGGGTGAAGGCGACCGGGTAGGTGAACGCCGCCATCCACGCGCCCATCGTGCGGCCCGCCACGGTCAGCGGCAGGAACGCCCACGACCGGCGGCCGAACCGTTCGGCGAGCGGCCAGGTCAGCGGATAGCGGGCCTTGTACTGCTCGGGTGAGGACAGATACACGGCCCGGCCGGTCCGCACCACCTCGGCGGCCGGATAGTCCGTGTCCAGCGGCATGTCCGAGAACGGGCTCTCGGTGCCGCGCTGCTGCCCGTGATGGCCGATGATCGTCAGCCGGTCGCCCTCCACGCCGAACACCGCCAGCCCGTCCGGCGAGAACCCGGGCATCGACAGGTTCGCGGTGACCCGCAGCACCTCCTGCGTGGAGCGGGCCTCGGCCAGGGCCCGGCCGGCGTCCAGCAGGAACGCCTCCCGCGAGCGCCGCCAGTCACCGGTGACCGCACTGCGCCCGGCCGGGGTGCCCGGTGTCGGCTCGGTGACCTCCTGGAGGGTACCGATCAGCAGATAGGCCTTGCGGGCCCGGTCGAACGTCGGCTTGGAGCGGCTGCGGACGACCCGGATCACCCGGCCCTGCTCGTCCATGATCCGGATCCGCACCTCCGCGAGGGTCCCCTCGGCGACGGCCAGCTGGATCACGCCGGTGATCTCGTTCCAGTCGACCGGGTGCAGCCGGGACCGGGCCTGGGCCTCCGTGAGGGTGACCTGCTCGGCGGGCAGCCCGAGCAGCCGTGCCGCCTCGGCGTCGACCGTGACCAGCCCGGTGGCGGTGTCCCAGTGCCACAGTCCGGTCGCGAGGGCGGCCAGGGCCTCCCCCACGGCGGGCAGGGGCTCGCCAGTGCGCATTGCCCCACTTTAAGAAGACGCCCTCGAACACTGCCACCGAGAGCGGCAGCGCGCTCGATCCCCTCGCCGGGACGCTCGCTCGTCGTCCGCGGAGAACTCGGGAGAGCCGATCTTCGCCTGCCCGGTACGCTGGGGACCAGTTTCACGTGAAACACAGACCCCGATCAGCGAAGACTGGATGAACGACGATGCATCGGTACAGGTCCCACACCTGCGGCGAGCTCCGCTCCTCTGACGTCGGCACCGACGTCCGGCTGAGTGGCTGGCTGCACAATCGGCGCGACCTGGGCGGCATCCTCTTCATCGATCTGCGCGATCACTACGGCATCACGCAGCTCGTGGCCCGTCCCGGCACCGCCGCCTACGAGGCCCTCGACAAGCTCTCCAAGGAGTCGACCGTCCGCGTGGACGGCAAAGTCGTCTCCCGCGGCGCCGAGAACATCAACCCCGACCTGCCGACCGGTGAGGTCGAGGTCGAGGTCGGCGAGGTCGAACTGCTCGGTGCCGCCGCCCCGCTGCCGTTCACGATCAACACCGAGGACGGCGTCAACGAGGAGCGGCGCCTGGAGTACCGCTTCCTCGACCTGCGCCGCGAGCGCATGCACCGCAACATCATGCTGCGCACGGCGGTCATCTCCGCCATCCGCCACAAGATGACGGCCCTCGGCTTCAACGAGATGGCGACGCCGATCCTGTCCGCCACCTCCCCCGAGGGCGCCCGCGACTTCGTCGTCCCCTCCCGTCTGCACCCGGGCAGGTTCTACGCCCTCCCGCAGGCGCCGCAGCAGTTCAAGCAGCTGCTGATGATCTCCGGCTTCGACCGCTACTTCCAGATCGCGCCCTGCTTCCGCGACGAGGACGCCCGCGCCGACCGCTCGCCGGGCGAGTTCTACCAGCTCGACATCGAGATGAGCTTCGTCGAGCAGGAGGACGTCTTCCAGCCCGTCGAGAAGCTGATGACCGAGCTGTTCGAGGAGTTCGGCGGCGGTCGCCACGTCACCTCGCCGTTCCCGCGGATCCCGTTCCGCGAGGCGATGCTGAAGTACGGCTCCGACAAGCCCGACCTGCGCGCCCAGCTCGAACTCGTCGACATCACCGACATCTTCGAGGGCTCGGAGTTCAAGGCCTTCGCGGGCAAGCACGTGCGGGCGCTGCCGGTGCCGGACGTCTCTGGCCAGCCCCGCAAGTTCTTCGACCAGCTCGGCGACTACGCCGTCTCGCAGGGCGCCAAGGGCCTGGCCTGGGTCCGGGTCGGCGAGGACGGCTCGCTGTCGGGCCCGATCGCGAAGTTCCTCACCGAGGACAACGTCGCGGAGCTCACCAAGCGGCTCTCCCTGGCCGCCGGGCACGCGGTGTTCTTCGGCGCGGGCGAGTTCGACGAGGTCTCCAAGATCATGGGCGCGGTCCGGGTCGAGGCCGCCAAGCGCGCCGGGCACTTCGAGGAGGGCGTCTTCCGGTTCTGCTGGATCGTCGACTTCCCGATGTACGAGAAGGACGAGGAGACGGGCGCGATCGACTTCTCGCACAACCCGTTCTCCATGCCGCAGGGCGGCCTGGAGGCCCTTCAGACCCAGGACCCGCTGGACATCCTGGGCTGGCAGTACGACATCGTCTGCAACGGCGTCGAGCTGTCCTCCGGCGCGATCCGGAACCACGAGCCGGAGATCATGCTCAAGGCCTTCGAGATCGCCGGGTACGACCGGGAGACCGTCGAGGAGAAGTTCGCGGGCATGCTGCGCGCCTTCCGCTTCGGCGCCCCGCCGCACGGCGGCATCGCCCCCGGCGTCGACCGCATCGTCATGCTCCTCGCCGACGAGCCCAACATCCGCGAGACCATCGCCTTCCCGCTCAACGGCAACGCCCAGGACCTGATGATGGGCGCGCCGACGGAGCTGGAGGAGGCGCGGCTGAGGGAACTGCACCTGACGGTGCGCAAGCCGCAGCCGAAGTAGGGCGCGGAGCAGCCTCCCAGTCCGAGTAGGACAACGGCCCGGAACCGGAAACGGTCCCGGGCCGCTGCTGTGTCCGGCACCCCGCGCTCATTCCTCGCGTGCAGGTGTGCCGCCTAGCAGGACCAGCTGAGCCCCTTGTCAGGGGAGCGAGCGGTCTGAGCCTCCACAGCGATCGGAAAGCCGTCTCCGTCGGACGGCTAGACCTTGAGCACCGTGTCCACACGGCGCCTCCCATTCGGAAACCGCAACGGCGTTCCTCTCGTACGAGGAGCTACCTCGCCACGAATTGGGTCAGGATGGCCTGGACCTCGTAGATGTCGACGCCCTTGGTGAAGGTCTTCTGCAGGGGGGTGGGGGTGCCGGAGATCCAGATCTTGAGTTCTGCGTCGAGGTCGAAGGTGCCTGCCGTTTCCACCGAGAAGTGGGTGATGCTGCGGTAGGGGACGGAGTGGTACTCGACCTTCTTGCCGGTGATGCCCTGCTTGTCGACGAGGATCAGGCGGCGGTCGGTGAAGAGGATGGTGTCGCGGATCAGCAGGAACGCGGCGTGGACCTGTTCGCCGTGGCCGAGCAGACGGGCGTAGTCCTGCTGGGCGGAGGCGGGGTCGACGGTGTGGGCGTTGCCGAACAGTGCCATGGGTGGTCCCCCCGTGTGTGTGGCGGCGGTCGTATCGCCGCACCTCAGGCGATCTTCGCAAAGCGACGGGCCCGGGAGAAGGGTCTCGCTCTCCCGGGCCCGTCGCTGTAGCGATGGTGTTACCGCTGTTACGCCGTCGGCTTCTCCTCCAGGCGCGGGAAGAGGACCGCGCCCTTGGTGACCGTCGTGCCGGCGGGGAGCCTGCCCCAGTCGCCGGCCTCCTGGATCCGCTGGTCCGCCAGGGCCCCGAGGGACGCCTCCGCGCCGAGCGACTCCCACAGCTTCCGGGACGTCTCCGGCATGACCGGGTTGAGGAGGACCGCGACGGCGCGCAGGGACTCCGCGGCCGTGTAGAGGATCGTGGCCAGGCGGGCCCTGCCCTCGTCGGACGTGTCCTTGGCGACCTTCCAGGGCTCCTGCTCGGTGATGTAGCCGTTGACCTGCTTGACGAAGTCGAAGACCGCCAGGATGCCGCCCTGGAAGTCCAGGTCGTCGCCGATGCGGCGGTCCGCCTCCGAGACGACCTTGGCCAGGCCCGCGTGGATGGCCTCCTCCGCCTCGCCGTCGGCCGCCGACGCCGGCAGTTCGCCACCGAAGTACTTGCCGACCATCGCCGCGACACGGGACGCGAGGTTGCCGTAGTCGTTCGCCAGCTCGCTCGTGTACCGGGCGGAGAAGTCCTCCCAGGAGAACGAGCCGTCCTGGCCGAAGGCGATCGCGCGCAGGAAGTACCAGCGGTAGGCGTCCACGCCGAAGTGCGAGGTCAGATCCTGCGGCTTGATGCCGGTCAGGTTGGACTTCGACATCTTCTCGCCGCCGACCATCAGCCAGCCGTTGGCCGCGATCCTGCCGGGCAGGGGGAGCCCCTGCGCCATCAGCATCGCGGGCCAGATCACCGCATGGAAGCGGAGGATGTCCTTGCCGACCAGGTGGACGTCGGCCGGGAAGGTCTCCTCGAACTTCGCCTGGTTCTCGTTGTAGCCGACCGCCGTGGCGTAGTTCAGCAGGGCGTCGACCCACACGTAGATCACGTGCTTGTCGTCCCAGGGGATCGGGATGCCCCAGTCGAAGGTCGAGCGGGAGATGGAGAGGTCCTGCAGGCCCTGGCGGACGAAGTTCACGACCTCGTTGCGCGCGGACTCGGGCTGGATGAAGCCGGGGTTGGCCTCGTAGTGGGCGAGGAGCTTCTCGCCGTACGCGCTCAGCTTGAAGAAGTAGTTCTCCTCGCTGAGGATCTCCACCGGCTTCTTGTGGATGGGGCAGAGCTTCTCGCCCGCGTACTCGCCCTCGCCGTCGAGGAGCTCGCCGGGGAGCTTGTACTCCTCGCAGCCGACGCAGTACGGGCCCTCGTAGCCGCCCTTGTAGATCTCGCCCTTGTCGTACAGGTCCTGCACGAACTCCTGGACGCGGTCGGTGTGCCGCTTCTGCGTGGTGCGGATGAAGTCGTCGTTGGCGATCTCCAGGTGCTCCCAGAGAGGCTTCCACGCTTCGGTGACGAGTTTGTCGGCCCACGCCTGGGGGGTGACCCCGTTGGCCTCGGCCGTGCGCATGATCTTCTGACCGTGCTCGTCCGTGCCGGTGAGGTACCACACCTTCTCGCCACGCTGACGGTGCCAGCGCGTGAGCACGTCGCCTGCGACGGTCGTATAGGCGTGGCCCAGGTGAGGAGCGTCGTTGACGTAGTAGATGGGGGTCGAGACGTAGTACGCCTTCGCCCCCTGCTTCTCGGATCCAGTGGCCGCCATGGTCGAAATCCTACTGGGCGGCTGAAGATCGACTCACACGCGTTTCGGGGGGTGGACGGGCTGTCATGTGCGGCGTCCACCCCCCCGGGGGGTCTGTGGGATCTACGAGGGCTACGGGCGCCAGTTCGCGAGTACGCCCTCGTAGAGCTCCTGGTCCGTGAGCTCGCGGGGGGTCTCGCCGGCGAGGAAGTGGGACGTGTTGGGGGTCTTGAGCTTGCGGAGGTAGTCGAAGGCCTTGTTCTCCGGGTCGCCGAACGCGACGAAGGAGAAGAAGACGGCGGGGTGGGTCTTGGCCGCGTCCGTGAGGGCCTGGGTGGCGGGGGTCTTGGCGTCCGGGGCGCCGTCGGTCTGGAAGATCACCAGGGCCGGGGTGCCGGGGGTGTCCGCGGTCGCCTTGTCGTGCTGGGCGAGGACGGCCTCCACCGCCGCGTGGTAGCTGGTGCGGCCCATGCGGCCGAGGGAGGCGTGCAGGGTGTCGATCTTGTTCTCGTGGTCGGTGAGGGTGATCTCGCCGGTGCCGTCGAGTTCGGTGGAGAAGAAGACGACCGGGACGGTGGCCTCGGGGTCGAGGTGGGCGGCGAGGGCGAGGGTCTGTTCGGCGAGGGCCTGGGCGCTGCCGTCCTTGTAGTACGGGCGCATGGAGGCGGAGCGGTCGAGGACGAGGTAGACCTTGGCCCGGGTGCCGGTGAGGTGGTGGGTCTCGAGGGTGGTGGCGGCTGCGCGGTAGGCGGTGGCCAGGTCGGGGGCGTGGGTCTTGAGTTGGGTAAGGGTGAGGGCGGGCTTGGTTCCGGCGGGCTGGGCCTCGGCTTCGCCTTCGGCCGTGTCGTTCCCACCCGCACCACCCGTGCGGCTTTCGTCGTCGGGTGCGGGTGGCCCCTGAGGGGCCTTGTCACCGTCGGCGGCCGCGGGTTCGGGGGTGGTGATGCCTGTGTCGCCCTCGGCGGGGGTGGACTCGGCTTCGGCCGCCGGTTCCGCTTTCGCCTGCGGCTCCGGTTCCCCCTGCGGCTCCGGCTCCGGCTCCGGGCCTGCCTGCGGTTCCGGCTTCGGGTCCGCTTCCGCCTTCGGCTTCGGCTCCGGTTCCGGTTCCGGCTTCGGCTCCGCGGGCTGCTCGGTCTGGGGCTCGGGCTCGGCTTCCGCCTTGGCCTTCGCCTTCGACGTCGGCTTGTCGGTGGTCTCCGGCTCGTTCGCCTTCGGCGCCTCGGCGGCCGCCGGCTCCTCCGCGGGGGCGGGCTCCGGCTCGGGCTGAGGCTCGGGCTGGGATTCGGGAGCCGTGACCGCGGTCTTCTCCTCGGCCACCGGCTCCTCGTCGACCGCCGGGTTCTCGGTGACGGCAGGCTTGTCGGCGGCTGCCGGTGCCTCGGCGACCTCCGGCTCGTCGGCGTCGTCCGACTTCTCGGCGTCCGCCGCCTTCTCCGCGTCCGCCGACTCGTCCCCGTTCGCGGGCTTCTCGGCGATCTCCGGCTTCTCGGAGTCGCCCGGCTTTTCACCGATCTCCGGCTCCGAAGCCTTCGGCTCCTCGGCGACCCCCGGCTCCTCCACCTCGAGCTTCTCAACGATCTCCGGCTCCGCGGCAACCGGCTTCTCCGCGATCTCCGAGTCCGCGGCAACCGGCTTCTCCGCGATTTCCGGCTCCTCGACAGCCGGCTCCTCGGCAGCCGGCTTCTCTCCGGTCACCGGCTCCTCGAAGGCCGGCTTCTGCGTGGTCTGCTCCCGCGTCGGGTCTTCCCCGTCCGCACCGGGGTGCCGGTCCTCCGGCCGGGTGGGGCGGGGCACCGTCACCTTGTCGAACGCCGCTGCCACCAGGTCGTGTTCGTCGCGGGACGACACGCGGGGTTCGGGGACGGTCGCCGTGGGGGCCGGGTCGGGTTCCGGGGAGGGGGACGGGACCCGGGGCTCGGCCGCCTCCGTGGTGGGGGGCTGCTCGGCCGGTGCCTGTGGGGTGGCCGTCGGTTCCGTCGTCCGCGCCGCACCCTCCGCCTCGGCGGTCCGTGACTTGCGGGACCGTCCGAACGCGTTCCGCAACCGAGTGAGAATGCCCATGTGCGCGCAACCCTTCGCGTGAGTTGAAGCCCGTCAATCCCTGGCCAGGACGGACACGTAAGGTTAGCGGCCCTCCTGGGTGATCTTGGGCAGGGTCTGATATGCGGGCTCCTCGCTGTCAAGAGGGCATCCGGCCTGCGCAGGTGACGGCGTGCTGAATCACCGCAACCCCCGTACGGCAGCCACGGGTTCACTCGTTGTTCATCGGGGCGCCCGGCTCCCGCACATATGTGCCCCTACGGTCACGCTGACACCCAGGGCATCCAAGGAGAGAGCAAAGTGCGAAAGCTGCTGCCGTTGATCGGAACGCCGTCCGATTCGCACCCTGGCGGCCGGTCCGCCATGACCTGTCGTTTCCGGTGTGGTGACGCCTGCTTCCACGAGGTGCCCAACACCAGCTCCAACGAGTACGTCGGCGACGTGATCGCCGGCGCCCTCAGCCGCCGTTCGATGATGCGCGCCGCGGCCGTGGTGACCGTGGCCGCCGCGGGTGCGGGAGCCGTGGGTGTCGCGCAGGCCCCGCAGGCCGGTGCCGTACCGGCGGCCACCGCCCGTGAGGCCGCGCGCAGCAGGACCAAGGGCGCCCGGGGTCTGCGCTTCGCGCCCGTCGCGCCGAACACCACCGACGCCGTGACCGTGCCGGAGGGGTACCGGCAGAACGTCGTCATCCGGTGGGGCGAGCCGATCCTGCGCGGTGCTCCCGCCTTCGACCCGGAGAAGCAGACCGCCAAGGCGCAGGCCGGGCAGTTCGGGTACAACTGCGACTTCCTCGCCCTGCTCCCGCTGCCGGGCGAGCGGGGCCGGCAGCTGCTCGTCGCGAACCACGAGTACACCGACGAGGTGCTCATGTTCCGCGGGTACGACGCCGCCGCTCCGACCCGCGAGCAGGTGGAGATCGCCTGGGCCGCGCACGGGCTGTCCGCCGTCGTCGTGGAGGAGGACCGCAGGAGCGGCAAGCTCACCGCCGTCTCCCGCCACCGGCTCAACCGGCGCGTCACCGCCACCACCGAGTTCCGGCTCACCGGGCCCGTCGCCGGCTCCGACCTGGTGAAGACCTCCGCCGACCCGAGCGGCACCAAGGTGCTCGGCACCCTCAACAACTGCTCCGGCGGTGTCACCCCGTGGGGCACGACCCTGCACGGCGAGGAGAACTTCAACCAGTACTTCGCCAACAGCGGCCGCCCCACGGACAAGCGGTACGGCATCGGGACCGGGGCCACCGAGCGCAAGTGGGAGCGGTTCGACAAGCGGTTCGACGTCGCCCGGGAGCCGAACGAGGTGCACCGCTTCGGGTACGTCGTGGAGTTCGACCCGTACGACCCCGACTCGACGCCCCGCAAGCACACCGCCCTCGGCCGGTTCAAGCACGAGGCCGCGACCGTGCGGCTCACGCACGACGGCCGGCCCGTCGTGTACTCCGGTGACGACGAGCGGTTCGACTACTTCTACAAGTTCGTCGGCAGCAAGCGGATGAAGCACGGCACCTCGCGGGCCGTTCGCGAGCACAACCTGTCGCTGCTCGACGAGGGGACGCTGTACGTCGCCAGGCTCACCGGCGACTCCCCGGCCATCGAGATCGACGGCACGGGCAAGCTGCCGGACGACGGCGAGTTCGACGGCAGCGGCGAGTGGATCCCGCTGGCCACCGCCACCGCCGAGGGCGCCGTCTCGCACGTGGACGGGATGAGCGCGGAGGAGGTCTTCGTCTTCACGCGGCTCGCCGGTGACAAGGTCGGCGCCACGAAGATGGACCGGCCCGAGGACATCGAGCCCAACCCGGTCACCGGCAAGGTGTACGTCGCCCTGACCAACAACTCCAACCGGGGCGTCGGCTCCAACCCCAAGGCGGACGAGGCCAATCCGCGCCACGCCAACAAGCACGGGCACGTCCTGGAGCTCACCGAGCGCTGGAACCGGCCGGAGAGCACGAAGTTCGCCTGGTCGCTGTTCCTCGTCGCCGGAGACCCGGAGGACCCGGCGACCTACTTCGCCGGTTTCCCGAAGGAGGGCGTCAGCCCCATCTCCTGCCCGGACAACGTCGCCTTCGACCCCTACGGCAACCTGTGGATCTCCACCGACGGCGCCCAGCTCGGCTCGCACGACGGCCTGTTCGGCGTGGCGACCCGGGGTGAGCGGCGTGGTGAGCTCAAGCAGTTCCTGACCGTGCCGAAGGGCGCCGAGACCTGCGGCCCGATCATCCAGGAGCGGCGCGTGCTCGTCGCCGTGCAGCACCCGGGCGAGATCGACGGCGCGTCCGTGGAGAAGCCCGCCAGCACCTGGCCCGACGGACCCGGCACGTACGTCCGCCCGGCCGTCGTGTCCGTGTGGCGCGCCGACGGCTGCGACATCGGCGTCTGAGCGAGCCGGAGAGGCACAGGGGGCGTCCGCGGGGGCGCCCCCTCGCCCGTCACCGGGCGTCGTGCAGCGTCAGGTCCGTGACCACCGCACGGTGGTCCGTGCTCGCCAGGTCCAGGATGCGGGTGCGGTCGGCCGCGAAGTGCCGTGAGAGCAGCACGTGATCGATCTGCACGCCGAGGGTGGGGGCCGTCGGGGCGGGCCAGGTGGCCGTGCGGCCGGCGCCGTCCAGGCGGGAGGCGTCGCGCAGGCCCGTGTCGAGGATGCGGCGGAAGGCCGCGTGGTCCTGGGAGGCGTTGAAGTCCCCGGCCAGGATCAGGGGAGTGGAGCGGTCGGTCGCGGCCGCGTCGCGCAGGGCGCCAAGTTCCCGTCGCCAGAGGTCGACCTGGCCGGGCAGCGGGGGCATCGGGTGGGCGAGCTGGAGCCGGACGGTGTGCCCGTCCACGTCGGCGACCGCCCCGGGCATGCCCATCGTGCCGGGGACGCCGGCCGTGGGTGTCAGCGGGGAGCGGCTGAGGATGACGGAGCCCTCGGAGCCGTCGCCCTCGACGGCCCGGCGGTGCGGGAAGTCCCGCGCGAGGTCCGACTTCAGTCGCGCGTCGCAGGCGTGGTCGCACTCCTGGACGAAGACGACGTCCGGTTTCTCGCGGCGGACGGCCGCGACGAGCGAGCCGGTGCCCTGGCCGAACTCGACGTTGGAGGTCAGCACCCGCAGGGTGGCGACGGGGCGGCCCGCCGGGTCGTCGGTCGTGCCGTACGGCTCGATGTACCAGGCCAGCAGCCCGAGCAGGAGGACACCCCAGGCCGTGCCGGTCCACCAACGGGACAGCAGCGTGAGCAGCAGCGCCAGGGCGGTGGGGACGAGCAGCCAGGGGAGGAACGCGAGGAACTGCGGCACGGGGGTGATGCCGTCGCTGTCGGCGGCCCGGAAACCGACGACCACGCTCACCGCCGCGCACAGCAGTCCGGCGCACCAGGCGGCGAGGCGCCGTCCGGGCGGGCGGCGCCGCGGTCCGTCGTCGGTGGCGGTCCACTCGGCTGCGGCGGTGTCCAAGTCCCGGCCTTCCGTTCGCGAGGGGGGAGGGATGCCCGAATCCTCCCTCAAAGACGGGGTGGGGCGGAGGGAGGTTGCCGTTCGTCGACGCGGGTCAGGAACGCCGCCAGTGCCGCGTCGAACGCCTCGGGGCGTTCCAGGTTCGGCAGGTGGGCCGCGCCCTCGACGATGTGCAGCGTGGACTCGGGCAGGGCGGTGTGCAGGGCGCGGGCTTCGGAGACGGGCGTGTAGGTGTCGTCGGCTCCCACGACGACCAGGGCCGGGACCCGCACGCGGGGCAGCAGGGGCCGGTAGTCGGGGCGCCGGGCGCGGGCGCGCAGGGCCGCGGCGGCGCCCTCGGGGGAGGCGGCGGTCATCATGCCGTGGACGTGGGCCTTGACCCCGGGGGAAGCGGACGGGGCGACCATCCGTTCCAGGACCTCGTCGGCGTAGCCGCGCAGGCCCTCGGCGAGGAGGCGGTCCGCCATGGCGTCGCGGGCGCGGACGCCCTCGGGGGTCTCCGCGGCGGCGGAGGTGTCGGCGAGGACCAGACCCCGGACGCGCTCGGGGAACAGGCGGTAGCAGTCCAGGACGATCTGGCCGCCCATGGACAGGCCCGCCAGGACGCAGGAGTCCACCCCCAGCGCGTCCAGCAGGGCCTCGATGTCCCGGGCGAACCAGGAGAAGTCGGTGAGGGCAGGACGCGTCGGGGAGGCGCCGTAGCCGCGCAGGTCGGGGGCGACGACGCGGCGGGCCGCCGGGAACGTCTCCAGCTGCGGGGCCCACATGGTGCGGTCGAAGGGGTGTCCGTGGACGAGGACCAGGGGAGTCGGGGGGACAAGGGGCTGCCGGGAGGACGCGGGTCCTTTGTCCTCGTATGCGAGGAAGGGTGCCATGCGGCGACCCTAGGCTGGCCCAACTACTCGGTGCAATAGGATCTTTGCTCTCGGTGCAATCCGAGGGGAGCCAGGGGAGGCCGACCGATGGGTGACTACCGGCGCATCGCGGACCGGATAGCCGAGGACATCGCCGGCGGGCGGCTCAAGCCGGGCCAACGGCTGCCGCCGCAGAGCGTGTTCGCCCGCAGGCGGGGGATCGCCCCGTCGACGGCCGGGCGGGTGTACGGCGAGCTCGTGCGGCGTGGCCTGGTCGTCGGGGAGGTCGGGCGCGGCACCTTCGTCCGGGCCGCCCCGGCCGGGCCGCCGGGGCGCGCGCTCGTGGAGACCGGTGAGTCCGGCGGGCCGGTGAACCTGGAGCTCAACTACCCCTCGGCGCCCGGCCAGCCGGAGCTGCTCGCGCCCGTGCTCGCGCCGCTGCTGCGCCCCGACGTGCTGGCCGAGGCGCTGTTACCGGCGGCCGCCACCGGCACCGAGCAGGCCCGGGAGGCCGCCGCGGGGCTGCTCGCCGGGCCCGGCTGGCGCCCCGGGCCCGAGCGGCTGCTGTTCACCGGCAACGCCCGCCAGGCCATCGCCGCCGTCCTGGCCTCCCTGGTCCGGCCGGGCGGCCGGGTCGGCGTGGAGCAGCTGACGTATCCGCTGGTCAAGGAGATCGCGGCGCGGCTCGGGATCACGCTGGTGCCGCTCGCCGGGGACGCGGCGGGGCTGCTGCCGGAGGCCGTCGCCGCCGCGCACCGCACGGCACCCCTGTCCGCCCTGTACGTGCAGCCGACGCTGCACAATCCGACGTCCCTGACGACGAGCGGGCCCCGGCTGCTGCAACTCGCCCGCCTGGTGAACGAGCTGGACCTTCCGGTCGTGGAGGACCGCATCTGGTCGTTCCTGCACGAGCCCGGTGTCCCCTTCGCCGCCCATGCCCCGGCCCTCACCCACGTCGTCGACGGGCTGTCCAAGCGGGTCGCCCCCGGGCTCACCGTCGGCTTCCTCGTCGTGCCGCCGCACCGGGTCGCCGCCGTGGCCCACGCCGTGCGGTCGGGCGGCTGGAGCGCGGGGCGGTTCGCGCTGGAGGCGGCCGCGCGGTGGGCCGCCGAGGGGACGGTGGCCCGGCTGGTGCAGGCCAAGCGGGCGGACGCGGCGCGGCGCCAGCGGATCCTCGCCGAGGAACTCGCGGGGTTCGCCGTACGGTCCGACCCGCACGCCTACTTCGCCTGGTGGGAGCTGCCCGCGCCGTGGCGCGCCGACACCTTCACGGCCGCCGCCGCGGCGCACGGCGTCGCCGTCACACCCGGGCCCGCCTTCGCGGTCGCCCCCGGGCACACGCCCGACGCGGTCAGGCTCGGGCTCGCGTCGGCTCCGGAGCCGGATCTGCGGCGGGCCCTGCGGACCCTCGCGCACGTCGCCGCGCGGAGAGCCGGGGACCGTAGCGGCCCGTGAGCCACCCGCCGAGCGCCACCGCGAGGCCGAGGGCGCACAGCAGCCAGGACACCGTGCGCAGGGTGGCCGTCAGGGCGTCGTAGACCGCGCCCGCGGCCGGGCGCCGCAGGGCGTCGGGCAGGTCGGCGAGGGTGAGGCGGCGGCCGATGGCCACGGCCACGACGAGCAGCGCCCCGCCCAGGGCCGTGCCGAGGCCGAGGGCGGTGACCGCGCGGCGGCGGCACGCGGCGACGGCGATCCCGGTGACGGCGAGGACGGCCGCGGTGAGCGGCAGCCAGAAGGCGGCGGTGTCCAGCACCTGGTACCCCTTGCGCAGTCGGTCCACGTCGCCGGCCGGGAGCACCGGGACGCGGGTGTGCGTGACCGGGATGCGGTGGGCGAACGGCACGTGGTCTTCGGAGAGCCGGCGTTTGACGCGGTCGACGACGGGTGCGAGGTCGACGGTGACCGGGGCGGCCGGCGCGTCGGCGCGCAGGGCGCGCAGCACGGCGGTGTGCACGGCCCGGTTCGAGGCGTCCCAGGCCGTGGCGAACGCCTCGGTCCGGGTGAACGAGCGGGCCGCGTCGTGCACGAAGGGCCCGGTCCCGCTGTGCAGTTCGGGTCCGGCCGCGCGCAGGACGCCGTCCCCGAGGGCGTCCGCGGCAGCGCGCCGCACGTCCGGGTCGGCGGCGAGCGGCGCCATCGTCCGGACCCAGCGGCCGGTGTCGGTCAGCCCGTGCGCCGCCCAGGACGCCAGCGCGCCGAACGGCAGGAGCAGGCACGCGAGGAGGAGCAGAACGGCCGACAGGGCGTTCCGCGCTCGTGGGGGCGCCGTCGCGGAGGCGGGCGCCCGGTCCGGCTCGGGCACCCTTCCAGGCAAGGCGCGACGGGCCCCGGGCGCGAGCGGGACGACTGCATTCGGGTCCCCCTGCCGCGCCGAACGGGCGCTCCACCTGCGGAAAGCACCCGGAGCGAGGCGTGCCACGCTCGGGTGGGGGCCTCACCCGAACGGGTGTTTCCCGGCCCGGGGGCCGCTCGGGTCAGTCCCGGCGGTGGCCCTCGGCGTCCTCGTGGGTGTGGTAGCGGTAGAACATCGTCAGCAGGACGCCCGCCCCGACCACCAGCCCCAGCCCGGCGGACTTCAGCACGGACTCGCCGGACTGGTTGACCAGGAAGCCGATCGCGCAGCCCGTGAAGGCGAACCAGGCCAGCGCGTGCAGTTCGCGGCGCAGCCGCGGGGCCAGCCGCCACACGGCGGCGAACACCGCCGCGAAGACCAGCGCGGTGAGGAAGCCGAAGAGCAGGTTCCAGCCCGTGATGGGCCCGCCGTGACGCCGGTTCGCCGCGGCCCAGAAGCCGTAGACCAGCCCGAGCACGACGGGCAGCGCCACCGCCGCGGCCGCGTGGGCGCGGGCGCCGAAGACGTCGGGCCTGCGCCGTGGCGTGGTCATCCTGCGTGAGGCGGGTGCCGCATGAGCCATGAGAGCTCTCCTCCCTGTCCCTGCCCTGGCTTCCAGGGCACACCGGCGCGCAGCCCCGGGCAAGTCGGCGGAACGCCCCCGACCGGATGCGGCCCGCCCGGCCTCGTGTTTCGCTGGGCGCGTGAGGCGCCACCGCGGGGGGCACGGCCCGCTCGACCGGTACCCCGGGGCCGGCGACGGACCTGCCCGGGCCGCCGGCGACGGGTACGCCGGCGACGGGTACGCCGGCATCGACGACGGGTACGCCCGGTACGGGTACGGGTACGGCCGGGCCGGGGACGGGTATGCCGGGGCCGGCCTCCGGGACCCCGTGCGGCGGCAGGAACTGCTGCGGCTGCGCGGGCACCGCGTGGCCTGGCTGCCGCCGCTGGTGCTGCTCGTCGCCATCGCCGTGGGGGACTACCACACCACCGGCGAGTTCCGCATGATCTCCTGGATCGTGCTGGTGCCCGGTATCGCCGCCGCGATCTGCGGTGTGTGGGGCACGGCCCTGTTCGCACTCGCGTCGCTGGTGACGTACGTCGTCGTGGACGGCGCCTGGCCGCACGAGTACCAGGCCGGACTCGCCGACTTCGTCCTCGTCGCCCTCGGCGGCATCCTCGCCACCCTGGCCTGCGTCGTCCGGGTGCGCGAGGAGCGGCGCGTGCTGCGCATGGGCGACGTCACCGAGACCATCCGCCGCACGGTGCTGCGCCCGCTGCCGCCGGGCTGGGGCGGCCTCGACCACGCCGGCGTCTACCTCACCGCCGACGCCGAGGCCCGCGTCGGCGGCGACTTCTACGACATCCAGCCCGGCCCGCACGGCACCCGCGTCCTGGTCGGGGACGTGCAGGGCAAGGGCCTCGGCGCGGTGGAGGCGGCGGCGGCGCTGCTCGGCACGTTCCGCGAGGCCGCGTACCACGAGGCCGACCTCACGACGGTCGCGGGGCGGCTGGAGACGCGGATGATCCGGCACCGCGGGCACACGGTCGCCCTGGGCCGCGCCGACGGCGACCGGTTCGCCACGGCCGTCCTGCTCGGCTTCCCCGACGACGACCCGGGGGCGGTGGACGTCCTGGTGTTCGGGCACGAGCCGCCGCTGGCGGTCGGGCCGGGCGGGGTGCGCGCCCTGCCGGCCGGGGCGGGGCTGCCGCTGGGCTTCGGGGACCTCGCGCCGGGGCCACCCGGGGCGCGGCGGGCGCGGGTGGCCGCCGACGAGACGCTGCTGCTGGTGACGGACGGCGTGACGGAGGCCCGGGACGGCACCGGGGCGTTCTACGCGCTCGCCCGCGACGTGGCCCGGGCCGTCGCCGAGGACCCGGGGGCGGCCGAACCGGCCCGGCTGGCCGCCCTCGTGCGGGACGGCACCCTGCGGCACTGCGGCGGCCACCTCGCCGACGACACCACGGTCTTCACCGTCCGCCGCCGGACCGTCCCGGGCGGCGACCCGGACACCGCCAGGGGCGCCGCCAGGGGCACCCCGGGCACCCCGCCGGGCCCTGGCGTCCGCCGCCGCCGGACCGGCCCGGGGCGGTGACGCGGGCAGGCCTCCGGGGACCGGCACGGGCGCCTCTGTGGGGCACCGGCAGGGGTACGCCTCCGGGGACCGCGGCACGGGCGCCCCTGCGGGCCTCGGCAGGGGCGCCCCTGCGGGGAGCGGTACGGGCGCCTCTGCGGGGACCGGCACGGGTACGCCTCCTCCGGGCTCTGGCACCCGGCGCCCCTCCGGGCTCTGGCACCGGGCGCCCCTCCGGGCTCTGGCACCGGGCGCCCCTGCGGGCACCGGGCGCCCCTGCGGGCACCGGCACAGGCACTCCTGCGAGCCCCGGCGTCCGCCGCCGGACCGGCCCGCGCAGCGACCCTGGCACTCTTCCGGGCCCAGCCAGAGGCCCCGCCACGTGCGCCCTTCCGGGCCCGCCACGGACACCGGCACGGGTGCCCCTGCGGGCCCTGCCACGGGCACCCCTCCAAACCCCGCCAAGGGCACCGGGAGCGCGGCCGGTCCCGGTGAAGCACTCGAAGGCGGGCGTTTGCGGTGCTGAGGCCCCCCTTTGCAGCCGCAGCGGTTACGGTGCTGCGGTACGTGATCGACACAGGGGGAGGGACGATGCCCGGAACCGTGCTGCTGCTGGCGGCCTCACCGGTGGGCAGGGGGCGCCTGGTCGACGCCGCCTCCGTGCTCCCCGTCCTGGCCGCCGTGGAGCCCGCCGTGCTGTCCGGCACGGACACCGCGAACGTCGTCGAACTCGCCGACCCGCTGGAGCCGCAGGCCGTCCTCACCCGGCTGCGCGCCGCCGCGGCCGCCCCCGGCCCGCTCACCGTCTACGTCACCGGACAGCTCCTCCTGGACCGCCGCCAGCGCCTGCCCCACCTGGCGCTGGCCCGCACCACCCCCGCCACCGCCCGCTACACGGCCTTCCCCTGGCACTGGTTCCGTGAGGAACTGCGGCTCAGACCGGCCGGGGCCACCACCCTCCTGCTGGACCTGCACGCCGACGCCGAGACCTGGGCGGCGCTGCGCGGCACCCCGCTGGACGCGGGGCGCGGCAACGCCGTGCACGGCCGCATCGCACCGCCCCCGTCCCGGCGCACGGTCGCCGCACCCGCGTACATGAAGGCCGTCGCGACCATCCTGCGCAGCGGATTCCGGCCGCCCGCCGAACAGTTGCACCAGCAGGCGCTGGCCCGCATCGCGCCGGAGAGCGCGGGCACGGACCTGGTGCTGGACACGCCCGGCCCGGCGGCGGGCGATCCGCACGCCGCCATCACGGCCGCCGTGCAGTCCGGCCGGCACGCCGAGGCGGACGCGCTCGCCGCCCGTCACGAACAGGCCGCCGTCACCGCGCACGGGCCGGCCTCCGAGGAGGCCCTGCACTGGGCCGAAGTCCGGGCCGACCTGGCGATGTTCGCCGGGGACGCGGCACGCAGCTGCCGCATTTGGCTGACGGTCGCCACCGCCCGGCTGAACGCCGGACAGGCGGCGGACTCCCCCACCGTCGAGGCCGCCGCCGACCGGGCCCACCACCAGTGGGGCCAGGTCCGCGATCCGGCCGGCGCCCGCGAACTGGGGGCGGCGCTCGCCGCGTTGCGGGGCCGGGTGCCCGGCCGGCGCGAAGGCGCGCTGGACCATGTGCAGCGCCAGTTGCGGCAGTTGCAGACCCAGGGCTGAGCATGCGTGCGCCGTGTGTGCCTGGCGTGAAGGGGACGTGCGGTCACCGGCCCGGGTCGTGTCACGGGTCTGCCGCCGGGGCCTGACCCGGTGTCATGATGTCGGTCCTGACAGAGGGGGACCAAGTGGCTGTCTTAGGCGTACGCGTCCGGCTGGGTGACGGCGCGACCGCGGACGATGTCAGAGCCCTGAGGGCATGGCTGGAGCGGGACGAGCCGCTGGAGGAGCTGATCTCCGGCGAGCAGCTGCGCATCGAGGAGCGGACCAGGACGGACGGGCAGAAGGGCCGCCTGGGGCCCGACATCGAACTCGTTCTGCAACTGCTGAGCGACGTGGCGACGGTCGTGGCGCTGACCGAGTACACCAACCGCGCCGTGAAGACCTGGAAGAACAACCGCCGCAGGCTCCAGGGCGGCGAACCCGACACGGAGATACGCCCACTGGGCCCCGACGGGGAGTAGCCCGGTGAGCCGCTTCGACCCGCGCGGCAGACGGAACAGGGCGCTGCTGGTCGGCGTGTCCGAGTACGACCACACGGCACCGGACCCGCAGGGCGTGTCGGGACAGCTCCCCGCCGTGCTCCACAACCGCAGGACCCTGGAGGATGTGCTGCACTGGGGCGGCGTGTTCCGCGCGGGCGAGATCAGGGTGCTCGCCTCGCCGGCCCCGGACGACTTCACCAACGAGCTGCGCCGTGCCGTCCGCGAGACCGAGGGACTGCTGCTGCTCTACTTCGCCGGGCACGCCGTCGTCACCGACACCTCCACCCACAAGCTGCACCTGCAGATGCGCACCGCGCGGGTGGTCGCGGGCGAGGAGCTGCCGGGCGCGGTGAGCTTCGCGGGGGTGCTGGGCGAGCTCTGCGCTCCCGAGAGCCGCGCCGAGAAGGTGCTGGTGATCCTGGACTGCTGCTACGCGGGCAACGCCGCGGCGATCTGGCACCGCTTCGAGGCCCCGCAGGAGAGCAAGGAGAAGATCCTGCTCCTGATGAGCGTGCAGCCCAACCGCTGCATCCTGGGCGGGGACGCGGACGTCGCGACGCCGTTCACCCGCGAGATGACCCGCGTCCTCGACGGGGGCGGGGAGGTGTGGCTGTCCACGCTCTATCCCGCGCTGAAGCGGCGGATGGCCGAGGCGGGATACGAGGCGGAGGACAACGACCGGCAGAAGCCGCAGGCGCTGGCCCCGCCGTGGAACCCGGACGCGGACGTCCTGCTCGCCGCGGGACCGGTCCCCGCGCCGCCCCCCGTTCCCACGCCGCCCCCTGTTCCCACGCCGGTTGTCCCGCCGCCTCCCCCGCCCCGGCCGCGTCCCGGCCCCCGCGTGCCCGGCCCCCACCTGCCCCGCCTGCGCAGGCGACTGCGGGCCGCCGCCGACCGGTTCGGCCGGACCGCGCTGACCCTGCTGCTGGCGCTCGTCGCCACCGGCGCCGGCGGCTACGGCCTCTTCGTGCTGACCGGCGACACCGGCCCCTGCGCTCCCTCCCTGGAGCTGCGCCTGCTCACCGATCCCGACCTGGAACCGGCGATGCGGGCGGCCGCGGACGCCTATGTCACCTCGGCCGCCAACACCACCGGCGACGGCTGCCGGCGCAGCGGCGTCACCGTCGGCAGCGCGGGCGCCGCCGACGTGGTGAGCGCGCTGGGCGAGCGGACCGACGCCTGGCAGCAGCCGCGCGAGGACGACAACCCGCAGCGGGACATCGGCCCGCAGCCGGACGTGTGGATCCCCGCCACCCGTGCCGACGTCGACCGGGTCAACCAGGCCGCGGCCCGGGAGGACCGCGTCTTCGCCCGGCTGGAACCGGCGGACGGGCCGATCGCCTACTCGCCGGTCGTGCTGGCCGTGCCGAAGGCCCTCGACGCCGGCCTCGAACCCACCGGACGGTCGCTGTCCGAGTTGGTCAACGACCTCGAACGGGCCGACGGCAGGGCAGAACTGCGCCGTCCTGACCCGGAGTTCACGGACGCGGCCCTGCTGGCGACGATGGCCCTGCACGGCGAGCGGGCCGACGCGCGCGGCGCCGAGCTGCGCGTCACCCGGGCCGGGCGGCCCGAGCCGTCGGCCGTGCGGCTGCTGTGCACCCTGCCCGACGACGACGCCGTGGACGACCGCAGCGCGGCGCTGGTGCCGGAGTTCCTGCTCAAGAGCGGCATCGGCTGCCACCCGGCCACCCGCGCCCCGCGCGTCGCCGCCTACCCCGACGACGTACCCGGTCTGGAGCCGGCGTTCGTGCGGGTGCGCTGGGAGGACGGTGACCGGGACGCCGAGGCGCGGGACGACGCGGTGGACCGCTTCCGCGCCTGGCTGACGGGGGAGGGCGGCCTGACGGTCCTCGGCGAGCACGGCTTCCGCTCCGCGACCGGGGACCGCCGCCTGCTCGCCACGCGGCAGGTGCCCGAGGGCCTCGCC
Source organism: Streptomyces sp. NPDC094143 (assembly GCF_040303825.1). Lineage (NCBI taxonomy): Bacteria > Bacillati > Actinomycetota > Actinomycetes > Kitasatosporales > Streptomycetaceae > Streptomyces > Streptomyces sp. NPDC094143. Next base: position 387,577 of record NZ_JBEOTZ010000002.1, read on the forward strand.
GAGTCCGTCCGCCCCGCGGAACCGGCCCGGCCCGGGGACATGGACCGGGCCCTGGAGCGGTACGCCAACGCGCACCCGCCCGGCCGGGTCCTGTACCTCCTGGACAGCTCCGGCTCCATGGCCGGCCGGTGGGACGGCGACAGCGGCGGCCCCGGCATCCTGAAGCAGACCCTGCCGGGGCTCGGCGGGGAGGACGAGTACGGGGTGTGGGCGGTGCACGGCGTCGGCGGCCGAACGCACACCGAGCTGCTGCGCTTCACCACGCACGAGCGGGCCGACGCCGAACGGCACCTCGACGCCGCCCGGTGGCGCGACGCCGAGGCCGACCCGGCCGCCGCCCTGCTGGACGCCCTGGAGTTCATGGCGGAGCGCGGCGCCGGCGACGAACGTCCGCAGCTGATCGTGTACCTGACCGACGGCGAGGACGACAACCGCCTGACCGGCCGGGCACTCCAGGACGTGCTCGACCGGGCCGGTGGCGCGGGAGTCCCGGTGGCCATGGTGTCCCTGACCAGCTCGGGCTGCGACCAGGGCCGCGCCGCCACCCGGATCGCCGAGGCGGGCCGGGGCCGCTGCCTGGACGCCGGGGACGACCTCGTGCCGGCCCTGCACGACGAGGTCGCCCGCACCGGAACGGGGGAGGAATAATGGCCGCCCGCCCGCACGGAGGCCCGGGGAGCCGAGGCCGGGCGCGACACCTGACGTCCGCCGCGCTGGCCCTGCTCACCCTGGTGTCGCTGCTCGGTTCCGCCTCCTGCACCGGCGGCGACGCGCGGGAGCGGCCGCCGGGCGCCGACCCGCCCCGGATCGTCGTCGCCAGCGGCCGGGACGTCACCGGCAAGAACGGCATCCGCCAGCAGCTCATCGACGCCTGGAACGCCCAGGAGGGCGAGCACGGCTACCGGGCCCGCCTGGTCGAGCTCCCCGGCTCCGCCGACCAGCAGCGCAGCCAGCTGCTCGGCGCGCTCCAGTCCGGCAGCGCCGAGTACGACGTGGTCAACCTGGACGTGACCTGGATCCCGGAGTTCGCCGCCGCCGGCCTGATCCGCCCGCTGACCGGTGCGGCGGTGAAGGAGCCGGACGACATCATCCGGTCCGTCGACGCGACGTCGTTCTGGGACGGCGAGCGGTACGCGGTCCCCTTCAACAGCGACGTGGGCCTGCTGTACTACCGCAAGGACCACCTGCGCGACGCCAGTGCCTCGCGGACCGAGCTGAGCGGCGGCGTGACCTGGGACGAACTGCGGGGTCTGATCGAGGCCGTCAACGACCGCACGCGGCCGCCGGGCCACGAGGACGGCTGGACCACCCAGCTCGCCGCCTACGAGGGCCGTACGGTCAACGCGGTCGAGGCCTTCGCCTCGGCGGTCCCCGGTTTCGAGCTGACCGACGAGGAGGGGCGGTACACCGCCGACGTGGCGCAGCTGACGGCCGGGGTGACCGAGCTGCGAGAGCGCACGGCGCCGCCGTACATGCTCGCCGAGGCCTCCGCGTCCCGTGAGGCCGAGTCGCTCAGCGCCTTCGCGGAGGGCCGCACGACCTTCCTGCGGCACTGGCCGTACGTCTATCCGGTGCTGTACGAGAGGTTCAAGGGGGACCTCGGCGTGACGCGGCTGCCCGGCAAGGCGGTGCTCGGCGGGCAGAACCTGGCCGTCACCTCGTCGACGTCCGAGCAGCGGGCCGCGAAGGCCGCCGAGCTGATCGCGTTCCTGACCGACCCGGACAGCGAGCGCTGCCTGCTGCGCGCCGGGTTCGCGGCGACCCGCACCTCCGCCTACGCGGATCCCGGCGGCTCCCCCGAGTGCCGGCACGCCTCCGCCTACAGCGCGAGCCCGTCGGCGTCCCCGACCGGCGAGAGCGCCGAGCTCAAGGCGCCCGACCGTTTCGCCGACGGCGTCAGCTACTCCAGGGACATCCTGTTCCCGGCCCTGCGCGGTGCCGTGCAGCGCCCGCGCACGCCCCTGTACGGGGCCGTCACCCGGACCCTCATCACGGAACTGGACGCCCTGTACGGGCCCGGGCGGCCGGGGGACGCGGAGGTGGCCAAGAGCCTCGACGAGGCCTTGAGGAAGCTGCTGCCCCACTGAATTCCGCCCGGTGTGGGAGGCGCGAGGGCGGGAACACGTGATCGAGCGTGGAGTGTGTGCGGGCTGTGCCCCGCCCGAGGGAAGGACGTGGGCGTGCCCGGTGTCACCGGCCTCCTGCTGAGGAGAATGACCGTCGTCGCGTGCCGGGCGCGGCGGACGGTGGGAGGGGCCGTGCAGCCGGCCCTGGTCACTCTCGGCCGGATCCGCTCCTGCCCGTACTGCCGGGCCCTGATCACGGCCGACAGCGCCGTCTGCCCCGGCGGCCACCGCATGGGCTGACCGCGCCGCCGGTCACGGCCGGATCCGCGCGCCGCCCGCAGTGTGCCTGCCCGGCGGCCGGGTAGACGCATCGCGGTAAGCCGCCGAGCGGCGACCACAACGAAAGAGTCCGCATGGCCATCCCGCTTAGGAATCAGGCGGCAGATGAGCAGGACCCAGGCAAGCACGCCACGCTGCACTACGGCGTGGCCTGGGCCGAGGGCACGGCACGCTCCGTCGATGCGCGCCGCGCCCTGCACGCCGTCCTCGCCCACGCCGCACGCACCGGCCGCGCTCCCATGCCGGCCCCGACCGTCCAGGACGCGGAACTCGCGATCAGCGAGCTCGTCACCAACGCGCTGAAACACGCTCCCGGACCCTGCGGCATGGCCCTGCGGCTCTCCGGCGATCACCTGGCCATCACCGTGTGGGACACCTCCCCGGGCCGGCCCGTGCCCCAGGATCCCGACCCGCGCCGCTTCGGTGGCCACGGCCTGCGCCTGGTGCACGAGGTCAGCCACCGCGTGGCCGTCGCGCCCCGCGCCGCGGGCAAGCAGATCACCGCCTGCCTGCGCCTGTCCCCGCCTGACCTCGCGGGCCCGCTCGACCGGAGCGTCCTGTCCACGTCCCTGGCGGATTTGGTGCCACGGATGCCGTGAGCGGCGCCGCGGCGGGGCGCGACCGGCTCGCGCCCCGCCCCGGGCCCGGCTCAGCGGGCGTCGGCGACGGTCTGACCGTGCGGGGGCTGCTCCGGACCGGCCGGTCCGGCGTTGGCCGCCAGCAGGAGGGTGGCCATGGCGACCAGGGCGGCGGCGAAGCCCCGGGCGTACCGCTCGGCGGTGCGTGTGCGTTCGAGCACGGCGACCTCGCAACAGGGGCGGCGACTACGGCGGCAGCGTATTAAGCGTCTTCGGCAATTCGGCTTAACACTCCGTTTAACCTAGGGGCCGGCCAAGCCGAACGGCAAGAGGCACAGGGGGAGTTGGCGTGGGGGAACGGGATGATCCGGGGACCATCGGCCGCCGGGTGCAGCGGTTGCGTGTCGAACGCGGACTTACGCAACGGCAGTTGGCGGAACCTGTGTACACCCCCGCCTACATCTCGACCCTGGAGTCGGGCCGGGTGCGGCCCTCCGACGATGCCCTGCGGCATCTCGCCGGCCGGCTCGGCGTCGCCTTCGACGAGCTCGCCACCGGGCGTTCCGCGCGGCTCGTCACCGAACTGCGGCTGCGGCTGACCGAGGCCCAGCGGACCCTCGCCGTCGGCGAGACGGAGGCCGCGGCCGGACAGTACGCCGAGCTGCTCGCCGAGGCCGAGACGCACGGCCTGGCCGCCGAGCGGTCCGCCGCCCTGCTGGGACTCGGCGAGTGCGCCCTGGAGACCGGCGAGCTGGAGACGGGCCGCGCGTACTTCGAACGCGCCGAGGCCTGCCTGGCCGACGCGCCGCTGCCCGCCCGTGTGCCCGCCCTGCGCGGCCGGGCCGTCGCGCACTACCTCGCCGGGGAGCTGCGCTACGCCGTCTACCTGCTGGAGACGGCCCTGGACGAGCTCAACCGCGGCGGTCTGCACGACCCGGACGCCCTGCTGCTGCTCTACGCCAGCGCCATCGGCCCGTACATGGACATGGGCGCGCACGCCCGGGCCGCCCAGGCCGCCGAACTCGCCCTGGCCCTGGCCCCGCAGTCCGGCGACCCGGCCCTGGTCGCCCGGATGCACCGCTCGGTGGCCCGCACCCTGGTCGCCGAGGGCCGTCTCGCCGAGGCCGACGCCTCGCTGGCCAGGGCGGCCGAGCTGTACCGGGGCCTGCAGCTGCGCACCGAACTCGCCAACTGCCACTGGATGCGCGGCTACGTCTACGCCCAGGACGGGCAGCTGGAGCGCGCGGAGGCGGAGCTGCGCGAGGCCCTCGGCATGCTGTCGGCCAAGCGCGCCGCCCTCTACAGCAGCCAGGTCACCGTCGAACTGGCCGACGTGCTGCACAGGCGCGGCCGGTCCGACGAGGCCGCGGCCCTGCTGCACGACGTCCTCGGCCACCTGTCCCCCGAGCGCGGCGCCGTCCACGCCGCCGCCGCGCACCGGCTGCTCGGCATCATCGCCGAGGACGCCCGCCGCACCGAGGACGCCGAGGAGCACTACGTGCGCGCCCTGAGCCTGCTGGAGCGGGCCGGGGCCGCCGGCGACCTGGCCGACCTGTGCCGGCTGCTCGGCGACCTGCTGCGGCGTACCGGGCGGGTGGAGGCGGCCCTGGACGCCTACCGCACCGGCCTCGGGCACCGCACGGCCCCCGGCACCACCACCCTCGGACCCGCGCCCGCGCAGCCCCCTCTGTGACCGGGCACGGCTGTCACACAGCCGTGCGGGTTAGCCTCTCCCGGGAACGATGGGGGCGGGCACGTGGAGAACCGACCGACGGTGGCCGACGGCATACGGCTGGGCCTGCGGGCCCTGGTGTACGCCGTCCTCGGGGGCGCGGCGCTGATCGCCGTCGTGACGGTGGTGTCGGTGCTCGGGCCGATGGCCGCGCTCGACCTGTACACCCCGCCGGTCGCGGCCTGGTGGACGGTCTTCACGGCGATCGCCGTCCAGGGCGTACCGTTCCTGCTGCTGGGCACGGTGGTGTCGGCCGCGATCGGGGCGTTCGTGCCGCAGCGGGTCCTCACCCGGCTGCTGCCCCGGCGCGCGGCGCTCGCCGTGCCGGTCGCGGGGGCGGCCGGGGTGGTGCTGCCCGGCTGCGAGTGCGCGTCCGTGCCGGTCGCGGGCAGCCTGATGCGCCGGGGTGTCGCCCCGGCCGCCGCGCTGGCCTTCCTGCTGTCGGCGCCCGCGATCAACCCCGTCGTCCTGGTGGCGACCTCGATCGCCTTCCCCGGGCAGCCCGCGATGGTCCTGGGCCGGCTGGTCGCCTCGCTCGGCACGGCCGTGGTGATGGGCTGGCTGTGGGCGCGGTTCGGCAGGGAGGAGTGGCTGCGGCTGCCGAAGCGCGGCGGTGGCCACGAGCCCGGCGGCGGGGCGCGTGCCTTCGTCGCGGGCCTCCAGCACGACTTCCTGCACGCGGGCGGCTTCCTCGTGGTGGGCGCGGCGGCAGCGGCGACGTTCGCCGTCACCGTGCCGCGGTCCGTGATGGACGTCTTCACCGCCTCGCCCTGGCTGTCGGTGCTGCTGCTGGCGGTCGTGCTGTGCGTGTGCAGTGAGGCTGACGCGTTCGTGGCGGCGTCGCTGAGCGGCTTCTCGCCCACCGCCCGGCTGGCGTTCATGGTGGTCGGGCCGATGGTCGACCTGAAGCTGCTCGCGCTGCAGGCGGGCACGTTCGGCCGGGCCTTCGCGGTGCGGTTCTCGGCCGCGACCTGGGTGGTGGCGGTGGGCAGCAGTGTCCTGGTGGGGTGGTGGCTGCTGTGAGGCACTACGGACCGGCGGCGCTGCTCGCGCTCGTGGGGGCGGCGATCCTGCGGGTGTCCCTCCTCAGCGAGCTGTACCTGCGTTACGTCCAGCCGGGGCTGCGGCCGTACCTGGTGGTGTCGGGGGTGGGGCTGGTGCTGCTGGGGGTGGTCGCGGCGGTGTCGGCACGGACCGCCGGCCAGGCACGGTCCGGGGAGCGGCAGGACGCCGGCCCGGAGGGCGACGACCGGCACGGGGAGGCCCCCGGCCTCGGCCCCGGCCACGCCCACGGCCCGCGCGTCGCCTGGCTCCTCACCCTGCCCGCTCTCGCGTTGTTCCTCTTCCCGCCGCCCGCCCTCGGCTCCTACAGCGCCGAGCGCGAGGCGGCCCAGCGGGCGGCGCAGGGCGTCGGCACCTTCCCGGCGCTGCCGGACGGTGACCCGCTCGACCTCACGCTCGGGGAGTTCGGCTCCCGGGCGGTCTACGACAGCGGCCGCTCCCTGCGGGGACGCACGGTCCGGCTCACCGGCTTCGTCACCCGCGACGCCGACGGCACCTGGTACGTCACCCGGCTCCTGGTCTCCTGCTGCGCCGCCGACGCGAGCGCCGCCAAGGCCGAGGTGCGCGGCGCGGACGCCCCGCCCGTCGACACCTGGGTCACCGTCACCGGCACCTGGCACCCCGAGGGCGCCCTCGGCTCGGACGCCGCCTGGCCGCCCGTCCTGGACGCCACGTCCGTACGGCGGGTGCCGCAGCCGGGCAACCCCTACGAGAAGCGCTGAGGCCGCACCCCGCCGCAGACGGCCCACCACGGGTTTCGGCCCATCCGCCACGGGTAGTCGGGGCAGCACTCCGGGCGGGCGCCGGGGCACGACCCGGGTGCAGCGGGGGCGGCCACCCCGAGGTGATCGCTTGCGGCCCGACGCGAGGTGCTCGCGGCCGGCCGTCCCGGCGGGCGGCGCACGCGGGCCCGCCCCGCAGGAGCGGCGAAGTGCAGGTCGCGGTGATCGAAGGAGGCGGTGGCCGTGCGGTCCAGGGACGACCCCCACGGCGCGGCGGGTGACGACCCGGGCGCACGCGGTCCGGGGGGCGGCGACCTGGACGTGGACGGGATCCGGGCCGCCGACGCGATCGCCAGGGGCGTGCGCGGCGCCGATCCCGGTGAGGTGCCCGGGCGGCTGTGCGCGGTGGCCGTCGAACTGCTGCCGGTGACCGGCGCGAGCGTGTCGCTGCGCAGCGAGGGGATGCCCGTACAGCTGAGCGCGAGCAGCCCGCAGGCCGCGCATCTGGCGCGGCTCCAGGCCACCCTGGGCGACGGCCCCTGCCAGAGCGCGGTGGCGGACGGGGTGCCCGTGCTCGCCTGCGACCTGACGAGCGGCCGGGACGCCGGACGCTGGCCGGTCTTCGCCCAGCAGGCCACCGCGGCCGGGGTCCGGGCGGTGTACGCCGTCCCGCTCGGCAGTGACGCGGTGTGCGTCGGCACCCTCGACCTGTACCGCGACACCCCCGGCGGGCTCACCGAGCGCCAGCTGTACGTGGCCCGGCTCGTGGCCGGCGTCATGACCGTCGCCCTGATGGCCCTGCCGCGCGGGGACGAACCCGGGACGCAGGACGGGGAGCCCTGGCTGAGCGGGCTCGCCTCGGACCACGACGAGATCTACCAGGCCGTCGGCATGATCATGGCGCAGCTCGGCGTCGGCACCGACGACGCGCTCGCGCGGCTGCGGGGCGACGCGTTCGCACGCGGGCGCACGGCCCTGGACGTGGCCCGCGACGTCATCGCCCACCGCCGGCGCTTCGACCGGGACGGATCCGACCGCGACTGATCCGACCGGGACTGATTCGACCGGGACGGCTCGGCGGGGGCGGCTTCCACACGGGCGGCTACGGGCGGGACGTGTCGGGCCGCTGGGCGACGGATGCCGGCCCGGACCGCTCGGGCCGGAGACCCGCCGGGTCGGGCCGGATCGCGATCACCGTGGACGACTCCGCGGGCGAGCCCCCCGGCCACCCCGGCCCCCCCGCCCACCCCCAGCCGCGCTACGAGGCGGTCGGCACCCGGCGGCACGGGCCGGTGGTCAGATCTGTGCCCGGCCCCGCCGGGTGAGCTCCGTCAGACGCTGCGCCCCGATCCGTACGGCCTCCCGGGTGACCTCGGCGTCCACCTCGTCGAGCCCGCCGTGGGTGACGACGATCGCCTCGGCGCCGACACGCACGCCGGCGATGTCCATCATCAGGTACGTCGGCTCCCCCTCCTCGGTCTCGCCGGCCAGCGTGATCCGCAGGGCCTGGCGGGCGTCCCCCGCCGCCGGCAGCGGCAGCTCACCGACCTCGACGCCCTGGACGCCGCCGCGCGTGCTCGCGGCGGTGAACCGGCCGCACCTGCCCGGCAGCGACTTGAGCCAGTCCAGGGTGCGGTCGACGTCGGCCGGGGGATGGGCGGCGACCTGGTAGCGCACCTGGGCGTCGGTGTCGGCGGCGTCGAACGCGGCCGTCGCGCCGGGGCCCCCGGGCGTGCCGAACAGCTCCTCGGTGTAGAGGGCGTCCAGCAGCCGCTGGCACTCGGGGTCCTCGGTGGTCGCCTTCAGCAGTCCGTCCCGCCAGGTCCGCGCGCCCCGGGTCGGGCCCCAGGGTTCTCCGAGGTCGGTCTCGGTGATCAGGGCCGCCAGCGCCTGCGCCTCGGTGAGACCGGCCCCGGGCCCGGCGGGCTGCTCGGCGGCGGGCGAGGCGGGGGACGCCGAGGCGGACGCCGAGAACCACTTGGGCCGCGGCTCGTCCTGGACGGCGCACCCGGCCGAGCCCAGCAGGGCGGCCAGGGCCAGCGCGGGGGCGAGGAGGGCACGGGCGGTGGCCGGAGGGTGGGTCATCGGAGTGCCTCCTGGTGGGGCGGGCCGGGGCTGACCAAGGCCGGGTGCGGTGCTCATACGGCACCACCGCGGCAGCCGGCCCACCAGCGCGCCGGGCCGTCCGGGTGAGCGAGGGCGGGCGTGGGGGCGTGTCACGGGGGGACGGGCACCGCAATGCCGTATGACGCGCGTGGGCGCCGGACGAGCGGAACCGGTGGGGTGGGGGCGTCGGCCGAAAAGCCGTCGCATCGCGTCCGGACCCGCTGCTACGGTCACGCCCATGCAGCGCGTCCAGCCGTTCCCGTCCGCCACGACGACGCCGGAGAGTGTCCCGGCGCGCTGACTGCTGACGCAGACGTCCGAAGCCCCGGGGCGAGTGCCCCGGGGCTTCGTCGCGCGGTGCTCGCCCGGACTTCCGTATCCGGAGGAGCCACCATGCACGACCACCGCCGACTCGGCCGTGAGCTGGAGCTGTTCGACACCGATCCGCTGATGGGCGCGGGGCTGCCGTACTGGCTGCCCGACGGTGCGATCGTGCGGCACGCCCTGGAGGAGTACATCCGCGAGGCGGAACGGCGGGCCGGCTACCGGCACGTGTACTCACCCGTCCTCGGCAAACGCGAGCTGTACGAGATCTCCGGCCACTGGGACCACTACGGCGACGACATGTTCCCGCCGATGGACCTGGGCGCCGAACAGGTCCTGCTGCGCCCCAGTCTCTGCCCCCACCACGCGTTGATCTACCGTTCCCGCGCCCGCAGCTACCGTGAACTTCCCTTCCGTATGGCCGAGTTGGGTGGCATGTACCGATCGGAGCCGTCCGGGGTGCTCGGCGGGCTGACCCGGGTGCGGGCCATCACCCTCAATGACGCGCACATCTTCTGCACCCCGGAGCAGGCCGTGGCGGAGGCCCGGGCCGCGCTGGAGCTGATCGGCCGCGCCTATGCCGACCTGGGCATCCGGGCGTCCCGGTACCGCCTCTCGCTGCCCGGCGAGGGCGGCAAGTACGTGGCCGACCCGGAGCTGTGGCGGCGGGCGACCGCGCTGCTCCGGGAGGTCCTGGACGACTCCGGCGTCCCCCACGAGGCCGCCGAGGGAGAGGCGGCCTTCTACGGACCCAAGATCGACGTGCAGATCGCCGACCCGGCGGGCCGGGAGACCACCCTGTCCACCGTCCAGATCGACTTCCACCAGCCCGAGCGCTTCGACCTGCACTACATCGGCCCCGACGGGGGCAGGCACCGCCCGGTCATGGTGCACCGCAGCGTCATCGGCAGCGTGGAACGCGCGGTCGCCCATCTCGTCGAGGCCCACGGCGGCGCCTTCCCGCCCTGGCTGGCCCCGGTGCAGCTGGCCGTCCTGCCCGTGGGTGACGAGCAGGCCGGACCGGCGCACGCGCTGGCCGGCCTGGCCCGGGAGCGGGGCCTGCGCGCCGAGGTCGCCGACCCCGGCCAGGGCACCCTGGCGGCCCGGGTCCGCGCGGCCCGGCTGGTGCCGTACCAGGCGGTGATCGGCGCTCGCGAGGCCGCCGCCGACCTGGTGGCGGTACGCCTGCGGGACGGCCACCGGCCGGCCCCTCTGCCCACCGCGGAGCTGCTGGACCGCATCACCACCCGGGTGGCGTCCCGCGGCACCGGCCTGTGGGAACCGGCCTGACCCGCGCCCAACCTGGGACTCCGCCCGGTCCGGCCACGTCCGCGACAGCCGTTCACCCCGCCCAGGCGGGACCCTACGGCCGCCCCGGCCCCGACCGCGGCGCCGGGGCCTGCGGCCGGGCTGCGTCAGCCCGGAGGGCCGCCCCCGGGGCAGCGGTCACCGCGTCCCGCGGCGCCTCGGGCGCACGGCTGGCCTCGGCACCGACCGCTGCGCCGGGCCACTCGACGTCACGGCGGTGCGGCAGGCCTGAGACGGTGGGCCCGAGGGCGGCCGGAAGCACCCGGGCCGTTTCCCGGCAGGCCGTAAGGTCGCCGGTGGCAGGCCCCGCGCGGAACAGGTGGAAGGAGTCCTCGTCGTGACGGACGGACAGCGCATCCCGGTGATCATCGACTGCGACACCGGTGTCGACGACGCCCTCGCCCTGCTGTTCGCCGTACGGCATCCGGCGCTCGACGTCCGCGCGATCACCTGCGTGGCCGGGAACACCGACGTCGACGGGGTCGTCCGCAACACCCTGACCGTGCTGGACCAGGCGGGCGCCCCCGACATCCCGGTCGCCCGGGGCGCCGAGCGGCCGCTGATCGAGGCGCCCCGCTCGGCCCGGCACGTGCACGGCGACGACGGCATGGGCGACCTGGGGCTGCCGGCCCCGGTCCGTGAGCCCGCCGACGTGGACGCGGTGACGCTGCTGCGGCGCGAGATCCTCGCCTCCCCGCGCCCGGTGACGCTGGTGCCCACCGCGCCCCTCACCAACATCGCGCTGCTGCTGCGCACCCACCCGGAGGTGGTGCGCAACATCGAGCGGATCGTGTTCATGGGCGGCGCGGCGGCGACCGGGAACGCCACGCCCGTCGCGGAGTTCAACGTCTGGCACGACCCGGAGGCGGCCGCGATCCTGCTGACCGCCGGGGTGCCGATCACGATGTACGGGCTGGACGTGTTCACGCGGGTCGTCGTCCCGGCGGAGCAGGTGCGGCGCCTGCGCGCGAGCGCCGAGCCGGGGGCCCGGCTGGCCGGTGAGCTGCTCGCCCACCGTCCGGCGCATCCCGGCAGCCGTCCCGACGACCCGTCCGAGACGGCCGGCGGTCTCGGCGACGCGGGAGCGGTCTGCGCTGTCGCCGACCCGCGGGGCCTGACGACCCACCGCCTCCCCGTGGAGGTCTCCCTCGCGCCCGGCCCCACGCGCGGCATGACGATCGTGGACCGCCGCCCGCGCCCCGGCGAGTCCGAGCTGCACGAGGGCACCCGCGAACAGCCGCTGGTGGACGTGGGGCTGGACGTGGACGTGGAGCGCTACGTGAAGCTGTACCTGGCGACCGTCGAGGGAACGCCCTGACGCTGCGCGAGTGCCGAGGGGCCCGGACGCCGCCCGGCCGTCGAGAGACCGCCGAGCGACCGCCGAGCGACCTTCCGACGCCGCGCGCAGCCGCAGAGGGGACCGTCTGTCGTCGCGCGGTCGTTGAGGGTGCTGTGTGTCGTCGCGCAGCCGCAGAGGGTGCTGTCTGTCGTCGCGCAGTCGTCGAAGTTGCGGTCTTCGCGCGCCCCCGCGGGGGAGATCCCCCGCTCCGCGCGCCGCCGTCGGCGAAACCCTCCCCCCGGCGCGCACGAGGGCGCCCCCGCCGCTGTCGCCGTCGGACGGCAGCAGCGGGGGCGTCACCGCACGCGGATCAGGCGCCCGGAGCGTTCCGCCTCGCCCGGCGGCGGGTCGTCACGACGAGGGCCGCGCCGCCCGCGAGCAGCGCCGCCGCGCCGAGGGCTATCGGGCCGGTGCTGCCGTCGGCGCCGGTCTCGGCGAGGTCGCCGCCACCGCCGTTCGGCTTCGGGGCGGCGGGCGCCGACTCGGAGGCGCTCGGGGTCGGGGTGTCCGTGTCCTCGGACGGCGGGGCGGAGGGCTCCGCCGGCTCGGACGGGGACGCCGGCGGGGTGGTGCCCTCGGCCGGCTCGGACGGGGTCGCGGGCGGCGTGGAGGCGGGCGGCTCCTCCTCCGCCGGCGGCGGGGTCGTGCAGTCCTTCGTGCCGCCGTTCCAGGCCGCGATCAGCTTGTCCTTGATGACCGGGCGGTCCGGCCCCTTGGGCAGCTCGCCGTGGACGAAGCCGTCCTTCGCGTCGAGCTCCCCGTCGAACTTCACCGCGCCCCGGTAGAGGTCGATCTGCCCGAAGCAGCCCCGGTCGGGGATGGCGATGTCGAGCGAGTCGGTGGCACCCGGCTTGACCGTCACCGTGTCGAAGTCGACGAACACCTGCTCGCCGGAGGTCGCGAAGGTCGCGCCGTGGGCCAGGTAGGAGGCGAGGGAGGCCGTGCAGGTCGAGGCGTCACCGGCGGTGCGCACCTTGATGTGCACCTTGCCGTCCTCGGTCGGCTTCAGGTTCTGGTCGTCGACCTTGACGGAGTCGAAGAAGCCGGTGCCGTCGAGCGAGAACTGGCAGCGGTCGGTCCCCGTCTCCGTGCCCGCGCCCGTCCCGGGCCGGTAGCTGCCGCCGGACGACCAGCCGTCACCGCCGGGCGTCCCGTGGGCGAGGGCGGTGGTGGCGGAGGCGGCGCAGAGGGCGAGGGCCGCGGCGCCCGTCCCCAGCAGGCGGCGCGCGGTGGCACGTCTCGCTATGGACATAGGGGTATCCCGTTTCTTGGCGTGTGCCGGAACCCGGGTGGCCGCATGCGGGCAGCGCGGCGCGCGGCTGCCGGGGCCGTACCGGGGGTGAGTGGTTTGAAAAACACTGGGCTCATTGGTCACATGCGCCTCAGTGAGCCCCCATGGTGGCGGCGCCGCAGCACACTGTCAACCTGCGGGAACGCAAAGGAAGTTACCGCTCCAACACACTTCCGACACAGTGGGAATGGATCACTCCGATCAACCTGTTGGTTCCTTTTTCCGGCATTCTGGACAGATTTAATGCTGTCGCCCGTATGCCCTGCAAAGGAGACCGCGTGACCGATCGCTCCACCCTCGACCTGTCGTCCCGCGACCCCGACTGGTGGCGGCAGGCCGTCGTCTACCAGGTCTACCCCCGCAGCTTCGCCGACGCCGACGGTGACGGACTCGGCGACCTGCGCGGCATCACCCGCCGCCTCGGTCACCTCGCCGCGCTGGGCGTGGACGCCCTGTGGCTGAGCCCCTTCTACCCCTCCGAACTCGCCGACGGCGGCTACGACGTCGCCGACCCCCGGGACGTCGACCCGCGCCTGGGCACCCTCGACGACTTCGACACGCTGGTCGCCGAGGCCCACCGCCTCGGCCTGAAGGTCATCGTCGACATCGTCCCCAACCACTCCTCGCACCGGCACCCCTGGTTCCAGGAGGCCCTGGACGCCGGGCCCGGCTCGGCCGCCCGCGACCGGTACGTCTTCCGCGACGGCCGCGGCGAGCACGGTGAACTCCCGCCCACCGACTGGCAGTCCGTCTTCGGCGGCAGCGCCTGGAAGCGGGTGCCGGACGGCCAGTGGTACCTGCACCTGTTCGCCCCCGAACAGCCCGACCTCAACTGGGAGAACCAGGAGGTCCGCGCCGACTACCGCACCACCCTGCGCTTCTGGTCCGACCGCGGGGTCGACGGCTTCCGGGTCGACGTCGCCCACGCCCTCGTCAAGGACCTGAGCGAACCGCTGCGCGACCTCGGCCGGCCCGAGCTGAGCCGCGAGGAGGCGCTCACCGCGCTGCCGCCCGGCACGCACCCCTTCTACGACCGGGACGACGTGCACGAGATCTACCGCGACTGGCGCAAGATCCTCGACGCCTACCGTCCGCCCCGCATGGCCGTCGCCGAGGCGTGGGTGCCGGGCGCCCGGCGCGCGCTGTACGCCCGCCCGGACGAGCTGGGGCAGGCCTTCAACTTCGAGTACCTGCAGGCCCGTTGGGACGCCGGGGAGCTGCGGCAGGTCATCACCGACTCGCTCGCCACCGCCCGGGCCGCCGGCGCCTCGGCCACCTGGGTGCTGTCCAACCACGACGTGATCCGGCACGCCTCCCGGCTGATGCTCCCGCCGGACACCGACCTCAACGCCTGGCTGCTTTCCGGCGGCCGTGCCCCGGCCGTCGACGAGGCGGCCGGGCTGCGCCGGGCCCGGGCGGCCACCCTGCTGATGCTGGCGCTGCCCGGCTCGGCCTACGTCTACCAGGGCGAGGAACTGGGCCTGCCCGAGGTCGCCGACCTGCCCACCGAGGTGCTCCAGGACCCGATCTGGGAGCAGACGGGTCACGTCCGCAAGGGCCGGGACGGCTGCCGGGTGCCGCTGCCGTGGACGACGGCCGGACCCTCGTACGGCTTCGGGCCGGGCGGGGCCTGGCTGCCGCAGCCGCCCGGTTTCGCCGCGTACGCCGTGGAGGCGCAGGACGGTGCCGAGGGCTCGACCCTGGAGCTGTACCGCACGGCACTGCGGTTGCGCCGCAAGCTGCTCGACGGTGAGGATCTGGCCTGGGCGGCGGACGCCCCGGACGGTGTCCTGCAGTTCGACCGCTGCGAGGGCTGGCGCTGTGTGACGAACCTGTCCGCCTCGGCGGTGTCGCTGCCGGCCGGTGAGGTGCTGCTGAGCAGCGCGCCGCTGGAGGACGGCCGGCTCGGGCCGGACACGACGGTGTGGTTGGGGAGGTAACCACGGGGAGGTAACCACCCCGCCGGCCGGCGCGGCTGCCCGCGCCCCTTCGGGGGCGCGGGCCCACCCGTCGGGGCCCACCCGTCGGGGCCCACCCGCCGGGGCCCACCCGCCGGGGCCCACCCGCCGGGGCCCACCCGCTGGGGCCTCCACCCGTTTCGGCGCCCACGCGCTTGGGTCCGCCCGCTTCGGCGCCCACCCGCTGGGGCCTCCACCCGCTTCGGCGCTCACCCGCTTGGGCCCACCCGCTTCGGCGCCCACCCGCTTGGGCTCGCTGCGGGTGCCGTCCGCCCGCTTGGGCCCGCTGTGGGTGCCGTCCGCCCGGGCGGACGCGAGGATCGTCGGCGGAGTGTCTCGACAGGCCGTATCCGGACAGGGAGCCTCGCCCGCGATGAACAGGTCCAGCAGGTCAGCAGCCGTGCCCGGGGTCGTCGTCGCGGGAGTGCTCGCGGCGTGCGGGACGCCGGCGGCGGCCCGGGACGGCGCACCGCTGCGGGGGGCCGCCGTCATCGCGCCCGGCCGCGAGGGCATCGTCGAGGTCGCGGGCGTCCGGGACGCGCTGCCGGGAGCCACCGTGACGCTGATCGCGCCCCGGGGCACGCGGGTGACGGGCGCGCCGCTCGACGGGTCCGGCCTCCGGGGGTCGGTCGCCGCCGGCGGGCGCAGCGGGTCGTACACCGTCACCGGTGGCACCGCCGCGCCGGACCGTACGTTCCCCTTCGTGCTGGCGGTGCCCGCGGACGCCGTGCCCGGCACCCGGCTGCCCGGCTGCGTCCTGCGCGTCATCGACGAGCGGGGCGTACGGCGGGCCGGCGGCCGGTGCTCGGTGACCGTGGGGCTGGCCGGGCCGACGCTGGCCCGGCCGCTGTCCGGCGTCCCGCTGGCCACCCGGCCGGAGATCTCGGACACGGCCCATCCCGGCGCCCGGGTCACCGTCCGCGACAAGGACGAGCGGGAGGCCTGCGCGACCACGGCGGGGCCGGACGGCGCCTGGGCGTGCACGCCGGGCCCGGCGCTGCCGGTGGGGGCCAATCGTCTCCAGGCGGTCGCCACCCTGAACGGGGTGAGCGCGATGAGCGAGCAGATCGACATCGCGGCGGCGGAGGCCGCCGCGGGGCGTCAGTAGCGGACCGCCCGGGCCACCTCCGCCCGGACGTCACCGGACAGGTCGTGGGTGCTGCGGGCGGTGGCCGTGGCGGACTGGCCGGCCTGCACGTGGCCGACCGTGACGATCACGGTGTCGACCAGTCGTCCGCCGGAGTCCTCGAAGTCGACCTGGACGGCGAAGGACCGGGCCGCGTCGTCGGTGTTGCGGACGGTGACCTCGCTGCGGACCCGGCCGTCGGACCCGGTCACGGGCCTGCCGGCCGCGACGTCGCCCTTGGCGTCGACGCCGCCCTGGATGTCGCCGAGCCGGCGTTCGGCCTCCGCCGCGGCCGATTCCACGGCCTCGGTGGCCTGCGAGGCGATCGACCCGACCGCCGACTCGGCCTTGCGCGCGGTGTCCGCGGGGCTGTCACCGCCGCAGCCGGCGAGCACGCCGGTCAGGGCGAGGGCCAAGGCGGCTCCGGCCGTGACCCCGCGGGTGCGGTGTACGACTGCCATGTCGCCTCCCGGCGAGCCGTGCGGACCGCACGGCTCACGGCATCACGTGTGTCCGAGGCCGCCGCCGCCGAAGGATCCGCTGGATCCGGGCGACCAGCGCCGCGGTTTCTGGTCCTTGCCGGTCCTGGTGCTCGCGCGGTGCAGCTCGTGCGGCATGAGCCGGCGCCCGTCGCGGGCCACGACCGGCACGTCGTCGGGCTCACGCATCTCCCGCATCTCGCGGACCGGCCCGGACTCCGGCAGGTGCGGCTGCTCCGCGGGGTCGGGGTGGTGGGTGTCCTTGTCCATGACCTGCATCCCGACGCGCACGCCCCAGATGAGCGCGCACGCCACGATCAGCCCGGCGATGAAGGCGAGGGTCACGGCGACCGCGTGGTCTGACGACGCCGCCAGCACTTCGTACGTTGCCGTATTCATGCTCCGATTATCGCTGACAACTTGTTATAAAGCGCCCGGAATGTCTGCTGCTCCCGGCCGGGCGCCGGACGCCACGCAAGGCCCCGCTCCCGTACCGGCGGGCGGGGTACGGTGGAGGAACCGGGGTAGGTCGCACTGCGGCGGCGCACGGTCGCCGGCCGCCCCCCGTCCGCAGCAGGAGCCCTCATGACGTCCGCCTCGTCGCCCCCGCCCCAGGTCCCCGCCCCGTCCGGGGCCCGGCTGAAACTCGCCGACCAGCCGCGCGAGCGCCGCACGGCCCGCAGGATCGACGGGGCGTGGTGGCCCCGCTCCTACGACCTGGCCGCGGAACTTCCCGGACTGCTGGCCGGGCTGCCGCCCGCCTGGGGCCGGATCAGCAGCGTCCTCGTCCACGGGGACATCTGGCTCGACTGCCCGGAGCGGGTGGACGTGGCCGGCCAGGCCGTCCACGTGGGCCGCAGGGACACGCCCACCGCCTCCGACACCGTCTGCCTGCTCGCCCCCGGCCGCGGCCGCTGGGACCTGCTGGTGGTGCCGCCCGGGACGGCGGAGGCCGAGGCGGACCGGCTGATGGAGCGGGCCGTCACCCAGGGCGCGTGAGCGGTGCCGGCCGGCGGTGGCGGCGCCGTACGCCCCTTCGGGTCGGCGGCCACCGCGCCCCACAGCGGGCCGGCGGCCACCGCGCCCCACAGCGGGCCGGCGGCCACCACGCCCCACAGCGGGCCGGCGGCGAGGAAGCCGTTGCAGAGGCCCTGGTGGGCGGCGGGGGCCGGCACGGGCGCATCATCGCGGACCCGCCCCGCCGCCCCCGTTCGGGCCCGTCCGGGAGGCGCGGCGTGGTGCCGGGTGGCAGATTGCGGCCAGTGGAAGGCCGGCCGGGCCGACGCGTCCCCGCGTGTGCCGCTCGGGAGCCCGGCCCGGCCTTCCCGCCTGTGCCCGGGCCGTAACGTCGGCAGGATCCGCTCGGTGACCTGCGGGTGACGAGCTGCTGCGCCGGTGGCCAGGAACCGACCCTTCTCGGTTGACCGGTCGCCTCAAGTTTGATCAGCTGTCTCACTCATCTTGTTCGATTCTGATCGAGCAGTGTCCGGCTCCCAGGGGGGGAGCTTGTGACGAGTGGGGGAGTTCCCTTGATGCATCACGATGCCGGCGTGCCGCGGCGTGCCCGGTTCCGGCGCGGCGCGGCCGCCCTGACCCTGCTGGCACTGACCGGCGGCACCGCCCTGACGGGCGCCTCCGCCGCCACGGCCGCGGGCAGCCAGGTGCTCGCCGGGAAGGCGTGCACGCCGACGGAGGGGTTCTCCGGCTGCCGGCTGTTCGATCCCACGGGTGCCCGCGAGGACTTCCAGGTCCCGGCCGGTGTCACGGCGCTCGACGTGCGCGCCTGGGGGCAGGGCGGCGAGGGCACGCCCTTCGCCAACGGCGGGGCGGGCGGCTACACCGCGGGCACGCTCAGTGTCACGCCCGGGGAGAAGCTGTCGGTCGCGGTCGGCGTGCAGCGCTTCGGTGACGCGCTCGGCGGCGCGGGCGGCGGCCGGTACGCCGCGGTCGGCGGCAACAGCAGCGGGGTGCGCAGCGGCGACGGCAAGCCGCTGCTCATCGCGGCCGGTGGCGGCGGCGGTGGATACGGCGACGTGGAAGCCGGCCAGGGCGGCCCCGGCGGCGGCGAGCGAGGTCAGGACGACACGGAGTCCGAGCGCGGCGGCAAGGGCGCGGCCGGTCCCACCGGCGGTGCGGGCGGCGGCAACGGCTCCGCGGGCGCCGACGCCTCCGGCGGCGGCAAGGGCGGCGCGGGCGGCTCCGGTGCGCACGGCTACGGCGGTGGCGGCGGCGCCGGTCACGCGGGCGGCGGCGGTGGCGGCGGCACGGACGAGGAGCGCGGCCTGATCGGCAGCGGCGCGGGCGGCAGCAGTTACGTCGATCCCGACCGGGTGAAGGACGCCCGTCTGCTCACCGGCAGCCGGACGGTGCCCCCGGCGAAGAACGACCCGTTCTGGCAGTCCTCCGGCGAACCGGTGCGCGGCGGGATCGCCGAGGGCGGCCTCAACACCGACCGCTCCGGCGACGGGCGCGTGGTCTTCCAGTGGAAGACCCCCGCCGTCGCCGAGCTGGTCCGGGTCTCCGGCACCGACGAGATGGTCCAGCCGGGCGGCGGCGCCGGCCCGCTGGCCGTGGTGGCCCGGGACAAGGCGGGCAACGCCGTCGAGAACGCCTCCGTCACCTTCACCATCGAGGACCCCGACCAGCAGGGCGCCTTCTTCTACGTCAAGGGCGGCGCCGACTCCACCGAAGTCGTGGTGCCGACCGACGCGCGCGGCCGGGCCGAGTCCCAGCCGATCCAGGTGGGCGGCGAGGAAGGCGCGTTCACCGTCCGCGCGGCGGTCGGCGGCGTCTCGACGGTCTTCTCCGTGCAGGTGAAGGACTCGGCGTACACCGTCTCCGTCGCGGGCGGCGACGGCCAGCGGGCCGAACAGGGCACGGACTTCGAGGAGGCCTTGGCGGCCGAGGTCGTCAAGTCGGGCACCGCGGCACCGGCCGGCACCGAGGTCGAGTTCCGGGTCGAGGACGAGAGCGAGGACGCGCCCCGCTTCGCCGACGGTGAGCGGGTCGTCCGCGTGGAGACCGACGAGCGGGGCGGTGCCACGGCCCCGACCCTGACGGCCGGTGAGGGCACGGGCACCTACACCGTGACCGCGTCGGTCGGCGGCGCCATGACGCAGTTCGCGGTCGAGGTCGTCCCCGGCGACGGCACGCAGGACCCCGGCCCGGGCGACGAGCCGTCGGGCAGCCCGAGCCCCTCGGCGGCCCCGAGCCCCTCGGCGGGCACCGGCGGCACGACCGGCGGTGACGGCACCTCCCCGGGCGGCACCTCCACCACGGGCGGAACGTCGACCGACCTCGCCGGCGGCAGCCTCGCCTCCACCGGCGCGGGTGGCATCGGCCTCCTCGCCGCGGCGGCCGCGGCCCTGGCGGCGGTGGGCTTCGCGGCCTTCCGCTACGGACCGCGCCTCAGCATCCGCTCGCGCGACCACGGCTGACCCCGGGCCTGACCCGGCGTCACCGCGACGGCCCGCACCCGGACACACGGGTGCGGGCCGTCGGCGTTCCACCGGCCGATCGGACGTCCGCCCGGACGGGCGGCCCCCGGCGACCGGTGCGGCGCCGGGTAGCCTGGCCGCATGGCCCTGGCATGCAACGCCCTGCCGCACTGCTTCCTCTGACACCGCGGTGAGGACGGCGACGTGAGCGCGTCACGTCGCCGTCCTCGGCGCGCCCGCCCACGGGCGGGCGCCGGCGACTCACGTCCACCGCCCGCACGCGGCCCGGCACTCGGCCCCGCCGCGTCGTCCAGGAGCACCGCCATGCCTTCGGGTCCCGCCCGCCTGCCGTCCGACCGGCTGCTGACCGTCCTGACCTGCCCCCAGTGCCCCTCCGGCCTCACCCGCGCCGACGGCGCCCTGCGCTGCGCCGCGCGGCACACCTTCGACATCGCCCGCCACGGCTACGTGAGCCTGCTGACCGGCCACCGGCGCGCCGCGAGCGCCGACTCCGCCGGCATGGTGAGCAGCCGCGCCGCCTTCCTGCGCGCCGGGCACTACGACCCGCTCGTCCGCGTCCTCGCGGACCTCGCCGCCGGTCTGGCACCCGCCGACGCCACCGTGCTGGACGCGGGCGCGGGCACCGGCCACTACCTGGCCGCCGTCCTGGACGCCCTGCCCGGCGCCCTGGGCATCGGCCTGGACACCTCCGCCGCCGCCCTGCGCGCCACGGCCCGGGCCCATCCCCGCGCGGAGGCCGCCGGCTGGGACGTCTGGCGGCCCTGGCCCGTGCGCACCGGCTGCGCCCACCTCGTCCTCAACGTCTTCGCCCCCCGCAACGGCCCCGAGTTCCGCCGCGTCCTGCGCCCGGACGGCGCCCTGCTCGTCGTCACGCCCACGGGACGGCACCTGCGCGAACTGCGCGAGCCCCTGGGGCTGCCGGCGGTCGACCCCAGGAAGGAGGAACGCCTGCGCCGGACCCTGTCGGCCGCCTTCCGGCTCGATCACACCGAGCCGCTGGAGTTCACCCCGGCCCTGACGGCCGGGGACGTCGTCCACCTGGTGGCCATGGGCCCGGCCGCGCGCCACCTCGACGCGGCGGAACTCCCGGGCCGGGTCGCCCGGTTGGGGACGCCGGTGCACGTCACCGCGTCGTTCGCCGTGTCGGTGTACCGGCCCGTCGGGTCCGCTCAGTAGCCCTGGCGGGCGAGGTGCTCGTCCTGCGCCGTCGTGAGCGTGCGGATCATGAGGGCGGCGGCCACGGCCGCCGCCACGATGACCAGATCGGCGGCCAGCAGGGGCAGGACGTCGGTGTAGGCGCGGGCGATGACCTCGTCCGTGTCGTCGGCGTGGACGATCCCCGCACCGCCCGCCAGACCCGCCAGCCACAGCCCCCACCACCAGTTCACGACGGCGGGCAGCGGCCGCCCGGGGAAGACCGAGCGGTGGACGTCCGCGACCACGCCCCGGGGTATCCACAGGTTGGCGACGGGCACGATCCAGCCGAGGAAGAGCCAAAGGGAGCCGTAGCGCGGTGCGGTGCCCGACAGGGCGCGGGCGTTGTCCCGCATCCGGTCCAGCCAGAACAGGAACACCACGGCGCAGACGGCCGTGACGACGCCGCCCGCCGCGGCGACCTGGTGGTAGGAGTCCTCCAGTGCGGTCGGCGGGCGGTGCGTGCCGCCGCCCTGGTCGGGCGGGCCCGACGCCGGCTGCCCCGCCAGGAACAGCCGCAGGTGCCACACCGCCCGGACGGCCCAGGCCAGCCCGGCCAGCGCGAGGGCCGCGACGGCGCAGCGGGCCGGACGCACGGCGGGGGCGGGGGCGGTGTGGGCAACTTCCTGGACGGTCACCCGGTCATCCTGTCGTACTCAGTTCCGACGCCCGGCCCTCCCCGTCCCACCGCACCTGGAGGACGTGGTCGACGGCGTCCCGGTCGAGCGGGCCGAAGACGTGCGGGAACAGGGTGTCCCCGGAGACGCCGGGCGGCGGTGCGGGGGCCGCCGCCTCCCACTCCACCCTCGCGGTCAGCCGCGTCTCGTCGAGCGCGAGCACCAGCAGGGGCCGGGGCGCGTCCCGGTAGAAGGCGTTGACGACGGCCAGCGTGGTCGCCTCGTCCGGGGAGCAGTGCACGAAGCCCTCCTCGGCGAGGGATGCGGGGGCGTACGGCCGGCCGGGTTCGGTGGTCCAGACGGTGCTCGGTACGACGTGGTAGATCATGGCCCCGTTATAGCCCTCCCCGGTCTCACAGGCCGAGGGCGGCGACGGTTCGCCGGGTCGCCTCGGCGACCAGGGCGTCGGAGGGCTCGGCGTCGTGGCCCGGGCGGTCGGTCATCACGGCGAGCACGAGCGGCTCGCCGCCGGGCGGCTGGACCACCGCGACGTCGTTGGCCCGGCCGTAGTCGCCCGTGCCGGTCTTGTCGGCGACCTTCCAGCCGCCGGGCAGTCCGGCCCGGATGCGGCGGGCGCCGACGGGGGTGGCGTTGCGGGAGAGCCAGTCCAGGAGCAGCGCGCGGTCGCGGGCGGGCAGGGCGGTGCCCAGCAGGAGCGCGCGGAAGTCGGTGGCGACCGCCTCGGGGGTGGTGGTGTCGCTGGGGTCGCCCGGCGGGACGTCGTGCAGCTCGGGCTCGTAGTGGTCCATGCGGCTGGTCCTGTCGCCGAGTCCGCGCAGGTAGGCGGTGAGCTTCCGCGGGCCGCCGATCTCGCGCATCAGCAGGTTGCCGGCCGCGCCGTCGCTGAAGCGGACGGCGGCGTCGCAGAGCTGGCGCAGGGTCATGCCCGTCGCCAGGTGCCTGCCGGTCACCGGTGTGGTGGAGCGCAGGTCGGCCCGGGTGTAGGTGATGCGCCGGTCCAGGTCGTGCGGGGAGCGGTGGTGCAGGACCGCCGCGGCGGCCAGGGCCTTGAACACCGAGCAGAACGCGAAGCGTTCCCCGGCGCGGTGCACGACGGTGGCCCCGGTGCCGGTCGCGAGCGCGTAGACGCCGACCCGGGCGCCGTAGGCGCGCTCCAGGTCCGCGAGCCGGGCGCGGCGCACCGGCGGCCGGCTCGGCGCCGGGGTGGACCGGGAGGACGCCGACGGCGGCGGATCGGCGCGCCCGGACGACCGGTCGCCGGCGGCGCAGGCGGCGAGGGGCAGCGGCAGCGGCAGCAGGGCCGCGGCCGCGAGGAAGGAGCGGCGGGAGGACACGGACCGGTCGGAGGACATACACGTGCTCTTCTCACTCGGCCGCCCTTCCCGACCCGGCGGCGACACGGGACGAACGGCCCCCGGACGGCGGGCTTGTCGGGCGCAGACGGCAGCGGGACGGGACGGGGCGGGTGTCGGGGACGCCTGTCGGGCGAGGGGGCGGGGGCCTTCTCGGCCGGGAACGGCACCCGGCGCGGTACGGTCCGCTCTCGGGCCGGGGAGCCGCGACACTGCGGCTTCTCGGGCCGGGGCAGCACCCGGTGTGGGCGCGGCACCGGCGGGGCCACGGCGCCGGGACGCGGCCGGTGCGGGCCTGGCAGTCGCGTTTCTCGGGGCGGGATGGCAGCCGGGCAGGCGTGGCAGTCGCGGTTCTCCGGCCGGGGCGTGGCGTCGGCGGGGCTCGGGTACGAGCGGCCCTCCCGGGAGCCGGCAGGCCTGGGGCCACCGAGCGGCCCTCCCGGGAGCCGGCAGGCCCGGGGCTGCGCTCATTCCGGGTCGCCGGGCACCGCGGCCAGCAGGCCCCGGACGATCGGTCCGGCCGAGCCGCCGCCGGTGACGCCCTCCTCGACGACGCAGGCGACGGCCACGTTGCCCCGGTGCGCGACGAGCCAGCCGTTGTTGTCCTGGTCGTCGGAGACCTCGGCGGTGCCGGTCTTCGCGCCGACCTCGCCGGGCAGGCCGGCGAGGACCTTCGCGGTGCCGTCGGTGACCGTGGCCCGCAGCATCGCGCGCAACTGCGTGACGACGCCCCCGGGCAGCGGGGTCGTGTCGGTCGTGTCCTCGGTGCCGGCGGTGAGCGAGGGCTGGTGGAACGTGCCGGACACGGCCGTCGCCGTCACGGACGCCATGATCAGCGGGTTGGCCTGCACCCGGCCCTGCCCGATCATCGACGCCGCCTTCTCCGTCTCGTCCTTCGGCACCGGCACCGAGCCGTCGTACGTGGGCGCCCCGACGTGCCACTCCTGCCCGACCCCGAAGTACTCGCGGGCCACCTCGCCGAGCTCCCCGTCGTCGAGCCGGTCGCGCAGGCTGATGAACGCCGTGTTGCACGACTCCGTGAAGTCCTTGCGGAAGGTCGCGCCCGGATGCGCGGACAGCTCCACGTTCTGGAACCGCTTGCCCACCGTGAGGTACTTGGGGCAGTCCACCACGTCGTCCGGCGCGACGGCGTCCTTCAGCAGCAGGGCGCTGCTGGTGACGATCTTCCAGGTGGAGCCGGGCGCGTAGGTGCCGGAGAGCGCGCGGTTGAAGCCGGACGCCGGGGAGTTGGCCACGGCCAGGATCTCGCCGTCGTCGATGCGCAGCGCGACCAGCGCGGCGTTCTTGCCGTCGGCGTGGGCGGCGAGGGCCTGCTCCGCGGCGGACTGCCAGTCGGCGTCGAGGGTCGTGGCGACCGGGCCCCGGTCCGCCCGGACCGTCTTCGCGCCGAAGGTGGCCTCCGTGCGCTCCACCTTCCCGGTGGCCCGGTCGACCAGGCGGATCGCGCCCCGCGCCCCGGTCGCCGTGCCGTCGCCCCCGGCGAGCCGGGTCATCAGCGGCGCCAGCGAGGGGTGGTCGGCGGCGGACAGGGTGGCTCCGTCGCGGTCCTTCACCTCGGGGGGCTTCGTCTCCTCCCGCTCCAGGCGGAACTTCTCCGTGTCGCTCAGCCGCGGGTGGACGAGGGACAGCGTCCAGTCCACCTTCCAGGTGCCGTCGCCCTGCTCGCGCAGCGGCAGCTTCGACTCGTAGGTCCAGGTGCCCAGACCGGTGACGGGCATCCGGGCGGTGAAGGGCACGGTGACCGCGCCGTCCCCGGCCTCGGTCGCGGACCCGGCCGTGAGCTTCGGCTCGCCGATGTCGAGCCCGGTGGTGAAGCTGTCCAGCACCCGCCGCGCCGTTGCCGGGCTGGTCGTGCGGCCCGCCGCGTCGGGCACGCGGCCGGCGGCCCAGTCGGCCAGGAACGCGCGGGCCTGCTTCCCGGCCTCCGGATCGGGCCCGGTGTCCCGCTCGAAGGGCCCGAGACCGGCCGCGTACGCCCCGCCCGCGACGGCGGCCAGCACCACCGCCCCGGCGACGACGGCCCGCAGGCCCCTGCGGCGCGGTCCGGGTCCGCCGGTGACGACGCCCGTGTGGTCGGTGTGAGTGTCCATGCGTCGAGGACAGCAGTGGTCCGGCATCCTGTCCAAGACCGATATCGGTGTCGGATCAATATCCAGTCGATATGATTCCTGCTCGTGGACCTGGTGCGGCACCTGGAGTGCTTCGTGGCTGTTGCAGAAGAGTCACACTTCGGCCGTGCCGCCGCCCGGCTCGGCATGGCCCAGCCGCCGCTGTCGCAGCGCATCCAGCGCCTGGAGCGGCACCTCGGCGTCCGGCTCTTCGAGCGCACCAGCCGGCAGGTGACCATCACCGAGGCGGGGACGCTGCTGCTGGCCGAGGCCCGCGAGGTGCTCGCCCGCTCCGAGGCGCTGCTGGCCACCGCGCGCCGCATCCGTGACGGCGAGACCGGGCTGCTGCGGGCCGCCCTGCCCCCGGACGTCTCCGGCGAGACGATCGCCGCGCTGCTCACGGCGTTCGCCGAGGGCGCCGCCGGCCTGGAACTGGAGCTGCACGAACTGTCCACCGCCCAGCAGCTGGAACGGTTCGCCGCGCACGAACTGGACGTCGGGCTCATCCACCACCCCTGCGACGTCTCCGGGCTGGAGCTGGGCCCGGTGCTCCGCCGCGAACTGGGCGTGCTGCTGCCCGGCGACGCGGCCGCGGCCGGGCTGGCCGAGGTCCCGCTCGCCTCCCTCACCGGCCACGACCTGATCCTCTTCCCCCGCACGGCCGCGCCCGCCGTCTACGACGACCTGCTGACCACCTGCGCCCGCAACGGCTACACCCCGCCCGCCGTACGCCAAGCCCAGGGCGCCGGCTTCGTCCGCGGCCTGGTGCTGTCGGCCCGGGCGGTCGCCCTCAGCCCGCGGGACGCGCACGGCGACGCGGAGCGCGACGCGCCCCCGGGAGCGGACAGCGGTGTCGTGTGGCGCCCCCTCACCGGTGCCCCGCTCGCGCTGCGGCACTCCGTCGCCTGGCCCGGCGGGCGGGGCGACGCCGCCGTCGGCGCGTTCGCCGAGGCCGCCGCGAGCGCGTTGCGCGGCACCGCCGGTGCCACCCCCGACCTGCCCTCCCGCCCGCTCCATCTGCGCCCGGCCTCGGAGTACTGGCTGTGACCGACGTCCTCGCCCGCATCCATACGGCCTTCGCCGACGCCGGGGTCACCGGCCGGCTGCACGCCGTGGACATCGACTCCGGCGCGCAGCTCGACGCCGGCGCCGACCAGCCGGTGTGCACCGCCAGTGTCCACAAGCTGTGTCTGCTGGTCGCCCTGCACCAGCGGGCGGCCGAGGGGCTGCTGGACCTCACCGAGCAGGTCGAGTGCCCGCCGCAGGGCCGCACCACCGGTCCTACGGGGCTCGCCGCGATGCTCGACGGCGCCCGGCTGTCCCTGCGGGACCTCGCCTTCCTGATGATGTCCGTCAGCGACAACGCCGCCGCCGACCTGCTGCTGGCGCGGGTCGGCCTCGACGCCGTCAACCGCGCCACGGCCCGCCTCGGCCTGGCGCACACGTACGCCGTCCACACCTTCGGCGAGCTGCTCGCCACCATCAAGGAGGACGCCGGTCCCGGCGGCGCGGGGGCGCTGGCCGACCCGCACGTCGTCACCCGGCTCCGCGCGCTCGACCCGGCCCGCACCAACCGCAGCACCCCGCGCGACATGACCCGGCTGCTCGCCGCCGTCTGGCGCGACGAGGCGTGCCCGCCGGAGCACGGCGCGGCCATCCGCCGGGTCCTGGGACTGCAGGTGTGGCCGCACCGGCTGGCCTCCGGCTTCCCCTTCGACGACGTGCACGTCGCGGGCAAGACGGGCAGCCTGCCGACCGTGCGCAACGAGGTCGGCGTCGTCGAGTACCCCGACGGGGGCCGCTACGCCGTCGCCGTCTTCACCCGCACGGCCCGCACCTCCGCGCTCCTGCCCGCCGCCGACGCCGTCATCGGCACGACGGCCCGCCTGGCCGTGGACGCCCTGCGCGCCCGCTGACTCAGAGCTGGAACTCCGCCGGGGACAGCCCCAGCGCCGCGCAGGCCTCGCGCAGGACCTGCGCCTCGGCCTGCGAGAAGTGGCCGTCGGCACCGGCGATGACCATGCCGGTCTGGATCACGGCCCGCGCCTCGCTGGGCTTCTTGGCGGCCTTGGCGATCTCCTGCATCGCCTCCGCCTTGCCGTGCTGGAAGTTCATCGTCAGCTGGTCCACGTGCTTGCCGAAGCGCTGGCGCAGCTGCTCCGGCGGGAAGTTCTGCAGCACGTCGTTGCTCAGGATCATCGATTCGACCTGCTGGCGCTCGGAGGCGTCCACCTGCCCGTCGGCCGCCGCGACCAGGGCGCACATCGCCATGCTCGCGTCCCGGTAGGCACCGCTCTTCAGCTCGTTCTTCAGCGATCCGAGCTGCGTCTTGAACAGGCCGATCAACTGGGCCTTGCCGCCCCCGCCGGACCTCGAACCGCCACTGTGCCCGCCGCTGTGCCCCCCGGGCGCGCCGTGTCCGGACTGACCCTGCTGGAGAGCCTTGGCCTGATCCTTCAGCCGGTCCCACACTGCCATTGCCGTCACCTCGGTATTCGTCACCGTCAAAGGACGCACCCGCTCGCGCGCGCACACCCTCCCAACGCCCGGCCCACGGGCAAAGGTTCCGCAAACCCTCTCACCCGGCGCGGCTCCTCGCTCACCGCGCCGCTCCGGTGGCGGGCCGGGTGACGCCGAACGGGAACGCCCCGGGCCTACCGGCGCTCGGGGGCCGGCGCCCCGGCCGTCCCCGTGCGGGCCGCGGAGGGCACGGGCCGGACCGGGGTCTGCGTGGCCGGAGGGGTCCCGGGTGTGGTGCGGGCGTCGCCGCCGGACTGCGCGGCGCGGGCGGGCTCGGTGGCACGGGGGGTGGTGCGCGGCTGCGCCGGGCGGGAGTCCTCGGCTCGGGGACCCGCGGTGCTCGGGCCCGGAGTCCGCGCGCGATCGGCGGCGGAGTCCGTCGCGGACGGCGAGGGAACCGGGGTGGCGGGTGCCCGGGTGGGGTCCGGCGGGGCCATCGGGACCGTCGGGACGGCGGGCGCCTCCGGTGCGCTCAGGCGCAGCGGGAGGACCACGAGGGCGGCCACGGCGCAGCACAGGCCCGCCCCGGCCGCGGTGCGCAGCAGCCGCCGGCGGGTCGCCCGGCGGCGGACCGTCTCGAACTGGCCGGGCGGCGCGCCCAGGTAGTCGGGCGAGGAGGGCCGCAGGATCACGGCGAGCGGGTCGTCGGGGCCGAACTCCGGCTCGCCCGGGGCGTCGTCAAGGCGTGTGGTCAAGGCTTCTCCTCAGATGGACGCGGAGCAGTTCCCGGGCCGCGTGCAGATCGGCCTTGACGGTTCCTTCCTTGCGCCCGGTCAGGGCGGACACCTCCCGGACCGGCATGTCAGCGTAGTAGTGGAGGAGGATCGGGACGCGCAGTCGCTCCGGCAGCGCCTGCACCAACAGCCGCACCGAAGGGTCGGCCTGCTCGGGGTGGGGGCGTACGGCGGCCTCCGAGGTGACGCGGTGCAGGGCCCGGCGCTCGCGCTCCAGTTTGCGCCAGTGGTCCCGGACGAGGTTGGCCGCGGTGACGTAGAGGAACCCGCGGGGCTCCTCGACGGACGTCCAGCGCGCCCACAGCCGGGTGAACGCCTCGGAGGCGATCTCGTGGGCCGTCTCGTCGTCGTCGACGAGACGGCGGCACCAGCCGGCGAGACGCGGGTAGAGGGCGGCGAACAGCTCGGACGCGGCCTTCTCACGGGACCGTTTCAACGCTCTCCAGAGGTGGGGGACTCGGCGCCGTCCTGCGCGGCGAACACGATCACGTTGTCCGCGTATCCGTCGCCGGTACGCGCTCCGCCGCAGGTGATCAGCCGCAGCTCCGGGCGGTCCACGTTCCCGTAGACGTCGTCCACCGGGAAGTCGTGCTTCGGGACGGTCCGTACGGCGGTGACGGCGAAGGCCGCCGCCGTGCCGTTCTCCAGGCGCGACTCGATCCGGTCGCCGGGGCGCAGCCGGGCCAGGTGGCGGAAGACGCCGTCGCCGTGGCGGCCGACCGTGACGTGGCCGAGGAGGACCGACGGCCCGGTCCGGCCCGGTGGCGGCGAGTGCCGGTACCAGCCCGCCCGGTCGTGCGGCGTGACCGGCGGCACCTGCACGGTGCCGTCCGCCGCCAGGCCCAGCGGGATGACCGGGGTGTCGACGCCGATCGCCGGGATCAGCAGCCGGACCGGGACCGGACCGGCCGCCGGACGCGACCCCGCGGCCGGCGTGCGCGTCCGCGGGGTCCCGGTGGCGCGCGGCCGCGCCGCCGGACCGCCACCGCAGGCCGTCAGCACGGACGCCAGGGCCCCGGCCGTGAAGGCGCGCCTGGAGAACGCGGTCATGCCCCGCTCGCCCGGCGGCGCCTGGCGAAGACCGTTCCGCCGCCCACCAGGAGCACCGCGGCGGCGCCCGCGCCGATCGCCGTGCCGTCGGTGCCGGAGTCCCGGTGGCGGCCGGACCCCGTGGTCACGCCGGTGTCGGGCGCGCCGCTGGGCACGACGGACACCTGGTCCCGCGCCGGTGCCCGGGTCGGCTCGGCGCTCGGGGCCGGGCGGGCCGGGCGACTCCGCTCGGCGGGCGCGGCCGGCTCCGGCGTGTCACTCGCGGCCGGGTGGGTGGTCGGCCGGGCGGCCGACGGGACGGGGCTCGGGGCCGTCGCCCCGTCCGCGGACGCGGGCCCCGTGCCCATCAGTACGGCGGTGCCCGTGAGGGCCAGCAGGCTCAGGACGGTTCGGCGCATGGAGTCGCACTCCCAGGTCGGTGAACAGGTCGTGCGGAGAGACGAGGCGGGGACGGAGCGGGTTGTAAAGAGACGGCAAAGTCCCGCAAGAGGGGGTCGGGACCCGAAAAACCCCGGGCTCCCCGTGCGGCACGGGGAGCCCGGGGTCCGGGGCGGGAGGGGTCAGCGCAGGGTTCCGATGCGGTCGAGCCGCTCGTCGACGCCGTTGCGCAGCTCACCGAGGGTCGTGCCCGCGGGGGCCGTCTTCGGTGTGGAGGACGGCGGCTGGGTCTCGTCCGCGCAGGTGGTGCCGCGCGCCGGGACCTCGAGGTCGACGAGGTAGCCGGTCACGGCGTCCGTCGCGCAGGCGCTGCGGCCGAAGGCGGTGTGCCCCTCGGCCTTGAAGGTCAGCAGCCGGCCGTTGTCGAGCGTCCGGGACAGGGCCACCGCGTCCTGGTACGGGGTGTCCGGGTCGCCGGTGGTGCCGAGGACCAGGATCGGCGCGGAGCCCTTCGCACGGAAGGAGCCGGCGTAGCGGCTGGGCTTCTCACCGGTCCACTGGACGCAGGCGGTGGCGTGCTGGTGGTCGTAGGTCGGCGGGCCGTACGCCATGGCCGGGCCCAGCAGCGGCGCCAGTTCCGCGTTCCGGGTGACTCGCCGCTTCAGCAGGGCCGGATCGCGCGGGTAGTCCTTGTCGACGCACTCGACGGCCACGTTGGGGTTGAGGAAGTCGTAGCTGGCCGGGGACGGCGGACGCAGCAGGAACGAGGTGTTGTCGCGCTGCTGCGCCTTGCGCAGGGCCTCACCGAGGGAGGGCCAGATGACCTTGCCCTCGTTGATGTTGAACATCAGGCGGTAGACCAGGGTGTAGCCGTTGGCCTGCCCGCCGTTGGCGGTCGGCACGGGGCCGGCGTCCAGGTCGGCCTTGAGCTTCTCGAACGCGCCCCGGGGGTCGCCGTCGCCGAACCCGCAGGTGGCCTGGTCGGCCTTGCACCAGTCGAGGAAGCGGCCCATCGCGCCATCCAGCGCCAGGTACTGGGGCCGGTCGTAGGCGTACGGCTTGTTCGCGTAGTGCTCCGGGTCGTAGCCGCCGTCGAGCACGAGGGCGCGCACGCGCTCGGGGTACATGGCGGCGTAGACGGTCCCGATGTAACTGCCGAAGGACCGTCCGTAGTACGTCAGTTGCTCCTCCCCGAGCGCCTGACGCAGCAGGTCGACGTCCCGGGCGACGTACCCGGTCCCCACGTACGGCACGAGACCGCCCGCGTTGTCCTGGCAGCCCTGGACGAACGAGGCGGCCTGGCGCACGGCCGGCTCGTAGGCGTCCGGGCCGGGGGTGCCCTTGGCGGCGGTGACGGCCTGCGTGTACGTCGGGTCGTCCCAGCACACCACCTGCGAACTCCGGCCGACACCACGGACGTCGTAGCCGAAGACGTCGAAGTTGTCGCGCAGGGAGGCGGGCAGTCCGGCGTGGTTGTTGCGCACGAAGTCGACGCCGGAGTTGCCGGGGCCGCCGGGCTGGAGGAAGAGCGTGCCCTTCTTGGCGCCCTGGTCGGCGGCCTTCTTGCGGACGACCGCCAGGGTGATGGTCCTGCCCTGCGGGTCGCGGTAGTCCAGCGGCACCTGCGCGTTCGCGCACTCGAACCCGCCCTGGCAGTCGGCCCAGTTCAGGCTCGGCACGGTCGGCTGCGGGTCGGTCGCGGTGGGCTGGGCGGCCATCGCCTGGGGCGCGGTGGCGGCGGATACGGCGAGCGCCGCGGCGGCGGCGAGGGCGACGCGCAGCCGGGGCAGACGTCCGGCCGCGCGCGCGGCGGACCGGCGTCCGCCGTGTTCTGTCGTTCTCACTGAGTGGATTCCCCCTCGGCACGCGGGCGTCGGCCCGGCGCCCTCGGTCGGTCGATCGGACTGGTCGGTCGATCGCGTCGGTCGGAGGCAGTTTCCAGCCGGGCCGGGTCACAGGGAGCGGCCGGGGCGGGATTGTCGGCATCCTGGGACGTGATCTTCGCACTACCTGGCGGTAGTCGTGTGGGTGTTCACTTTCGGAACCCCGGCTCTCGGCTCGCGTGACAGGATTCCGGCATGCCCGAGCTCTATCCCGACTCCGTCGAGCCGTACGCCCACGGCATGCTCGCCGTGGGCGACGGCAACCTCGTCCACTGGGAGACCTGCGGCAACCCCGACGGCAAGCCCGCGCTCGTGCTGCACGGCGGACCGGGGTCCGGCGCGGGTCCCGCCTGGCGGCGGCTGTTCGACCCGGAGGCGTACCGCGTCGTGCTGTTCGACCAGCGCGGGTGCGGGCGCAGCACGCCCGACGCGGCGGATCCGGAGACCTCGCTCGCCGCCAACACCACACAGCACCTGATCGCCGACATCGAGCTGCTGCGGCTCCACCTCGGCATCGAGGAGTGGCTGGTCCTGGGCGGCTCCTGGGGCGTCACCCTCGCCCTGGCCTACGCCGAGCAGCACCCCGCACACGTCTCCGAGCTGGTGCTGTTCAGCGTCACCAGCACCACGCGCCGCGAGGTGGAGTGGGTGACGCGGGACATGGGGCGGATCTTCCCCGAGGAGTGGGCCCGGTTCCGCGACGCGGTACCGGAGGGGGAGCGCGAGGGGAGTCTGGCCGACGCGTACGCCCGGATGCTCGCCGACCCGGATCCGGCCGTGCGGGAGCGGGCCGCGCGGGAGTGGTGCCGGTGGGAGGACGTGCACGTGTCGACGCACCCGGGGCACCGGCCCGACCCGCGCTTCGAGGACCCGCGCTTCCGGTTCCGCTTCGCCCGCCTCGTCACGCACTACTGGCAGCACGCCGCGTTCCTGGAGGACGGGGCGCTGCTGCGCGACGCCGGGAAGCTCGCCGGCATCCCTGGGGTGCTCATCCACGGCCGTATGGACATCAGCGGGCCGCCGGACGTGGCGTGGCACCTGGCCCGGGCGTGGCCGGACGCCGAACTCGTGCTGATCGGCGACGAGGGGCACGGGCTGGCCGGCAGCACCTCGGCGGGGGCGGTGGTGGCGGCGACGGACCGGTTCCGCACGGCGCGCGGGCGCTAAGGCAGGTCTGACCATTCCCGTCTGCTGCGCCACGCCATGCACGCACTCTCGCCGCACCGGCCCCCGACCGACCCCGCCGAAGGACGGCACCGGCGCCCGCGCCCAGGTGGTCCGCCGCCAGCCCGACGGCAGCCGGCCGCGCGTACTGGACCAGCCGGAGTTCACGCCGCCCGCCGCCGGGAGCGACCGGGGCTGACCGCGGACCGCGCCCGGCCCCCGCCGAGCGACGGGGGCCGGGCGGACGGTCGGGGCGTCCTGGCGCCGGGGCTCTCCGCGGGGATGCCAGGCCCCGGACGGCGGGACCTAGTCCGTCACCTCCGTCACCCTCCAGCGCTGGTTCGCCCCCGAGTTGGGCTGCCAGACGCCCACGGGGGCGTTCTCGTTCGTGGACTGGCCGGAGACGTCCGGGAGCAGGCCGGTGGCCGCGTTGACGAGGGTCCAGGTGCCGTCGCCGGTCGTGGAGGCGATCCACTCGGCGGCCCTGTCGCGGCGGCCCGTGTCCGGCTCGGCGACCAGGGCGTCGCCTCGGACGGCGAGGCGCTTGTCCGAGGCGGACTCGGTGAGGACGTAGCGCTTGCGGTTGCCGGTGCCGCGGATGCGCTCCACCGTCCACTGCCGGCCGGCCGGGTCGGCCGAGGCGCCGCGGATGACCAGGCCCGTGCCGTCGCCGGCGATCGCGAGGTCCTTGCCGCTCTGCACGCCGGTCAGGCGGTAGGTGTGGCCCGCGCGCAGTTCCGCCGCGTCCTTCGCGACGCCCGAGACGCCCTCGACGAGGAAGGACGTCACCGACTGGGCGGGCACGGCGACAGTGGCCCGTTCGCCGGTGACACGGACCGGCCGCTGCCTGTCCAGCTTGCCGCCGGCGCTGGTCACCACGGGAGTGACGGTGGCGCGGGAGGAGACACGGCCGAACTTCGACAGGTCGAGCGTGACCTCGCGCGTCTGGCTGGTGCTGTTGACGTGCACGACGGTTGCGGCGTCGCCCTCGCGGGAGACCGCGGCGGTGCTGGACGTGTCGTCGGTCTTGATCAGCCGGTCGCCGGGCCTGATGAAGTGCGTGAAGTTGCGGGCGGTGTCGAACTTGGTGTTCGTGTACACCGGGCAGGTCTCCAGCGTGTCCTTCGCCGTGCAGCTGAACGGCAGCTGGATCTCGCCCCAGTTGCCGCCCTTCGCCGACTCGCCGCCCGGCCTCATGTTGTCGTAGTCCTCGACGGGCTGCCAGAACACCCAGGCCCTCGGCTCCAGTTCGCGCAGGTCGTCGACGATGCGCTGGGCGAGGCCGAGACCGGGCCGCATGTCCGTGAAGCTCTGGCCGTCGCCCCAGTCGCCCTCGACCTCGCTCATCCACAGCGGCTTGTCCGCCGCCTTGGCCAGGTCCCGGACGGTGGTGCGCTGGCCGGTGCCGTAGGTGTGGACGTTCATCCGGCCGACCAGGTCGCGGACCTCCTGCGGGTAGGAGTTCCAGTTGGTGGCGAAGGTGCCGGGGTTCGTCTCGTCCATCGCGGAGATCTCCGCGTGCGAACGGGACTTCTCCAGGACCGGGGCCAGGGCGCGCAGCACCTTCTGCTGGAGCTCGGGGCCCATGTGGGCGCCTTCCTGACGGCCGCCGACCGGCTCGCCGTCCGGGCCGAGCCGGGTGCCCCAGTAGTCCGTGTTCGGCTCGTTGAACGGGTCGAGCGTGCCGACCTCGATGCCGTGCGCCTTCTCCAGCCGCTCGGTCGCCCCCACCAGGTACTTCGCGAAGTCCTCGACGGACCCGGGCTTCAGCTGGTCCTCGCCGGCGTCGAAGTTGCCGGAGACGTAGCCGCTCTCGGTCATGAACCAGGGCGGGGAGTTGCTGAAGGTCTCCCAGTGGGTGATGTCCTTCTTGATGCGGTCGACCCACCAGCGCTGCGTCTTGTCCGCGTTCTCGTTCCAGTCGCCCGGGTCGTCCGCGTCCCACCAGTCGACGTCCTCGCGGGTGGTGCCCGCCGGGGCCTTCCACCAGCCCTCGACCGCGCCGCCCGCGCGCAGGTAGTCCTTCACGTCCGGGGCGTTGCCGCCGCCGATGTTGTAGCGGGCGATGTTCAGGGCCAGGCCCTCGTCGCCGAAGAGGAGCCGGTAGAGCTTCTCGCGTATCGCGGGCGGGTAGTCGCCGGTGGCGTTGGCGAACCAGACCAGGCTGGTGCCCCAGCCCTCGAACCTCTCCCCCGCGTAGGAGGGGTCCGGCCGGACGGTGACCCCGGCGGCGGCCCGGTCGGCCACCGGCTCGGCGTGCGCGGCCGGCAGGGTCGTCGTGGCCAGGATGGTTCCGGTCGCCACGGCGGTGACGCCGATGGCCCCGAGGAGCCTTCTCTTGCGGGTGCGGTGTGCCATCTCGAGTACTCCAGCTCGTGCGACCGGTGCGGGCTTCTGGTGTGGTTCGACGCCTTCTCGTGCGATTCCGACTAGGCGATGTTTACGTAAACATCCACTGGCGGGATGTCTACACTGTCCGAATCTCAGGGGTCAAGGAGTCGTTCCGGACCGAAAATTGCGCCGGGTGCGCGGCGAGGGGCAGGTGGGCACGGTGGACGGGGAGAGCGAACCGGGAGGCACGAGCCGTACGAGAAGGCGTGCTGCCCGGCGCCGCCAGGGCGCGTCCATGGCGGACGTCGCCCAGCTCGCCGGGGTCTCCTCCCAGACGGTCTCCCGCGTCTCCAACGGCTTCCCGGGCGTCACCGAGGACACCCGCCGCCAGGTCCTGGCCGCCATGCGGGAACTGGGCTACCGCCCCAACAGCGCGGCCCGGGCCCTGCGCCGCGGCGAGTTCCGCACCCTCGGGGTGATCACGTTCTCCCTCTCCACCATGGGCAACATCCGCACCCTGGAGGCCATCGCCACCTCGGCGGCCGGGCACGGCTACGCCGTCACGCTGCTGCCCGTGGCCGTCCCCACCCAGGACGAGGTGAACGGCGCGTTCTCCCGCCTGGGCGAACTGGCCGTGGACGCCGTGATCGTCATCATGGAGATCCACCTGCTCGACGCGGCCACGGTCTCCCTGCCGCCGGGCGTGCAGGTCGTGGTGGCCGACTCGGACGCGGGCGACCGCTACACCGTCGTCGACACCGACCAGGCGGGCGGCGCCCGGGACGCCGTACGGCACCTCCTCGACCTCGGCCACGAGACGGTGTGGCACCTGGCGGGCCCACAGGACTCCTTCGCCGCGCAGCGCCGCGCCAACGCCTGGCGCACGACGCTCACCGAGGCGGGCCGCACCCCGCCGCCCCCGGTGCGCGGCGACTGGTCGGCGCGGTCCGGCTACCGCGCCGGCCTCCTGCTCGCCGACGAGCCGGGCTGCACGGCCGTCTTCGCGGCCAACGACCAGATGGCCCTGGGCCTGCTCCGCGCCCTGCACGAACGGGGCCGCCGCGTCCCGGACGACGTCAGTGTCGTCGGCTTCGACGACATCCCCGAGTCGGCGTCCTTCCTCCCGCCCCTGACGACCGTCCACCAGGACTTCGCCGAGGTGGGGCGGCTGTGCGTGGAGGGGGTGCTGAGCAAGATGCGGGACGGGAGCGGCGGGGGGTCCACCGGGGGCGAGCACGGCACGACGCTGGTGCCGACGCGGCTGGTGGTGCGGCGGAGCACGGCACCCAGGGGGCGCTGAGGGCGGGGCACGACGGCCCCGACGGCCGCGCCGGACCGCCCCGGCCGCCGCCGGGACGGTGCTGCCGCCCGGGGGCGGTCAGCGGCGGCGGCCCCGGGACGGCCTGCCCCGGCGGCCGCTCGCGGCGGACCCGGTGCGGCCGGCGGGACGGTTCTCGGCGGCCGGCGGGGTGAGCACGACGGGCACGCCCGACGGCTCCTGCGCGCCCGTGATGCGGCTCAGCTCCGCCTCGCCCGGGGCCACGCGGGTGACCTGCGGGGTGATGCCCGCGTCGTTCATCAGCCGGGACATCTCGCGCCGCTGGTGCGGCAGGACCAGCGTGACGACGGTGCCGGACTCGCCGGCGCGCGCGGTGCGGCCGCCCCGGTGCAGGTAGTCCTTGTGGTCGGCGGGCGGATCCACGTTGACGACCAGGTCGAGGTTGTCCACGTGGATGCCGCGGGCGGCGACGTTGGTGGCCACCAGGACCGTGACGTCGCCGTCCTTGAACCGGGCCAGGGTCCGGGTGCGCTGGGACTGCGACTTGCCGCCGTGCAGGGCCATCGCGCGCACCCCGACCGCCAGCAGCTTCTTGGCCAGCCGGTCGGCGGCGTGCTTGGTGTCCAGGAACATGATCACGCGTCCGTCGCGGGCCGCGATCCGGGTCGTGGTGGCGTGCTTGTCGTCGTCCTCCACGTGCAGCAGGTGGTGCTCCATCGTGGTGACCGCGCCCGCGGAGGGGTCGACCGAGTGCACCACGGGATCGTGCAGATACGCCCGCACCAGCCGGTCCACGTTGCGGTCCAGGGTGGCGGAGAACAGCATCCGCTGTCCCCCGGGGCGCACCTGGTCGAGCAGCGCGGTCACCTGCGGCATGAAGCCCATGTCGGTCATCTGGTCGGCCTCGTCGAGCACCGTGACGCCGACCTGGTCCAGCCGGCAGTCGCCACGGTCCAAAAGGTCCTTGAGCCGGCCGGGCGTCGCGACGACGACCTCGGCGCCGGCGCGCAGGGCGTTCGCCTGGCGGCCGATCGGCAGCCCGCCGACCACCGTCGCGAGCCGCAGCCGCAGCGCCTTGGCGAACGGGGTGAGGGCGTCGGTGACCTGCTGGGCCAGTTCCCGCGTGGGCACCAGGACGAGCGCCAGGGGCTGCCGGGCCTCGGCCCGCTGCCCGTCGACGCGGGCCAGCAGGGCGAGACCGAAGGCGAGGGTCTTGCCCGAGCCGGTGCGCCCGCGGCCCAGGACGTCCCGGCCGGCCAGCGAGTTCGGCAGCGTCGCCGCCTGGATCGGGAACGGCTCGGTCAGGCCCTCGGCGCCGAGCGCGGCCAGCAGCCGCGGCGGCAGGTCCAGGTCGGCGAACGCCTCGACGGCGGGCAGCGCCGGGGTGAGCGTGGCGGGCGGTGCGAACTCCCGGGCGGGGGCGGAGCGGCGGGCGCCGTGGCCACCGTTCGCCGGTCGGGCGGCGGTGGTCTGGCCTGCCGCCTTGCGGGTCCGGAACCCGCCGTCGCGGGAGCGGGGGGAGCCGTTGCTCCTGCGAGCCGTGCGGTCCATGGGGAACCTTCCTCGATGCGGCACGTATCGGGGAATGCGCGACGGCGCCGGAGAGCCGCAGGATTCGCAAGAGCGAGCCGGAATGAGTGGAAACGAGCCGAGGCCCGCACCGCGAGGGGTGCGGGCCCCGGTCAGGGCAAGACGCGTCGGCGTCAGGCGGGAACGATGTTCTCGGCCTGCGGGCCCTTCTGGCCCTGCGTGACGTCGAAGGTCACCTTCTGGCCTTCCTGGAGCTCACGGAAGCCGGAGGTGGCGATGTTCGAGTAGTGGGCGAACACGTCGGGACCGCCGCCCTCCTGCTCGATGAAGCCGAAGCCCTTTTCCGAGTTGAACCACTTGACGGTGCCGGTAGCCATATGAATCTCCCTTGAGGGGCAGTACTCAGGGCCCGCACCTTGCGGACCCGTAGTCGCTGAAATGATCACCCTGTGGAGAGATCCGAAAATCCTCGGAAACAAAAAAGAGTGCTCGTGTCGACAAAAGGTCGATAGAGCACTCGAAGTCTCTGGGAACCAAAACCGCAACAACAACGACGGTAGCACAGGGGTCGCCGGAAGGCTCGGGAAATCTCGTACCCGGGGTGGAGACGGGCGCCGGCCCTACTGCGTGGCGAGTACTCCGGATTGTCGGCAGCCGCACGACGACGGGACGGCCCGCGGGCGGAGACGCTGGGCGGACGATCGACACCAGATGTGGAGACCTCCTGCCGTGGCAACTTTCCTGTACCGAGTGGGCCGTCTGGCCTTCAGGCGACGCTGGTACGTCGCCCTGGTCTGGGCGGCCGTCCTGGCCGCCGTGGGGCTGGGCGCCCTCAAGGCTCCGGGCGCCGTCGACGAGGAGTTCTCGATGCCCGGCATCGAGTCCCAGAAGGCGTTCGACCTGATGGAGGAGCGCTTCCCCGGGGACACCGCCGACAGCGCCACCGCCCGGGTCGTGTTCATCGCGCCCAGCGGCGAGAAGGTGACCGCCGCCGGGAACAGGGAGGCGATAGAGAAGGCCGTCGGCGGCCTGGGCGACGGGACGCAGGTCGCGGGCGCCGTCGACCCGTTCCGGGCGAAGACGATCAGCAAGGACGGCTCGACCGCCTTCGCGACCGTCACCTACGAGGTCGGCGCGGCCGACCTCACCGACGCCAGCCGCGCCCACCTGGAGCGCACGATCGACCAGGCCCGGGATTCCGGGCTGACCGTCGAGGCCGGCGGCACCGCGCTCGCCGAGGAGGGCGGGCCGGGCGGCGCGGCCGAGGTCATCGGTGTCGCGATCGCCGCGGTCGTGCTGCTCATCACCTTCGGCTCGCTGGCCGCCGCCGGGCTGCCCCTGCTCACGGCCGTCATCGGCGTCGGTGTGAGCATGGCCACGATCCTCGCCCTGTCCAGCGCCCTCGGCCTGTCCACCACCACCGGCACCCTGGCGATGATGCTGGGCCTGGCCGTCGGCATCGACTACGCCCTGTTCGTCGTCTCCCGCTACCGCGAGGAGCGCGCCAGGGGCCGGACGCCGCAGGAGGCGACCGGTCTGGCCGTCGGCACCGCCGGGTCCGCGGTCGTCTTCGCCGGGCTCACCGTCGTCATCGCGCTGGCCGGGCTCGCCGTCGTCGGCATCCCGATGCTCACCAAGATGGGGCTGGCCGCGGCGGGCGCCGTCGTCGTCGCCGTGCTGATCGCGCTGACCCTCGTGCCGGCGTTCCTCGGCTTCTGGCCGAACGCCGTGCTGACCCGCAGGTCCCGCAAGAGCGGCCGCATCGAGGGCAGCAGCGAGACCAACGGCGGCACCCGCTGGGCCCGCTACGTCCTGCGCCGCCCCCTGCCCGTGCTGCTCCTGGGCGTGCTCGGACTCGGCGCCCTGGCCGTGCCGGTGACCGGCCTGCAGCTGGGCATGCCCGGCGACGAGGCCAAGCCGGTCTCCACCACCGAACGCCGCGCCTACGACGCGCTCGCCGAGGGCTTCGGGCCCGGCTCCAACGGGCCGCTCACCATCGTCGTGGACGCCAAGGGCGCCGCCGACCCGAAGGCCGCCGCGGCCACGGTCGCCGAGGAGATCGGCGCCACCGAGGGCGTGGTGTCCGTCTCCCCGGCCCGCTTCAACGACGCCGGTGACACGGCCGTCTTCTCGGTCGTGCCGTCGACGGCGCCGACCGACGAGAGGACCAAGGACCTGGTGACGACCATCCGGGACGAGCGGCCGGGCGTCGAGTCGGACACCGGGGCGAGTTACGAGGTCACCGGCACGACCGCGATGAACATCGACATCGCGGCGAAGGTGCAGGCGGCGCTGGTGCCGTACCTGATCGTGGTGGTCGGCCTGGCGGTGGTGCTGCTGCTGGTGGTCTTCCGGTCGCTGCTCGTCCCGCTGAAGGCGGCCCTCGGCTTCCTGCTGTCGGTGCTGGCCTCCCTCGGCGCGGTCGTCGTGGTCTTCCAGGAGGGGCACGGCGCGG
The DNA here is from genome assembly GCF_040303825.1 of Streptomyces sp. NPDC094143. Classification (NCBI taxonomy): domain Bacteria; kingdom Bacillati; phylum Actinomycetota; class Actinomycetes; order Kitasatosporales; family Streptomycetaceae; genus Streptomyces; species Streptomyces sp. NPDC094143. The sequence goes on from NZ_JBEOTZ010000002.1 coordinate 428,102, forward strand.
AACTCTTCGGCGTCGAGCAGACCGGCCCGATCATGAGCCTGATGCCGATCTTCCTGGTGGGCATCGTCTTCGGTCTGGCGATGGACTACGAGGTGTTCCTCGTCTCGCGGATGCGGGAGGCCCACGTCCACGGCGAGACGTCCGAGCGGGCGGTCGTGTCCGGCTTCCGGCACAGCGCCCGGGTGGTCGTGGCCGCCGCCCTGATCATGATCGCGGTGTTCGCCGGGTTCATCGGCGAGAGCGACTCCATGATCAAGATGATCGGGTTCGGGCTCGCCACGGCCGTCCTGTTCGACGCGTTCGTCGTCCGGATGGCGATCGTGCCGGCCGTCCTCGCCCTGCTCGGCGACAAGGCCTGGTGGCTGCCGAAGTGGCTGGACCGGCTGCTGCCCCGCGTCGACGTGGAGGGGGAGGCCCTCACCCGGCCGGCGGCCGGGCCCGCCCCGGACGGTGCCCGGGACCTGGAACCGGCGCGCACCTGAGGAGACCCCTCCCAGGGCCGCCCGTGGCCAAGGACACGGGCGGCCACTCGGGCGTCCCCACCCCGCATCGATGACGATGGTGACAGTCCACCGACCGGAGAGCCCCATGACCACCAGCCCGGAGCGGCGCTACGCGGACCGCCTGGAGGAGTTCGCCCACCGCCGCCCCTTCCTCGTCGACCTGGCGACGGCGCTGGCGCTGATGGCCTGCGCGACGTACGGCACCTCCCTGACGCTGCCCAGCGCGAACACGCCGGCCCGGGACACGACCGGAATCGTCCTCATGGGCGTGGGCTGCCTCTTCCTGCTCAAGCACCGCGCCTATCCGCGCACGGTCGTGCTGGTCAACACGGCCTGCACGGTGGCGGCGGTGGCGAAGGGCTACCTGCTCACGCCGCTGCTGCTGGCGCCGATCATGGCGGCGCTGTACTGGCTGGCCACCGTCTCCCCGCGCAAGACCCTCCGCGTCTACGGCCTCGTCACCATGCTGGCGGTGACCGTCGCGGCCGTGTTCGCCGACTCCATGGACCACCTCTCACTGCTGCTGCGCACGATCGGCCCCTTCTTCTGGCTGCTGCTGCCCCTCGCCGCCGGCAACATGACCCGGATGCGGCGCGCCTATCTGCACGCCGTGCAGGCCCGGGCCGAGCACGCCGAGCGGACCCGGGAGGAGGAGGCGCGGCTGCGGGTCACCGAGGAGCGCGTGCGCATCGCCCGGGAACTGCACGACGTGGTGGCCCACCACATGGCGCTGGCCAACGCCCAGGCCGGCACGGCCGCCCACCTCGCCCTCACCGACCCCGAGCAGAGCCGGAAGATCCTCACCGACCTGACCGGCACCACCTCCGCCGCGCTGCGGGAGCTGAAGGCCGCGCTCGGGCTGCTGCGCGAGAACGACGACGCCGACGGGACGGGCCCGCTGGAGCCGTCGCCCGGTCTGGCCCGGCTGCCCGAGCTGGTCTCGGCGTGCGAGTCGGCCGGTCTGGAGGTCGCCGTCAGCACGGAGGGCGAGCCGCAGCCGCTGTCGCCGGGTGTCGACCTCACCGCGTACCGGATCGTGCAGGAGGCCCTCACCAACGTCACCAAGCACGCCGCCGCCGAGGCCGCCCACATCCGGCTCGCCTACACCGGCTCCCGCCTGCTGATCACCGTCACCAACGACGGCCCCAGCGGGGCGGAACCCGCCCAGGGCCGCGGTTTCGGCGTGATGGGCATGCGCGAGCGGGCCCGCTCCATCGGCGGCGACCTGTGCGCCGGACCCCGCCCCCAGGGCGGCTTCGAGGTCACCACCGCCCTGCCGCTGCAGCCCGCCGACCACCTCCCGGAAGGAACCACCGCATGAGCATCAGGGTGCTGCTCGCCGACGACCAGGCCCTGCTGCGGGCCACCTTCCGCATCCTCATCGACTCCTGCGCGGACATGGAGGTCGTCGCCGAGGCCTCCGACGGCAGGGAGGCGGTGGAGCTGACCCGCGCCCACCGCCCCGACATCGTCCTGATGGACATCCGCATGCCCGGCACCGACGGCCTGGCCGCCACCTCCACGCTCTGCGCCGACCCGGAGCTGTCCGCCACCCGGGTGCTGATCCTGACCACGTTCGAGACCGAGGACTACGTCGCCCAGGCCCTGCGCGCCGGGGCCAGCGGCTTCCTCGGCAAGGACGTCACCGCCGACACACTGCTGGCCGGCCTGCGCACGGTGGCCTCCGGCGAGGCGCTGCTGTCGCCGGGGGCCACCCGCTCCCTGATCACCCGTTTCCTCATGGCACCGGCCCCCGGCGCGGATCCGGCGCCGCCGGAGCGCCTGGCCGACCTCACGGTCCGCGAACGCGAGGTGATGGCCCTGGCCGCGGAGGGCCGCTCCAACACCGAGATCGCCGACGACCTCGTGCTCAGCCCGCTGACCGTGCGCACCCACATCCACCGGGCCATGACCAAGCTCGGCGCCCGCGACCGGGCCCAGCTGGTCGTCATCGCCTACCAGACGGGCCTGGTCCGCGCGGCACCCCCGGCGTGAGGCGCCGCTACGGCCTGCCGTAGACGGCCACCATGAGGTGCTCCGCCACCCGGTTCATGTCCCGGCCCTTGGCGTCGGTGGAGTTGACGCTGTAGACGAGGGTGCGCGAGCCGTCGCGCGTGGAGGCCACCGCCGCGTTGTAACCCCAGCGCCCGCCCGTCTTGCCCCACACCTCGCGTCCGCCCAGCACCTTCACGGACAGCCCGGCGGAGTACGCGGCCGGTTCGCCGCTGCCGAGGTCGGTCACCTTCGGCAGGGTGAACATCTCCTCCAGCAGCGGCCCGCGCACGATGTGGCCCCGGAACAGGGCGCGGGTGAACCGTTCGAGGTCCTCGGTGGTGGAGACGAGGTCCCCGGCCGCCCAGGCGTCCGTGCTCGTCCACACGGACACGTCGCGCAGCCCCGTCGTCCCGTCGTCCAGCCGCATCCGCTGGTAGCCGTGGTTGTGCGGTCCGGTGATGCGGGGGTTCCTCCCCGGGGAGTACGTGTCCCGGAGCCCCAGCGGCCGGAGCACCCTGCGGGCGAGCTGGTGCTCGTAGCTGTCGCCGGTGACGCGTTCGACGAGCAGACCGGCGATCGTGTACCCGATGTTGAGGTAGTGCTGCCGCTCGCCCGGCGCGAACTCCGGCTTCTTCGCGGTCGCCGAGCGGACCATGTCCCGCGGGTCGTGGACCCGGAAGCGGTGGGCGTACCACTCCTCGACGGTGGTTCCGGCGACGTCGGGGGCCGGGATGCCGTGCGTGTGGTTCAGCAGCTGCCGGACGGTGACGCCCGCGTACGGCGCCGGGACGAGGTCGGGCAGGTAGGAGCGGGCGGTGCGGTCGAGGTCCAGCCGGCCCTCGGCGGCCAGGTGCAGCACGACGGCCGCGGTGAAGACCTTGGTCACCGACCCGGCGCGGAAACGGGCCGCGGGGTCGGCCGGCCGGCCGGTCCGCAGGTCGTGCACGCCGGAACTGCCGTGCCAGGCACCCTCGGTGCCCCCGACCCGTACGAGGGCGGCGGTCGCGTCGGCGTCGGGGAGACCGGCGAGGGCGGCCTCCAGGGCGGCGTGCGGGATGCCGTGCGGGGACCGCGCGGTGACCGCGGAGGGCGCGGCGTGGGCGGTGTCCGGCAGGACGGACGGCCCGGCGGCCACGCCCACGGCGAGCACGGCGGCGAGCAGTGCGGTAGGGGTCCTCATGGGTCAACTCCGTGATGGTGAGCCGTTGTCGCGTACGGCTTCATCCTTCGCGGCCGCGACGCCCCGCGGATCGCCCGCGCGAGCGGTTCCGGGGCGCCGGCGGCTCACCGGCGCGGGGGAGGAACGGGCCGTTCCGGCTCGCCCGGGCGGGGCTCGCCGGCCGTGATCAGACCCGTCTCGTACGCGCAGATCACGGCGTGGATCCGGTCCCGCAGCCCCAGCTTGGCGAGCACGTTGCCGACGTGCGTCTTCACGGTGTGGTCGCTGACCACCAGTTCGGCGGCGATCTCGGCGTTGGACAGGCCGCGCGCGAGCAGCAGCAGCGTCTGGCGTTCGCGTGCCGTGAGCATTTCCAGCCGGGGGTCGGGCCTGCGGGGCCGGGTGGCGGGCGGCCGGGTGTACTGCTCCACCAGGCGCCGGGCGACGGTGGGCGCGAGCAGCGCGTCGCCCCGGGCGGCGACCCGCACCGCGTGCACCAGGTCGTCGCGCCGGACGTCCTTCAGCAGGAACCCGCCGGCGCCCGCGTGCAGCGCCTCGTAGACGTACTCGTCGGAGTCGAAGGTCGTGAGCATCACCGTGCGGCAGTTACCGGCCGCGCTGATCGCCCGGCAGGCCTCGATGCCGTCCATGCGGGGCATGCGGATGTCGAGCAGCGCCACGTCGGGGGCGTGCCGCCGCACCGCCTCGACGGCCTCGGCCCCGTCGGCCGCCTCCGCGACGACCTCGATGTCCGGCTGCACGTCAAGGATCAGGGCGAAACCGCTGCGCACCAGTTCCTGGTCGTCGGCCACGACCACCCGGATGGTCACCCCGCCGCCTCCGCCGCGGCCGGCGCGAGGGGGAGGCGGACGCGCACGCCGAAGCCCCGGCCGTGCGGGCCGGCCCCGGCGACCGCGGTGCCGCCGTGGGCCGCGGCCCGCTCCCGCATCCCGACGAGCCCGTGCCCGCCGCCGCGCCCCGATCCGGGCCGCGGCCCGCACCCGTCGTCCGTCACGCGGATCTCCAACTCCTCGTCCTGCCAGTCCAGTTCCACCGTCACGGTACGGGCGCCGGCGTGCCGGACGGTGTTGGTCAGGGCTTCCTGGACGATCCGGTACACGGTGGCCCCGACCGCCTCCGGGACCGGGCGGATGCGGCCCGCGGCGCGGTAGCGGGTGTCCAGGCCGCTGTCCCGCACCCGGTCGAGCAGGGCGGGCAGCTGGGCGAGACCGGGCTGCGGGGCGCGCGGGGAGCCGCCGGGTTCGTCGCCGTCGCGCAGCACGCCCAGCATCCGGCGCAGCTGTGCCATGGCGTCACGGCCGGTCGCGGAGATGGCGTCGAAGGCGGCCTCGGCCCGCTCGGGCGCGGCCCGCACCGCCACGGGTCCGGCCTCGGCCTGCACGATCATCAGGCTCACGGCGTGGGAGAGGATGTCATGCATCTCGCGGGCGATCCGGGCCCGTTCACGGGCGGCGGCCCGCTCGGCCTCGACGCGGTGCGCGCGCTGCCGGGCGTCGGTGAGCCGCCCGAAGACGTAGGCGGCGGCGAACACGAACCAGGAGAAGGTCAGTTCGCGTGCCGACCGGGTGTTGAGCCACACCCCCGCCGGTACGGCGACGAGCAGCAGCACCCCGGTGAGGAGCCGCCGCGGCGCGGGCGACAGGGCGGCGATGGTGTAGACGGCCACCAGTCCGGTGTACGGCAGGGGCTGCCCGGGCCCGTCCAGGGTCAGCCGGTACAGCGCGTTCGCGGCCAGCACCGCGAACAGCACGGCGAGCGGGGCGCGCCGCCGCCAGACCAGGGGCAGGACGGTGAGGGTGCTCAGCCCGTACGCCCCCCAGGTCGCCGGTGGCAGCGCGGGGTCGCGCGGCACCAGGAACGGCATCGTCATGGCGCCCTGCACGAGCAGCGCGATCCCGAGATCGACCAGTAGCGGCCGGGCGGCGGCGCGTTCCCGCCCCCGGTCCCATGCGTCGCGCACCCTGCCGCGTATGCCCGTCACCCCGTACGCCCCCGTCCCGTTCCGTCCCGTCCCGTCCCGTCCCCTGCCGTGCCGGCTGTCGGCTGCCGGACACGGTAACGGGGGGGTGTGGCGGCAGAACGCGTTCGCGAGGATCGCCACCGGATACCGGGCCGCCCGCCGCGCCGGGATCTCGCCGCGGGGCCGCCGGCGCGCGGGCGGCACCCTGGTCGGCGCGGCGAGTTCTCCCTCGTCGTCGCCGGGCTCAACGCCGGCGCAGAACCGCGGGTCGGCCCACCGGCCACCGCCCGCGTCCCGGTCCTGGTCGTCGTCGGCCCGCTCGCGGCCCGCTGGACCGAGCCCCCCGCCCGGCGCCTGGACCACCGCACCGTCTCCGCACTCGCGGCGGAGAGCCTCAAGAGCGCGCCACCCGAGGGAAGTTGAGGCGCCAGGACGCCACACGCCGGGAACGGCCGGAAGGCGCCCGGGCAAAGACGCCATATACCCCGACCGTGCCCGGCGCACCACACGCGGGGGCACAATCGCTGTGCAGGACAGCGGAAGGAACCGCCGGCATGATCGAGTGGATGCCCCTGAGGACCGGGGTCAGGCCCGTCCCCCAGCCCGTGGCGACGCCGTTGGTCTGGGCCGGGGCCTTCGGCGGCGCGCTGGTGCTCGTGGCGCTCCTCAACGGCCTGGTCGGGCCCGGCCGGCCCGCACTGGCCCTGGCCGCGCTGTCGTTGCTCGCCGCCGTGCTGGGGCTGTGCGCCCGCTTCACGGCGGCCCCCGGCACGGCCGTCCTGTGCTGGCTGTTCCTCAACGCGTTCGGCATCCCGCCCATGGGCACCCTCACCTGGGCGGGCCACCGCGACACCACCTGGCTCGGCTGTCTGCTCGCCGCCACCCTCGCCGGCACGGCCCTGTCCCGTGTCGCCCACGCCCGCGCCGCCTACCACCGTCTGGCGCCGGGCGGCACCCGGCCCGGCCGCCACGGGCGTTAGGATCCGGGCCATGCCCCTGACCGTGGAGGACGTGGACCGGTTCGAAGCCTTCAGGCCGCGCCTGGAGGCCATGGCCTACCGGCTCCTCGGTTCGGCGAGCGAGGCCGAGGACGTCGTGCAGGAGACGTTCCTGCGGTGGCAGGCCGCCGACGTCGAGCGCGTCGAGGTGCCCGAGGCCTGGCTGACGAAGGTGCTCACCAACCTGTGCCTCAACCAGCTCACCTCCGCCCGCGCACGCCGCGAGACCTACGTGGGCCAGTGGCTGCCCGAGCCGCTGCTCGCCGGTGACCCGATGCTCGGCCCGGCCGACACCGCCGAACAGCGCGACTCGGTCTCGTACGCCGTCCTCACCCTGCTGGAGCGCCTGACCCCCAACGAGCGGGCGGTGTACGTGCTGCGCGAGGCCTTCGGTTACGCGCACCGGGAGATCGCCGGGATCCTCGACGTCACCGAGGCCGCCAGCCAGCAGATCTTCCACCGCGCCAAGCGGCACGTCGCCGCGGGCAAGGCCCGCGCGGAGGTCGACGAGGCCACCGCGCGGCGGGTCATCGACGAGTTCCTCGCCGCCGCCACCAGCGGCCGGACCGAACCGCTCGTACGGCTGCTCACCGAGGACGCCGTGGCGATCGGCGACGGCGGCGGCAAGGTCCCGGCCCGCGCCCGGGCGTTCGAGGGCGCCCTCGCGGTCGCGAAGTTCCTGCGCGGCATGTTCAGGCCGGGCAAGGCCCAGCGCGCCCTGGCCGGCGGCTCGGTCGAGATGTACGCCACCACCGTCAACGGCGGGCCCGCCCTCCTGGCGGTCGTCGACGGCCGGGTCTTCGGCATCACCACCCTGGAGATCACCGCCGACGGCATCGCCGCGCTCCGCAGCCAGGTCAACCCCGACAAGCTGGAGCGCGCGACCCGGCAGTGGGCGGCCTCCGACCACGGAGAACCACTGGTCACGCTCTTCTGACCCGCCCCTCTCCCCGATGTGAGCTGCTTCACACCGCACTCCTGTCAGGAAACGGCGGACCACCCGGTTCAAGGGGTGAATCCGCGAACGACAGGAGCCAGGAAATGCAGCACCGCATCATCGTCCTCGGCGCCGGATACACCGGCGCCGTCGCCGCCGGCCGCCTCGCCAGGCGCCTGCACCGCGACGACGTCGCCATCACCCTCGTCAACGCCGAGCCCGACTTCGTCGAGCGCGTCCGGATGCACCAGCTCGCCGTCGGCCAGGACCTGACGCCCCGGCCCTTCGGCGAGATGTTCCGGGGCACCGGCGTCGCCCTGAAGCTCGCACGGGTCACCGCCGTCGACGTCGACCGCAGGACCGTCACCGTCACCGCCCCGCACGACTCCGGCACGCCGGGACAGGGGGAGCCCGGGGACGCGGAGCCGTCGCACGAGGAACTGGAGTACGACACCCTCGTGTACGCGCTCGGCAGCGGCTGGAACGTGCACGGCGTGCCCGGCGTCGCCGAGCACGCCCACGAGATCGCCGGCCGCCCCGGAGCGCTCCGGCTGCGCGAGCGCCTGGCCCGCCTCGACGCCGGACAGCCCGTCGTCGTGGTCGGCGGCGGCCTCACCGGCCTGGAGGCCGCGACCGAGATCGCGGAGGCCCGCCCGGACCTCGACGTCGCCCTCGTCACCGGCGGCGTCCTCGGTGACTGGCTGTCGCCCCGGGGCCGCCGGCACCTGCGGAAGGTGACCGACCGGCTCGGCATCACCGTGCACGAGCACACCGAGGTCACCTCCGTCGCGGCCGACCACGTCACCACCGCCGACGGCGGCTCCGTGCCCGCCGCGATCACCGTGTGGACGACGGGCTTCGCCGTCCACCCGATCGCCCGGGCCACCGCCCTCAAGGTCACCGACACCGGCCGGATCGTCGTCGACCGGACCATGCGCTCGGTCTCGCACCCGGACGTGTACGCCGTCGGCGACGCGGCCCTCGCGACGGGCCCCGGTGGGAAGCCGCTGCGCATGTCGTGCGCCTCGGGCGTGCCCATGGCCTGGCAGGCCGCTGACGCCATCGCGGCCCGCCTGACCGGCGGAAAGCTCCCGAACGTGTCGATCAGGTACTTCAACCAGTGCGTCTCGCTGGGCCGCCGGGACGGCCTGATCCAGTACGTCACCGCCGACGACCGGGCCGTCGACGCGGCCCTGACCGGCCGGTTCGCCGCCCTCTACAAGGAACTGGTCTGCAAGGGCGCGGCCTGGGGCGTCACCCACCCGGTCATCGGGCCGGCCCGCCGCCGGCGGGTCGTGGCCGGAGCCGGTGCGGCGAACCCGTCGGTCGAGGCGGCGGCCTGAGGGGCGGGACGAGGCCGGGCCCCGGGGCGGGTGCCCCGGGGCCCGGCCGCCGCTTCACCGCCGGTCAGAGCCGGTCGAGGATGCCCTGGAGCTGCTCGACCTCGGCGGACTGGCTCTTGACGATGGCCGCCGCCGTCTTCCGGGCGTCGGCGTTGTGGCCGTCGCGCCGCTCGTCCTCGGCCATGGTGATCGCGCCCTTGTGGTGGTCGATCATCATCCGGGCGAAGGCCTTGTCGAACTCCTCGCCCCGCATGGCCTTGAGCCCGCTCATGTCGGCCGCGCTCATCATGCCGTCGCCGTCGTGACCGCCGTGGTCCATGCCGGACGCCGACGGCGCGGCGGTGGGCTTGTTCCAGGCCGTGAGCCAGCCCTTCATCGTCTTGATCTCGGGGCCCTGGGCCTGCTCGATCTTCCGGGCGAGATCCTTGATCCCGGCGTCGGAGGCCCGGCCGTCGGCCAGCCGGGACATCTCCAGGGCCTGCTCGTGGTGCGGGATCATCATCTGCGCGAACATCACGTCGGCGTCGTTGAACTCACCGGCGGGGGCGCTGGAGGGGGCACCCGATCCGGCGTCGGCCGAGGCCGACGGGCCGGTGCCGCCGTGGTGCGTTCCGCTGGTGTCGTCGCCGCTGCCGCAGGCGGACAGCAGCAGGGCCGCGGCCGCGAGGGCGCTCGCCGCCGCGGTACGCCGGGCGGGGGTGCGGCGCAGGGCGCGCGTGAAGGCGTTCATGGTGCTCTTTCACCTCGGTGGTTCGGTCTTCGGGCTGTTTTCGGGTGTGCGAGACGGCGGGACCGCGCGAGGAGCGCGCCCGCAGAGGTGTCTCGGCCTACAGCCGAAGGACCGACAACCGGGTGAGATCGGGACCGCGGGGCGGCGGGGGGCCGGGGCGCCACGCCGCGAGGGCCCGGGCGCGCAGCCGCGTCCGCCCGTCGGGATCGCGGGCCAGCGCCGACCGGGCGAGCGCGGTGAGCACCCATGCGGCGAGCAGGACCGCCACGCACAGGGAGGTCATGTCCCCGGTGCCGACGGGCAGGTCGGTGGAGGCCGGATGATCCGCGGGAGCGGCGTGCGGTGAGTCCTCGGAGCTGTGGGCGGCGGGCTGCTCGCGCACCGTCGCGTGCCCCGTACCGGAGCCGTGTGCCTCGGTGGGGTGGCCCACGGTGTGCATGACGAAGACCCCGAACGCGAGCACCACGACGAGCAGCAGGTGCCCGAGGGCGCCTGATGTTCGTACGTACCGGCTCACGGCCACGGTGACTGGACCTCCGTCGTGGGCGACAGGGGCAATATACCCCCGGCCCGTATCCCGGGAAGCCCGGGACTCGTCAGTGGTGGGCGTGCACCACGGCGTGCCCCTTGCCCCGCCCGATCATCCACTTGTTGACGGGCGTGGTGACCAGGAAGGCGACCGCGAACCCGCCGAGCAGGGCCGACCAGAACAGCCCGTCGGACAGATGCGCGTCCATCGCGCCGGGAGTCAGGGCGATGATCGCGTTGTCGACGAACTCCATGACGGCGATCGAGACCGTGTCGGCGGCCAGGGCCACCTTGATCGCGGCCTTCAGGCTCAGCCCGGCCCGCACCACCGCGAACAGCGTGAACGAGTAGCCGAACAGGAAGGCCAGCGTGATCGCCAGCGCCATGGTGGGCACGTTGCCCCAGAGCAGCGCGGTCCCGATGACCATGCCGAGGATCTCGCCGATGGCGCAGCCGGTCAGGCAGTGCAGCGTCGCCTTGACCGCCGTACCCCAGGAGGCGCCCGCACGGGCGTCGTGGGGGGACGCGTGATGTGCCGAGTCGTGTGTGGAGTGGTCCATGGCCCCAATGTATACCCCCAGGGGGTACCTTGCCACCCTGCGGGGAGGGCGAGGACAGAAGGGAAGGGCGGACAGCACAGCGGGTGGGCACCGGCCCTGACCTGCCGGTGTCCACCCGCACGCGCTTCTCGCGCCGTCGTCCGCCCGGGCGGACGCTAGCCGCCCACGTACCAGCTGAAGCCGCCGTTGCTGGAGGCGACCGCCAGCATCACGAGCCACAGCACCACGGCGACCACGCCGAGGATGATGCCGGCCTTGGCCATCCCGGCACCGTTCCCGGCCGCCTGACGGCGTGCGACGACACCGAAGACGATGGCCAGCGGGCCGAGGATGATGTTCAGGATGAACAGCCCGACGATGCCGCAGCACAGGCTCGCGATCGCCAGACCGTTGGTGCGCGATCCGGAGGACGCGGCAGGGGAACTGCCGTAACTCGTCATGGGAGACTCCCAGTTGTCGATGACACGAACCGAACGAGCCGTCCGTACCCTCACGTTCGGCTCGATTGTCCGAATGCCCCCTTGTCGCGTTCCCATGTCACCCGGTGCGGGAGGCCGGGGCGATGACTGCCGTCAGAACAGCCCCTTGTACCCCTGCCACCCGGTCGCGATCTTCGTGCGGCCGCCGAAGGAGCCCTTGCCGTTGCCGTTGTTGCGCCAGGCGTTGCCCGAGGAGTCGCGGGAGACCAGGTCGGCCCGGCCGTCGCCGGTGAGGTCGCCGACGCCCACGACCGTGTCGTAGGAAGCGCCCCAGTCGTCGAACACCTTCACCCGGGCCTTGAAACCGCCCGCGCCCGTGCCGTCGTAGCGCCACAGCTCGTTCGACCTGTCCTGCGCGAGCAGGTCGCCGTGGCCGTCGCCGTTGAGGTCGCCGGCGCTCAGGACCTTCCTGTAGCCCGTCCACTTGGACGCGATCTTCACCCGCGTGGCGAGCTTCCCCGTGCTCGTCGCCTTGTAGAGGTAGACGTCCCCGGTCGTGGCCTGGCGGGCGATCAGGTCCGCGCGCCCGTCACCGCTGACGTCACCCGGCGAGGTCAGCACGTCGTACTGGGTCCAGCCGGACGTGCCCAGCGAGGTGTACGCGGTCGACGGGGTCACCGCCTTGCCGCACCCCGGCCGGTAGGCGCGCAGCGCCCCGCTGCCGAACCGCACCAGCACGTCGTTGCACCGGTCCCCGTTCAGGTCGCCGAACGGCACCGCCTTCACGGTCGTCGGCCACCCCGAGCCCGTCGTCTTCCCGGTGAACACCCCGGTCCCGGTGCCGTACTGGTACGTCAGCCCGCCCGAGCCGTTGAGCGTCAGCAGTTCGCCGAAGCCGTCCGACCCGGTGAAGTCGCGCCACGCCGGCGCCGCGCCGGTGACCTTGACCGTGCCCGTCCTGGTCAGCGCCGCGCCCTGCCCGTCGGCCGGGGTGACGGTCAGCGTCCAGGTGTAGGCACCGTTGGGCACCAGCCGTCCGGCGCCGTCCTTGCCGTTCCACGCCGGTGCCACCACACCGCGCGCCTGACCGCCCGAGAGGGTGCGCACGGCCGCCCCGGTGGCCTTGCCGGCGATCACCAGCTTCCAGGAGGCCGCCGGCTTGTTCAGCCACCACTTCGGGCCCCACTGCGCCGCACCGCCCTTGACGTCCACCGAGGCGGCGACGGTGGCGTCCCGCTGCACGAGGGGCGAGACGGGGACGCCGCTGGGGGTCAGGCGGATGGAATTATCGGAGCGGAGCTGCGCGATCACACCGGTGTAGGGGTCGACGTCCCAGGAGTGGAGGGCGTTGCCCTCGAACGCCCCGGCGGTGCGCGTCACCGGCGTCCCGCCGCGCACGTCGATCACCTTGAGCTGCCCTTCGTCGGACAACGCGACGAAGCCGTCACCGAGCTGCGCCTGTCCCCAGACGTCGCCGGAGACGAGCGTCGTCTTCTGCTTCGTGACCGTGTCGTACACGCCCAGGCCCTCCGAGTTGAGCACGCAGTGCCACAGCAGCAGGTGACCGACCGCCTGGAAGTTCTCCAGCAGGCACCCGCGCCCGAACGACACCGGCTCGCCCTCGCGCCCGGTCAGCAGGTCGACCGGGATCACGGCGTTGCTGCCGTACGACAGCCACGCCGTGGTGCCCCACAGCGCCTCCACCCGCTCCGTCGTCGTGTACACCGTGCGCCCGGAGTCGAGGTCGACGACCCGCGTCTGCCCCGCTTCGGCGCTGTCGTGGGAACCGGTCAGCGCGGCGAAACGGCCACTGGCGGCGGTCACCGGCTCGTACCTGCGGGAGCTGTCGATCCGGGTGCCGGGCAGCGACTGGGCGGGCCCGAGGAGGCGGGGCTGCGCGGCGGTGTCCTCGCCGTAGCCGGAGACGATCGTGCGGCCGTCACCGGTGTCGGCCAGGCGCGGGCCGGCATCGCCGTAGGGCACCAGGTCGAGGCGGCCGCGCTTGGTGCGCGTGCCCGCCGTGGGGGAGCCGGTCACGCCGGTCTCCCGGGTGTGCAGATACGTCCACTCCCCGGCGGGGTCCTCCTCCACGGTGGTCAGCAGGCCCTGGGCGTAGGTCAGCCGGGAGACCGTGTGGGCGGCCCGCCGCGGGTTCGCGTCCGCGACCCGGCGCACGGTGACCCCGCCGCCCGCCGCCGCCTCGACGAGGGAGACGCCCCAGTGGTCCGGGTCCGTGCCGCCCGGCAGCAGCAGCCCGCCGTCCGGGGTCGGCATGGCCTGCCGCGACGTCCGGGCCAGGATCGTCCGGGGCGCCGAGCCGTCGAGCGGGACGGCGTCGGCCCGCCAGACCGGGAGGTGAGTGCTGCTGCGGCCGAAGGACGCGTCGTACCGGGACACGATGACGGAGTCGCCGACCAGGCCCAGCACCTGCCCGACGTCGGCGAGCGGCATGGTCCGCGGAGTGGCGGTCAGGTTCTCGCGCGGGACGGTGAACAGGGTGCCGTTGTGCCACCACACCAGGTGGGTGGCGCTGAGCGAGACGAGGGAGTACCACGCCTTCACCTCGTACGGCAGCGTCGTCAGCCGCCCCTGCGCGACGTCGAGCCAGCCGGTGAACTCGTCGTCGCCGGTGCGGTACCGCACGATCTGCCCGTGCGCGTCGCCCAGCGACGAGTGCCACAGGTGGCTGCCGGAGGGCAGGCCCGTCACCGTGCGGTCGGCGACCGAGCCGTCGTCCCGCGGGTCCAGCAGATGCAGCACCGTGCTCGTGCCCGCGGTCCCCGTGGTCGTCACGACCGTCGACCCGAGGGTGCTGAAGTACGTGTGCCCGTCGGGCAGGGCGACCTCGCGGACCTCGCCGGAGGTCATGTCGCGCAGCGTGACGGTCCTGGCCGTCTGGTCGTAGCGGGCGACGACGTCCGTGCCCGCGCCGGACGCCGTGGTGCCGTACGAGTCCCAGCCGGACGGGTCGACGACCGTGTCGGCGCCGTCGTAGCTCGTCCAGAGGTGACCGCGTCCCTGCTCGTAGCGCAGGAACCCGGAGGGTCCCGCGCTCAGCAGGCTGGTCCAGGGGACGGCGGCCGTGGTGGCCGGCACGATCACCTCTGCGGCTACCGTCTCGCCGTGCGCGCTCCCGGCGGTCAGCGAGCCGAGACCGACGGCGAGCGTGAGGGAAACGGTGACGGCGGTGGCGCCTCGAACGAGCGCGCGTCTGCCCATGCAGGACCTCTTTGGGGATGTAGGCATGGCGGGGGCAGGCGTGTGCGCGCGCCGTCGCGCCGCAGGTCATGCGCCTGCGCCGCCGGCGTTTCGGACACCCCCCCAGGTGAGTGGCCGGATCGTAGCAGTTGTTCGGTTCATGATCGACTGCGGAAGCCGCGTGCTGTCGCCGCGAGCTGTCCTCGTCGCGCCGTCGCGGCCGTTCCCGCCGTTCCCGCCGTTCCGGCCACTCGTCGGCGGCCCTCCGATAACATGTTCGATCTCATCAAACGATCAAAAACTGGAGCATCGCGGGTGTCTTCGCGGATGAGCGGATGAGCGGCATGAGTGCGTGGATCGCGTGGCGCCACGGGCGCGCGGTGCTGTGGACCGCGGCGGGTGTGGTGGTGTGCGGATTCCTCGTCGCCCTGGAGGCCGCCGCCCGCCACTACGGCGAACCGGGCCCGATCACCAACCAGCTGCAGGCCCTGGTCCTCGCCCCCAAGTCGGGCCCGCTCTACGGCGGTCTGGCGCTGATGATGGTGGTGCTGACCTGGCGGCAGCGGTTCCTCGCGGCCGGCGCGGCGCTCGGCATCGACACCTTCCTGGCGCTCGTCCGCTGGGCGGCCGGTGCCGAGATACCCGAAGGCGTCTCCTTCGGCACGGGCGCGCTGTGGGTGATGCTGGGCACCGCCGTCATCGCCCTCACCCGCCGCACCGGCCCCGAACGCGTCCTGCTCCTCAAGGGCGTCGGCCTGGGCCTGCTGCTGGTGGCCGCCCGCAAGATCGGCGACACCTGGCTGTTCATCACGTCGAAGACCCGCCCGACCGTCCTCGACCAGTACGTGGCCACCGCCGACCACGCCCTGGGCGACCCGTCGTGGCTGGTGGGCCGGCTGCTCGGCGCCACCGCCCCCGTGGGGCCGCACCTCCTGCAGCTCGTCTACGCGCAACTGGCCGTGGCCGCGGTCGTCGTCGCCTGCCACCAGCTGCGCAACGTCGTCACCGAGCGCCGCTTCCCGCGCCACCACCTGGTCCGCACGTTCCTGCTGATCGGACTCCTCGGCCCGGGCGTCTACATGATCTTCCCGGTCGTCGGCCCGGTCTTCGCCTACGGCCCGGGCGCCTCCGGCACCGGCGGCGTGGAATGGGCGGTGGCCGACCTGTGGCCCCACACCCTGCCGCCGGTCACCACCCCGCTCCCCATGACCTACGACGGGATCACCCCGCGCAACTGCATGCCCAGCCTGCACACGGCCTGGGCCCTCGCCATCTACATCCACACCCGCAGGGCCCCCCGGCTCCTCCGCTACGCGGGCACGTTCTGGCTGGCCGCGACCCTCACCGCGACCCTGGGCTTCGGCTACCACTACGGCGTGGACCTCATCGCCGGCGTGGTCTTCGCCCTCACGGTCGAGGGGGCCCTGCGCGCCGCCGACCGGGGCTGGGACCGCTCCGGCATCCAGCTGGTCGCCTACGGCACGACGATCTTCCTCGCGCTCCTCCTCTCGTACCGCTACCTGCCGATGGAGATGGCCCGGTACCCGGAGATGTCCGGCCCGCTCCTCATCCTGGCGATGACGTCGGTGATCTACGGCTACATACGGACGACGAAACGCTGGGACCCGGCCCCCGCCCCCGCCCACCGTCCGGAACCCCAGCCGGAACCGGTCTGAACGCCGCCGGGGCGCCGTGCGACGCCCGGACCGGTCACAGGGCCAGCACCGCGCGCACTCTGTTGCCGCCCCCGGCGACCCGGGCGATGTCGAGGCGCTGTGCCAGGCACCGCACCATGGCGAGGCCCCGCCCGCTCTCGCTCCACGTCGTCAGCGGCCGTACGTCGGGCCGCCCGGGGCTGCCGTCGTAGACCTCGACGGTCACCTGGGTCTCGGACACGTGCAGGCACAGGCGGCAACTGCCCCCGTGCCGCGTGGCGTTGGTGACCAGCTCCGAGACGATGAGGGCCGCGTCACCGATGTGCTCGGCGTCGAGTCCCCCCGCCCGCAGAGCCGGCCGGGCCAGGAACTGTGCGGTCAACGTCCTTGCCCTGCGCGCCGACTGGGCCTCGTCCGGCAGGTGGTACTCGACTCGTGCGGAACGCCGATGGGTACGCCGATGCGTACGCATGGCGGATCACTTCCCCTCCTGGGTCACCCGACCACCCTGGCCGTGACCGCTCGCCCGGCCGCGGAACGTCCTGTCCGGCCGGGCCTGCCCCCTCGTGATGCCCCGGGCCTGTGATCGCCAACCGGAAACGGGTGAGGCGGAGTCCGGGCCACTTCCGCCGAAGGGTTCTCACCCATAGCAAGCGCACCTGGTCTCGCGGCTGTCCGCCGTGCACGGGTTCCGGTCGGAACGCACGCCGTCCGGCAGCCCGAGGGCTGTCCGCGCCCGAGCCCGGGCAAGGACCGATGCGCAACGTTCGCGAGCAGCAGGTCTCGTCGCCCGTCGCGGGCGGCTCCCGTGCTCGCCTCCTCCCGCTTCCCCTCGTCGTGGGACCGGCACGGTCACCTCCCGTGTGCCGTCGCACGGTCCGCTGCGGGGCTCACGGCTCCCGATCGCGCACCCGAGCAGGGGGAGCCGGCCGCGCGGGGAGCCTCGGACGGCCGCCGTCACGCATCGGACGAGCGGCGGCGGCCGTCGGAAGGCGCGCGGCCGCGGCACCGCGCCGCTCATGTGCGCAGCAGCCGCCCGGTGATCTCCCGGTACTCCCGCAGGGCGACCCGGAGTTCGGCGGACCGGGTCTCGGTGTCCTGGTCCTGCCACACCGCGCGCAGGACGCGCCGCCGTTCCGCCAGGGCGTCGACCAGCGCCGCGGTCGCTTCGTCGAAAGCGCTCTCGGCCTCCGCCAGGGCCTCGCCGGGGGCGTCCGCGAAGGTGTTGACGGCATGTCCGAGGCGCTGGGCGATCCTGTCCCGTTCGCCGGGCGGGAGCAGCAGCTCCGGTCCCTGGGCGCGGCGTCCGGCGGGGCCCGGGGTCCGGTCGGCGGGTTGCTGGGCGCGTGTCTGGTCGTACATCGTCGTGTGCACCGTTTCGTCGAGATGGGGGTCGCCGCCCGAAGACGCCCTCGGTCTTCTCGGCGGCCCTGCTTCGGGCTGCCGGAGACCCGGCCGGCCCTGCCCTTCACGGCCCTGCGCCCTGCTGCCAGTCAACGTCCGGCGATGATCCGTGTCAACGTGGCACCGCCCCGGTCCGGACGCCGGCCGCCGGGCTCCGTCGGATGCCCGTTCCACCCGCCACGCGGAGTAGCGTGGTGAGGGCACCCTCCGATCCCCTCCAGGCTCCCCGGACACGCCGAACCTCGAAGACGGGCGGCTCATCATGGTCGACTCCGACACACCCCCTGGAACGCGCCCCGAGCCGAGTTCCGGTCTCACCGGCGTGCGGCCGGGGAGCGCACTGCTCCGGCTGGAGACGACCGAGTCGCGCGAGGGCGTCCTCGACGGGGCGTGGTGGCCGCGGTCCCGGGACATCGGTGCCGAGCTGCCCGCCCTGGTCAAGGCCCTCACCGCACACCTCGGTCCCGTCGTCCGCGTGGGGCTGGACGCCGCGGCCTGGGAAGGGCTCCCGACGCGGATCGTCGTCGACGAGGCTGTGGTGCACATCGACTCGTTCGCGGTCGGTGACGACACCGTCCTGATCACCAGGGCGGACGAGGACATCCTCTCGTTGCTGGTGGTCCCGCCGGACGCGACACCCGAGACCGCGCACGCCGCCATGGCCCAGGCGGTCAGGAGCGGCAACCTCACCGGGGCGGAACAGATCCTCATCGACACCGGGGGATCCGGGAGCGCGGCCCTGTGAGGGGCGCCCGCACCGCCACCGGCGAGTCCACCCTCAGGCGCGGGCGCTCAGCGCGGTGGTCATGAGCGGCTCGGCGTCCTCCTCGGCGGTGTCGGGCGGCACGACCAGAAGGTCCCAGCGGCCGTGGCCGGGGGAGAGCAGGATGATGGTGCCCGGGGCACGCCGTGCCGCGACCTGGCGCAGGCGCACGACCTTGTCGCACACGAGCATCCGGTCCGGTGCCGCCGACCAGGCCGCCCCGTTCACCGTGACGCCGGCGATGTGACCCCAGGCGCGCGGCAGCCCGGCGAGCAGCTGCGGCAGCTCCGCCGGCAGGTCGTAGGAGCGGGGCCACCACACACCGTCGAGCCGGCGCGGCAGCGGACTGTCGGGCGCGAGGCGCAGGCGGAGGTGAGGGCCGGTGGGCGGTGATGGTGCTGTGGTGGTCACGACGAGTCCTTCGGGCCGGTGAGGCGTCTGGTTCGGGCCGGGCGCGGCGGTCCCCGGCCGCTGAGCCGGTCGACGGGTACGGGGCATGCAGCGGGGCCGGGCCGGGCGGTGGTGGTGCGGTCGCGCCGGCCGGTCAGCCGGCCGGACGCACGGGCTCGCCGCGCCAGGGGGAGACGGCCCCGGTGGTGAAGAACAGCAGAACGGTTCTGCGCGGGTCGGGTTCCGGCCGCGGGCCGGCGGCACGAAGGTCCCGCCCGGCGCCGGTCGCCCCGCCAGGGCGGGGGCGGGAGGGCCGAGGAGGACGGGCGGGGCGGGAGGACACCGGCGCCGAGGGGCGCGGCGGGGGAACGCTGACGGGCTGGGGGGCCGAGGGCATCGTGCCGACCTGTCTCGGGAGGCCTCGCGGTGCGGCGGGCCTGCCGGCGAGTGTGTCGCACCGAGAACGAGACCGGCGCGGAAGCCGGTGTGCGACATGCCCTCAGTACGTCCACCGTACTCCGTTGCCCCGTACGGCCCCGGCCGGCGGCAGCGAAGGCCCGCCCCGCCCCACGGTTCCGGGTCCCGTCCGCCCCCGCCGCCCGCCGCGGGGCCTGCGCGGCCGGGAGTACGGTGGAGGCACCGGGAGCTCCTTCGCACCGGCTCCGACACCGGTGCCGCCCTCGGTGACCGACGACACCGGGCCGGGTCCGCCCGCGCCCGGGGCAGGGCTGGTCCCATGACCGTGAACGTCCCGGTTCCGCCGGCCACCACCGAACTCCCCGGGCGACCGCACCGGCCCGGTACACCGAAGCAGCGTCGGCCGGGGCCGGAGCGAGGCTCGTCGCCCCGCGCGGGCGAACGGGTCCGTGAGTTGACCCGAGGTCAGATCGAGGACCGGTCGGGAGAGCTGGGCGACCTGTACGCGCAGACCTCGGGCGGCGGCCCCTGGGCGTGGAACCAGGCCCGCAGCGCCTTCCTGCGACGGCTGGCGGCGGACCTGCGGCGCCCGGGATTCGAGCTGGTGATCGCGGAGTCCACGGAACTGACCGGCTGTGCCTACGGCTTCCCCGTGCGCGGCGACGGACCCTGGTGGGAGGGGTTCGACGGGCACCTGCCGGAGAGCCTGCTCCGCACCGCCGCCTCCGGACGCCTCTTCGTCGTCTCCGTGATACTCGTTCCGCCTCGCGTGCGCAGAGAGAACCAGGGCCGCCCCTGGAACCTCGCCCGGCGCCTGCAGCAGCGGCTGCTCACCGACCACGGTGCCGCGCTCGGTGTCATGCTGGTGAGCCGCTCCGACAGCAGGGCCACCGAGGCGCTGCGGTCCTGGGGGTGGCGGTGCGTCGAAGGCGACACGCCTCGGCCGTACGCGTTCGCGCGCAGCCCGTTCCGCGTCCTGCTCCTCCGAGCCTGAGCGCCCGCCGCCCGCTGCCCGTCACCCGTCGCCCGTCACGGCATCGGCAGGCGCAGGGCGAGCAGTGCCACGTCGTCGGTGCTGCCCGGCGGCATCCGGGCGAGCAGGTGGTCGCACAGGGTGTCCAGCGGGGCGTCGGCGAGGGCCAGGGCGTGGCGGCGCAGGCGGGCGAGGCCGGTGTCCAGGTCGCTGCCGGGGATCTCGATCAGGCCGTCGGTGTAGAGGATCAGGGTGGAGCCCGGCGGCAGGGGCTGTGCGGCGTCCGGCCGGCCGCCTCCGCCGGTGCCCGGAGGGGTGCCCAGGAGCAGCCCCTGCCCCGCTTCGAGGTAGCGGGCCTGTCCGTCCCGGGTCAGCAGCAGGGGCGGCGGATGCCCCGCGCTGGTCCACCGCAGCGTCCACGGACCCGTGTGCGGGCTGCCTTCCAGCAGGGCGAGGACGAGGGTGGCCATGGGGACGGTGGTGATGGCGGGCATGGCGTCGTCGAGGCGGTCGACGACGGCGCCGGGCGGGCCGCTGTGGTCCCAGGCCAAAGAGCGCAGGATGCCGTGCAGTTGGGCCATCCCGGCCGCCGCCGTCAGGTCGTGGCCCACGACGTCGCCGATGACCAGCGCGAGCGTGCCGTCCTTCCGTTCGAAGGCGTCGTACCAGTCGCCGCCCACCTGGGAGCCCGCCGGGGCGGGCTGGTAGCGGGCGGCCAGCCGCAGGCGGCCGGGCTGGGGCAGCGGGGCCAGCAGGTTGCGCTGCATGGCCTCGGCGACGGCGCGCTGACGGCCGAAGCGGCGGGCGTTGTCGATGACCAGGCCGACCCGGCGGCCGATGTCGCTCACCACTTCCAGGTTCTCGGCGTCGAACGGGTGGGCCGGGTCGGTGCGGGCCAGCGTCAGGGCGCCGGTGATCCGCTGCCTGGCGCCCAGCGGCACCGTGAGGGCGGACGTCGCGCGCACCGTGCGCAGGAAGTCGCGGTGGAGGGCGGCCAGGGGGGAGCCGGGCGGCGCCGCCGTCTCCGCCTCGTCCCGCTCGTTCTGCAGCACGGGGTGACCTCCGTTCAGCACCCGGACGAGAGGGGAGGGGTCGGCCTCCCCGGTCTCGGGGAGGCGTTCGCGCCCGCCCTCCAGCCCGGCGTCCCGGCCCACGGGCCCGGCCACGGCCACCCGGTGGACCTCCCCCGAACCGGTCCGCAGGTCCACCGCCGCCCAGTCGGCGAGGCGGGGCACCAGCAGGCGGCCCAGCCGGGCCAGGGCCTCGTCGGTCTCCAGGGTCTGGCCCAGTACGTCGGTGATCTCCGCGACCAGCGTCAGCCGTTCGTTGAGGTCCTCCAGGGCGCTCGTGTAGGCCGCACGTGCCCGGCGTGCGCTGCGGTCGCCCGTGACATCGCTGAACAGCACGGCCATGCCCTGGACGGCGCCGCCCTCCGTCAGGGGGGAAGCGGACCAGGAGAGCGAGATCAGACGGCCGTCACCGCGCCGGTACCTGTCGCCGTCCCCCCGCGAGGGAGTTCCCTCGACCAGCGCCCGCAGCAGCGGGCACTGCTCCCGCAGGAGGGTGCCGCCGTCCGCCTCACGGTGCAGCAGTTCGTGTGCGTCCTGCCCGCGTAAGGTGGCGGCGTCCCGGCCCAGCAGCCGTTCGGCGGCCGGGTTGACGGCGAGGACCTGTCCGGCCGGGTCCACCACCATCAGGGCCGTGCTCAGTTGCTCGACGACCTGCCGCCAGAACTCCGGCCCGGCAGCCGGCCGCGACCGCCCCCGCCCCCGCCCTTGCGCACCGGGCACCGCATCCTCCACCACGCCGTCCTCCGTCATGGCGGCCTCCCCTCGAAGACCGCGGGCGTGTCGGCGTCCACCGAGCCGACACTTCGACCCCCCGATGGTCCCCTGCGGGACACCCGCCCGCACGGGCGACACGAGGACCGCGGGCGCGGCATCGCGAGGAGCAGGTCACGAACGCGCGGCTGTGGACGGGGCGGTGGCCGCGCTCACGGTGGTCATCAGCCGGGCGGCCGAGGGGGATTCGGTCTCCGGAGGGATGACGAGGAGGTTCCAGCGGCCCGCGGAGTAGGAGAGCAGCGTGATCCCGTGCGCGGCCGGCCCGGAAGCGAACCGACCGACCCGCACCGCATAGCCGTTGACGACGACCGCGGACGGAATGCCCTGCCAGTGGCGGGGGTCGACCGTGACCCGGACGAGCCGCCCCCACAGCGGATCCAGCACGTCCGCCAGGGCGGAGAGCTCACGGGGCAGGTCACGCGAACGGGGCCACCACACGCCGTCCGGTCCCCCGCGCCCCGCGGAAGCCTCCTCGGACCGCAGCGCAAGGCGCGCGGTCGGAGCCCGGAAGGGAACGGCCCGGAGCGGGGCAGGGGAGTCGGTCACGGACATGATGCGAACCCGTCTCCGGGCCTCTGCCGGGGGCAGCGGCCCGGTGTCGTCGCTCACCGGGGGCGACACCGGCATCGGAGCCGGTGTGCGGGAGCTCCCGATGAGTTCACGCTACTCCCCGGGGGAGACGAGCGGACCGTGCCGCGTGCCGTCGGCCGCACGGCGCCTCTCCCGCTGCCGCCTGCGGGGCGAGGGACCCCGGCCGGGGCGTACGGGGCCGCTGCTGCACCGGCTGCCCAGGTCCGTCGGGCCCGTCCGGCCCGTCCGGCCCATTCGAGGAGTAGGCTCGGAGTACCGAGGATATTCCGCGCACCGGCTTCCAGGCTCGTGTCGTTTTCGGCGATCGAATACACCGGGCCGGTCTCGGCCGGTCCGGGGCAGGGTCCGCGTCATGACTGCGACCATTTCCCCTCCGCTGACAGCCGAAGCCGTCGACCGCTCGTCGTCCTCGTCCGCTCCGCGTCTGTCGCTGGCTCCCGCCGGTCCCGCACCGGCTCTGCTGGACGGCGCGTGGTGGCCCCACTCCCGCGATCTCGGGGCCGAACTCCCCGCCCTGGCAGCCGTACTGGACCCGCTGTGGGGCCGGATCACCCGCGTCACGGTGAACCCCACCCACTGGCCGGTGGTGCCGAGCAAGGTGCCCGTCGCCGGGCACACGGTGAAGGTGGGCTGGTTCCTCGACCAACAGGACCCGCACGAGCTGCTGTTGCTCTCGTACCGCGCGGGCCGCTGGAACCTGCTGGTGATCCCGCCGCAGACGAGTCCCGCCGCGGCGGCCTGGCTGATGGCCGCCGCGAGCGCCCCCCTGGGCACGTCGACCGCGAGCCGGTTGATGGCGGAGGCGGCGCGCCCGGGGACGGTGCCCGTGACCGACCGGGGCGGGGAACGGACGGTGTCCGAGACGGACCGGGACGTGGAAGGGGTCTGGGACTCCGAAGGCGGCCACGGGGCCCGCGACCCGGCCGCACGTCCCTCGACCGCGGACGTCACCGCTCCCCCGGCGCCTTCTCCGACGGGGAGGTGAGGACCGTGCAGACCTTCCTGACCGTGCTGGTGATCCTGGCGATGATCGCCTTCGGGACACTCCTCATCCGCCTGCTCAACGCCCAGCACGGTGATCGCGCCGCCGCCTTCCACTACGGCCGCTCCGGGATTCCTGTCCCGGGCCCGTCGGCTCCGAAGCCGGGCCGCGGCCGGGACGCGGGGGGCGACACCGCAGGCGGCCGTGACCGTCACGACGGCGGGCACCGCCGACCCGGCCGACGGCACAGCGCCCGCTGACACTCACTCCCGGTTGCCCGACCGGCCGCTCACCGCCACCGCACGACGCGGACCGGCGGCGGACGGCCGGCGGACCGGCGGCGTGCCCCGAGTCCGGACCCGGACCGCACCGGCTCCACCATGCCGCACTCCCCGACGTCTGCTGCGCACGTCGAACCGAGGAGCCAATGCCCCTCCCGCGACTGAACGTCCACCGGTACGACCAGGCCACCCGTACGCGGGTCACCCTCGCCGGCGAGATCGACCGGGCCACCGCCCCGCTCGTGCTCACCGCGCTCGCCGCATGCCTGCGCGACGGCATCCGCACCGCCGACGTCGACCTCACGGCCGTCACCTTCTGCGACGTCAGCGGACTCAACGTCTTTCTCACGGCCTCATGGCTGGCCACCGAGGGCGGAGCGACCCTGCGACTGCACCACCCGCCGCCGATCCTGACCCGCATGATCAGGATCACCGGCTCGGGCTCCGTGCTCCACGAGGTCCACGGGGTTCGGCCCCGGCCACCGCGGGTTCCCACCATCGCCGGTGGTGCACCGTGACGGCAGCGCGCCTCCCGGCCGCGTTCTTCACCCTGACCCTGGCTCGGCACCCTGACCCTGGCTCGGCTTGCTCGGCGTGCGAGGGCAGCGACGCGCTGATCAGCCAGCGGGCGATGATGCAGGAGGTCGGTCGTGCCGGTGGCCGACCGCGTCAACACCGAACTCGGCGTGCGCGAACAGGTCAGCTCGTCCGCCCCGAGGACGGCCTCCAGGGTCGACCGGGCGTCCGGGAGCCGCCTCCCCCGCCGTCTACGCGGGGGTCCGGGTGCCCCGGAGCGGTGCCCCCGCCCGATGGAGACTGCCGAGGGCCAGCCGGTAGGAGGTGATCAGCCCGGTCTCCACGTACTCCACGCCCAGTTCCTCGCAGTAGCGCCGGACGACGGTCCGGGCCTTGCGCAGGTTGGGGCTGGGCATGCTGGGGAACAGGTGGTGCTCGATCTGGTGGTTCAGCCCGCCCAGGGCGATGTCGGTGAGCCGGCCGCCGTTGACGTTGCGCGAGGTGAGCACCTGGCGGCGCAGGAAGTCCGGGCGCTCCTCGCCCTTCAGGATCGGCATGCCCTTGTGGTTGGGCGCGAAGAGGGAGCCGAGGTAGACGCCGAACAGGCACTGGTGGACGGCGAGGAAGGCGAACGCCATGCCGGGCGGCAGCAGCCAGAACAGGACGCTCAGGTAGACGGCGAAGTGCCCGAACAGCAGCACCCCGTCGAGCCCTCGGTGCTTGAGCGAGCGGTTGGCCAGCGCCCTCACGCTCGACACATGGAGGTTGAAGCCCTCCAGTGTCAGGAGCGGGAAGAACAGGAACGCCTGCCAGCGGCCGATCAGGCGGGGCAGCCCCTTGGCGGCCCGGGCCTGGTCCTGGGACCAGACCAGCAGGTCGGGGTCGAGGTCGGGGTCGAGTTCCTCGTGGTTGGGGTTGGCGTGGTGGCGGGTGTGCTTGTCCTGCCACCAGCCGTAGCTCATGCCGATACCGGCACCCGCCATCCGTCCGGACGTCTCGCTGGCCCGGCGCCGGCGGAACACCTGGCGGTGGGCCGCGTCGTGCGCGAGCAGGGCGACCTGGCCGAACACGACGGCAAGGAAAGCGGCGACCGCCAGGGTCCACCAACTGTCGCCGAGGAGCGCGACGGCCGCCCAGCCGCCGATGTACAGGCCGGTCACGACCGTGATCCGCAGGGCGTAGTAGCCGGGGCGGCGCCCCATCAGCCCGGCTTCGGAGATCTTTGCGGACAGTCGGGCGAAGTCGCTGCCGGACGCCTGTGCGGGCCGGGGGTGGACCGTGGTGTTGCTGGTCATGATGGTGACACTCTCTCCGGGAGGGAAGATGACGCGCCCCGGGGCACCCCTGCGGCGGGACCGCGGACGGGGCCGCGCTGACTGCTTCGCCGGCCGACGGCCGCGCAGGCCCTCCTCTTCACGGGAGTTCCCTGCGGGGCGGGTCTCACACGGCGCGGGCACCGAACGTCGACGCGGAGGGCCGCTCGGAGCGGTTTCGTCCTGAATTGTTTGCAAAGCGGACCAGGGGGAGTCAGAGTCGAGTGAGGGCAGGAGGCAGCCATGACCGTCCTCGCGGCGTTTCTTCTCGTCATCGGGACACTGTTGATCCTGGTGGGAGCGATGCTGATGCTGGTCGGGACGGTCCTGATCGTCCTGGGGGCGTTGCTGATCCTCATCGGGATCGCCTCGGTCGCCGTCGCGGCCTTCCTGCTCATCCGGAGAGCTCTGAGCCGGGAAGAGTAGGGACGGCCGGAGCACGTCCGGACCCGAGCGGGGGACCGGATCGGCCGGGGCGTGGAAGGGAGCGCGTGATGAGCAGAAGCGTGGTGGGTCTGATCGCGGGGATGGCGCTGGGGTTCGCCGCGTACTTCGGTGATTTCTGGGCCTTCCTGCTGGTGCTGGGGCTGGGCATCGTCGGTCTCGTGATCGGGCGGCTCATGGAGGGCGATATCGAACCGGGCGACTTCTTCCGCCGCCGGGACCGCCAGGACCGCATCCGCGACGACCGGCGACGGGCCAGGGGGGACCGGCTGCGCTGACCGGTGAGCCGATCGAGGCCCGGGCGTCCGAGCCGCCGCGAGGTGCCGTCACCGCCCCGACGACCGCCGCGACCGCCGGACGCCCGCTTTCTGTGCGGGGACGCGACACGCCGCACGGACACCGCATGGGTGCCGTGTCGCGGCATGGGGGGAGTCGGCGTGTGAGGGGTGCATGGCGCACGGTCCCGAAGAACAATCGGGTGCGGACCTGACAGCCCCGAGTGCCTTTGAGCGGCGTGGTTCGAGGTTCACCGGACTGGCGAGGGAAACACACGGGGCCCGGAAGCGCCGGTAGGGATAATGCTGCATCCGGCCCCAGGAATTCGATTCAAGTTATTTTCCCAGCGCTGTGCGCTGTCCGAATGATCGGAAATTCTTCGCGCTTGTGTCCGTCGGCTGCATGGATATTTCTGCGTAATATGCCGCTGCGTAAGAGCAACAGGGCTCCCGGGTGATCGGTATGGCCCGGTACACCACGGTCCTCACAGGATTGGCCTTTCAGATGAAGCTGAAGATCCCACAAGCGGCTGACCGGCGTTCCCTGTCCGGCGTGCTGGCGTCGGTCCTCGCTGCGACGGTCGCCGCCGTGATGGTCGCCGTGACGCCGACCCCGGCACTGGCCATCGCCACGGCGCCCGGCCTCGGAACAGCGGCCAGTTACTCCGTTCTGGCCGGCGAGGGGGTGACCAACACCGGCCCGACCGTGCTCTACAACGACCTCGGGACCGCCCCCAACCCGGCCGTGACCGGATTCCCGCCCGGCGAGGTGCGCGGCGCGGTGCATCGCGCGGACGCCCAGGCCTTCCAGGCCAAGGCCGACCTGGTCCAGGCGTACAACAACGCGGCGGGCCAGGCACAGGACTTCGCACTCGGTTCGGTGATCGGTGCGGGCCAGACTCTGGACCCCGGTGTCTACACCCGTGAATCCGGCGGTGTCCAGATCAACGGCACCCTGACCCTGGACGCCCACGGAGACCCCAACGCCGTCTGGATCTTCCAGATCCCTTCCACCCTGATCACGGCGTCGTCCAGCCAGATCCTCCTCACGAACGGCGCCTCGGCGTGCAACGTGTTCTGGCAGGTCGGGAGTTCGGCCACCCTCGGCACCAACTCCGTCTTCGTCGGCACCATCATGGCGCTGACCTCGATCAGCGTGACGACGGGGACGACCATCGAAGGCCGCGCGCTGGCGCGTAACGGCTCCGTGACGCTCGACAACAACAGGATCTTCCTCGGCGGATGCGCGGGCGCCACGGCGGGTGGCACCACCACCGGCACGACCACCGGAACCACCACGGGCACGACCACCGGAACCACCGCGGGTACGACCGGCGGAGGGCTGCTCGGCGGCGGTCTCGTCACCGGCGGTCTCATCGGCGGCCCCATCGCCTCACCCGGCATCACCTCGGGCAACACCGCGGGCAACACGGCCGGCAATATCGCGGGCAACACCGCGGGCCACACGGCCGGCAACACCGAGGGCAACATCGGGGGCAACACGGCCGGCAACACCACCGGCGGGAACGGCGGCGGACACGGCGGGAACGGCGGCGGACACGGCGGGAACGGCGGCGGACACGGCGGGAACGGCGGCGGGAACGGCGGTGGCCATGGCCCGGGCAAGCCGGGCCACGGCGACAAGCCGGGCAAGCCGGGCCACGGCGGCGGACACGGCCATGGCAAGCCCGGTCACGGCAAGCCCGGTCACGGCGACGACTCCGACCACGGCAAGCGGCCCCACGAGCACTACGGCTACGGAAACCGGCCCCACGAGAGCTACGGCCACGCCGGGACGCCCAAGGAGCACGAGGGCGACGACCACTCCAAGCGCCACGACGGCTAGGCAACGCACCACGGTCGGCCCGCTCACCCGATGACGGCGCGCGGCGGAATCTCCTCGACTCCGCCGCGCGCCGCCCGGCGTGGCCGGCTGATGCGAGAAAGGCGGCAGGCGATGTCGAGCGGAATCGACGCAGCGGACCTGAAGGAAATCCGGCACTCCGAGTCCGGTCCGGATGTGCGGGAACGTCCGGACGCCACGGCCGCTCCGCCCACGTTGCCGAAAGGCGCCCGAGCCCTCAGAACAGGGCTGTGCGCCATGGTCGTTCTGTGCGTGGTGGCGAGTGTCGTGCACGTGCTTCTGGTGTTTCTCCACGTGGCACCGGCCAACCCCGTGTCCAAGCGATACGGCTCACAGATCAATGCATGGGTGTTCCCCTTCTTCGAACAGAATTGGCGGCTTTTCGCCCCGGACCCGGAATCCGTCAACCGGCAGATTCTGGCGAGAACCGCCCACACCGGTGCCGACGGGTCGCTCGAGGTGAGCCCCTGGTTCGATCTCACCGCCGTGGACGGCTCCGCGGTCGAACATCATGTGTTCCCGAGCCACACGGCACAGAACATGCTGCGTCGCGCCTGGTCCGGCTACGTCGACTCGCACGGAGGCGACGACACGGCGCGCACGGAACGCGCCGTGATGATGCGGACGTATCTGACCAACATCGCCGCGGACCGCCTCGCCGCCCACAGAGGCGACACGTTCGACTTCGTCCAGCTCCGCGTCGTCACACTGCCCGTCGCCGCGCCCGGGGCACGGGCCGGCACTCGTCCGCCGAAGCCGTCCGAGAACCGGCTCCTGCCGTGGTGGAAGGTGACCAGGCATGCCGAATGAGACGCGCAGGACGGCCCTTTCCGTCGTCGGCACATGGCTCGGCGAACGGATCACCGCGGGGTGGCACCTCCTGACCGGGCGGCCGGTGTCCCTGTACGCCGCGGCGGTGCTGCGCATCGGCTACGGGCTGCTCTACCTCACCTTCCTGCTGCGGGAGTTCCCGCACCGGCACGAGATCTGGGGCCCCGGTTCCGCCTGGACGCCCGCTCTGGCCCGCGAGCTCTTCGAGCAGACGGGCTGGGTCAGCGTCCTGGTCCTGTCCGACAGCCGGGCCTTCCTCGAGCTCTGCTACGGGCTGGCCCTCGTCACGTCCGCGCTGTTCGTGCTGGGCTGGCGGACCCGCCTCATGTCCGTCCTCTTCGCCGTCGTGGTGACCTCCTTCCACGCCCGCGCGATCTTCATGACGGACGGGGGCGACAACCTGATCCTGCTGATGGCCCTCTACCTCGTCCTGACCGCCTGCGGCCGGTGCTGGTCCCTGGACGCGCGGAGAAAGAGGGCGAAACCCGTCCCTGCCGACCGTGCGCCGCGACCGTCGGGCCACTCCCTCACCCGGCGACTGCTCGACGCCCGGGACGTCCTGGTCACGGTCGTGCACAACTGCGGCATGTTCCTCATCGCGGCGCAGGTCTGTCTGCTCTACGGATCAGCCGGCCTGTACAAGGTGCAGGGCAGCACCTGGGGCAACGGGACCGCTCTCCACTACGCCCTGAACCTCGAACTCTTCCGTCCCTGGCCGGTGCTCTCGGACTTCGTCGACGAGCACGCGCTCGTGATCGCCGTCGCCGGTTACCTCACCGTTCTCCTGCAGGTGGCCTTCCCGTTCGTGCTGTTCGGCAGGCTCAAGTACCCCGTTCTCACCCTGCTGCTGGGCATGCACATCGGCATCGCCGTACTCATGGGGCTGCCACTGTTCTCCGGGGCGATGATCGTCGCCGACGCGGTGTTCCTTCCCGACCGCTTCTACGTCCTTCTGCCGCGCCTCGGCCGGCGCGTGCTGCGGCGAACGGACGGCGGCGAGCCGGCACCGGTACGGGCGGCAGACGCCGGAACCGTCCCGGCGCAGGGCGGACCCGGCGACGCACTCGCCTCGAAGCACCCGGTCGCGCATCCCGCCGAGCGGAAGGACACCCGGGGCCGCCCGGAGGCCGCGTCCCCTCGGCTCCCTTCGAAAGGGTGACACCGCCCGAGGGAGTGCCCTGGTCACGGCTGGTGTCTCTCGCGGGCGGCGGATGCCTGGGCGGTGTCCGCCCCGGAGCTGACGTGCCGCTGCGTCTCGTGGGGTCCGTGCCAGTCCAGGCACACGACGGTGGCGTCGTCCTCGAGCGTGCCGCCTGCGGCGTCCCGGACCGCTGACGTCAGCTCCAGCACGGCCTCCCGCGGGTGCAGGTCCCGGGTGTGCTTCAGCAGGGCGGCGAGGTCGACCTTGCCGCCATGACGTTCGACCATGCCGTCGGTGAACAGGAGCAGACGGTCGCCGGGACGCAGGTCGAGATCCTGGACGCGGTAGGGGCGGGACGCGAGCGCGGAGAGGCCGAAGGGATGATCCACCTCGCAGGTCACCACCTCCGCGGCCCCTTCGCGCAGGCGCAGTGGCCACGGGTGGCCGGCGTTGACGAACCGTGCTTGCCCGGTGCGCAGATGGATGCGCAGCAGCTGCCCCGTGGCGTGACCGTGCCCGTGGTCGGCCAGCGCCTGGTCGGCCCGGCGGGCCTGCTCGGCCAGGCCGGCCCCCGCGCGGCGGGCGCCGCGCAGAGCGCTCACCAGGATCGTGGCGGCCAGGGCGGCAGCGGTGTCGTGGCCCATGGGGTCGGTCACCGACACATGCAGGGTGTCGCGGTCCAGGGTGTAGTCGAAGGTGTCGCCGCTGAGGCTCTCGGAGGGCTCCAGGTTGCCGCACAGCGTGAACTGCGCGGCCTCGCAGGACAGCGACGGGGGCAGGAGCTGGTACTGGATCTCCGCTGCCAGGGTGGGCGGCACGGAGCGCTTGCCCCAGGTGTAGAGATCCGTGAAGCGCCCGTTGGCGATCACGATGTACGCCAGGACATGGGCGGCTTCCCCGACCTCCGCCAGGACGTCCTCGCCGGGGTCGACCGGCAGGAGCAGCTCCAGCAGGCCCATCGCGTCGCCCCGGTTGGTCACCGGCATGATCACCCGGTGCCCCTGGTCCGTCGCCTTGTGATACAGGCGCTGGGTGCGGATCACCTCTTCGTAGACGCTGCCGAACAACGGGATCCGTTCCGCCTCCCGGTCTCCCGACGCAGGCGCGGTCGACAGCCGTGCCACGGCCCTCCCGGTGAGATCCACCACGAGGAAGGAGACCCTCGTCGCCCGGAAACGCCGTCGCAGGTCCTCCGCGACCACGTCGGCGGCGTCGACCGGCGCCGCCGTCTCCGCTGCCGTCAGCAGCCGGGGTAGCTCACTGTGCCGACCACTCACGACCGCGGTCCTTTCGCAGGCCCCCTCACCACCAGCATGGGAACCTCCGCGTCGGGCGTCAATCCGCGGCCGCCTCACGATGACACTCCGCCGACCGGACCGCCGCCTCGACAGCGGCACGGCACGCCCCGGCGACTCACCCTCACCCTCGCCGGCACGGGGCACCTGGGGCCGCCCTCGGGTCTCCATGCGGGGACGACGGCGCTTCCGCAGCGGCGCTTCGCCCGACCGGACCTGCCGAAGGCCGGCCGCGGGAGGTGCCCGGCCCGCGGCGCCATGCGAGACGACGGTCAGGTTCCCCGGCAGGCGTCCGGGCCACTGACCTGGGCGGACAGCCGTGATGGCGCCTCGCCGAGGCATCCGGACGACCCCATGTTCTGGCCGGTGCACCTCGGTACCTGCTTGCGCGGGGAGGACGCGCAACGGGCTGCGTTCGATGCGGACTGGGACGCGGCCGGCCGTGGAGCTGACTCACGCACTGTCCGCCGAACGAGTGGCCGGTGTTCCGCGTGCCTCTGCGCTCGGGCCGCACCATCCACGTCGTCTACCGCAACGTCGACGGAGAACGAGGGGTGGACTACCTGATCCATCACCCGGCCCGGCCCGAGGCGGAAACCCTCGCAGTGGACGATGACCACGTCATGGGGCCCGGCACGGCCTGGCCTGAACCGCTGTCCGCTGCTCGGCAGAAGGCTGCGAGCGGTCGCCCAGAGGTCTCGGACCGCGCTCGGTCACTTCTTGCGACGCCTGCTTGCACGCTTCTTCAGCTCGGCCTGGCCACGCTTCGTCCAGTCACCCTGATGGCGGTAGCAACGTGACGTGCCCTTCAGCGTCTTGTTCTGACAGCGACCCCCGGCCGCCGTCGGCCAACCGCACTTGCCTTGCTTCCACTCACCCACGGTGTGTCCACCCCCGGTGGTTCGCTTCGCGTCCGGGCATCCAGCGTGTGCCAGGTAACCGGCACAGAGCAGAGCGCACGGTCGGCGGACTCAGGCGATGCGGGCGCACGCGGGTCAGTACGTCGGTGGTGCTCCTCTGCCTGCACGTGTTCCCACTGTGTCGGTGGGGCGTTGTCCGCGTGCAGGCCCACGTCCTGGCACGCGCGAAGCACCCGACTCAGGCTGTCGGCCTGGTCCGGCACACCGCCGCGGCGAGCGGGTGCGCGCCGCATCTGTGTCCACAGCCTGTGGAAACAGATGCGCGGCCCTGCCGGGCGATCTGGCGTACACCTGGCACGCGGCCAGTGATCACCCCGGACAGCAAAACGGCCCAGGTCGCTGACCTGGGCCTTCTTCGTGGAGCGGGTGACGAGAATCGAACTCGCGCTCTCAGCTTGGGAAGCTAAGGGCATCTGGGGCTTGCTGCTGGGCTGACCTGCGGCGAACCGGTGTCGGCGCCTGGTGGGAGGTCGGCTGGTTCCCCGGTGTTCCCCGTGGTTCCCTGCTGGATCTGGCACGGGTCTGGCACGACCTCTTCGTCCCGAATCTACTGGCTGAAGGGGCAACCAGGTCTGGTGGGCTGCTCGGAAGGCCACTTGTGTGCATCGGAGGTTGGCTGCGGTGGGGGTGGTTACTGTACTCCGCTGCTGTACTGCAGCCCTCAGGGGAGTTGTTTAACTGGTCGTACTCGGCAGCCTTGAACGTGGCTCGTAGATGAGGGCGGGTTGGTGTTGCTGGCTACCAACCTCCCAGTTCTGTCCTGCAGATCACGTCTCGTGGTGACGGCTCCGAGGGTCCACTACGGTGGACCACCCTGTTGGAAGGGGAACCCGATGCCTACGCTGCTCTACTACCCTTTGGTCAGACCTCCTCAGGAGGTCCTACACCAGGCGTTGTTGTACTGGGACGACATGGCGTCTGTCGTGCCGATGGATCCAGAGGTATACGAGGATGCAGTCTCGGATGAGCTGAAGGACCTCAGGGAACGAGGGCTCTACCATCCCATCGTCCTCGGTACTCAATACCGCCAGCCACTGGACGACATGCTTCATCTTGAAGTCTTGACCCGGGAACTTCGTGAGCTTGCTGCCGGGCCGCCAAGTCCTCAGGTTTCTGTCATGGATGCCTTTCTCTTCCGATCGAAGCTCGGCCACTTTTTGGAGGAAGAGATCATCCGCTTAGGCCTGGGACGAAGGCTTGAGAGCTCGACGAGGTGGCGTGGCGCCGGCCTGGCCGTTTCTAGGGAGGTGCGCCTCCTGTTACTCGGCACGCTGGCGCAGGAAGTGGCATTTACGACTGAAACTCGCGCCTACACGCCGTACACCGATCAACGATCCGCCCACGAGACGTCGCTTCGGCCGATGGCTCCTGGCTTCGGTGTAGCAGCCTGGCGAGTTGAGCTTGGCCGTCTGTTGCCCATGCCAGCACCGGGCACCTCCACATCAGAGGTCCTGGCCTTTCGTGACAGGTATGCCGCCGAGCGGGAACGCTTGATGGGGGCTACTCAGACCATGCTCAGCGATCTGCGCCGCGAATGGGAGCACCCGGCCGACGTGCTGGAACGAATGCGGGTGGCGCTGAAACAGGCGCGTGAAGACTACCAGGCGGCTGCCCAAGCCAGCCGTATGGCCTGGGTGCAGAAGTCCATCTCAGTCACGGTGGGAGTGGCTACGGCTGCTGTGGGTGCGTTGGTCGTCCCGGATCTCGCCTGGGTAGCAGGTATAGCGGGCAGCATCGGGTTCAATATCGCTACCCGTGAGGTCCGTCCACTGTTCCGTGCGAGGAATGAGCACCCGTTCAGTTATCTGCACCAGGTTGATCGCGAGTTGGCGTAACGATAACTGCCGTTGACGTTGCACGCGTGGCATGGCATCTGAAACAGCAAAGGGCTAGCTCGGGAGGAAGCTCTTCTGAGCTGGCCCTTCTCGCTGTGCCTCCGGCACATTTCGAACCCGCGACACCCGCTTTAGGAGAGAGGCTGGGTGATCTCGTACCTGAACTGCGGCTTCGCTGGCTGAAGAAGCGAGCGGCTACTCGACTCCTGGGCACCGGTGTTGACCGTGGCAGACCCCTGTATCTGGCACGGTTGTGGCATGAACCTCAGCCGCCGACAGTCAGCCACGACGGTGGGCGCGCCGACCGAACAAGCGCGCGTGTGCCTCGTTGCACCCTCGCCGGCCTGCGTCACGCTGCCCGTGTCGTCAATCAGAGCAAGCCACCACGGCCGGCACGTGAGGCACTAATCGCCTGATGGGTGCTCAGGCCTGTGAATTTTCGCCAGGGCGACTTTGAAGCCAGATTTTCGCAGGTCGGAAGCTCGCTGCACGAGATTGACTTTGCTGAAGAAATAGAGCGCGTCGCCAATCTTGCCTGCCTTTTCGGTGGCGATAGCGAGCACCATCCTCTTGTTCTGGTCCACTTCCGATCCTTCGTTGCCCCACTTCGAGGAAATCAGCCCCTTGATGTAGTCGGCGTAACCGACCGCATGCTTTCCTTGCCCAACTGCGTTGGCTGCATAAAGGTCCGCGGAAACTGCAGCCTGACTGAATAGGTGGGAAAGGGTTGGAGAACCCTCCATGCGCTTAACGCAAACGAAGTCCAGGTCGGAAGTTATGAAGTCGCATATTTCGATCTTCTGATGCGGCCCTCCAATCAGAAAATTTCTGGCGTCTAGGGGTATGTATCCGCGCGAAGTGGAAACTGTGTCATTGTAGTCCCCCTCGTCTCCGTAAATCCCGTCACTGTCTGGGAGCCAGTCCGGGAGTTTGATTTCTTTGGTTACGTCCTCGATTTTGGCTACCTCGGCATTTATCTCCTGGACGTAGTCTGAAGCGATTTTGAACCACTGCCCTAGGCAAAGGGCATAGGTATCACCATCAATATTCTGCTCGAAAACGAAGTACTCTGTGAGTGACCTCTTAGTTCGGATGGGATTGCCGGAGTCGTCAATGGGAATTATCTTCAGCTTCGGCAGCTTCTCCTCAAGGTCATTGATTGGGATCTGCGTCAGTACGCTTTCGAGATCTAGTTCCTCGATGGGCTCACGGTTTCGCTTACGGTCTCCGAAGATCTTCCAGTAGCCAACCTCGGCCCCCAGAAGGTCGTCCGGGCAGGCTACTCCCAGCTTCTTCCCTTGCGGTGCCACGATTGCGTCTCTCAGGGCAGACCACAATTTGTCAATGATTGGATCGCCGGCAGAAATTGGGACAAAGTTGTCAATGTACGGGAACTTCTCCTTATAGGCTTCAGAGGTGAATTGGTCCAGCAGGTGTGAAAGTAGTGTCGGGAATTGGCTAAGTTCCATCTTCGTTGTCAATGATAGTGACTGGGACCCGGCAACCCCTGAGGCCCAGCTAACTCCATCGCTGACATCTGCTTTGAGGTACCTAAGCCACTCTCGCTCCACCTCCACATCGAATTCTGCAACTCTTGTTCGACTGGCCGTTTGGCTCCTCTGTTGCCGCGAGTTCTCACTCAGAGTTCTAACCTGGATCGCCGCGACCTTGAACGGGTCTGCCATATTTGCGGTTACTCGTAGCCCGAACTCTGGTTCAATCAATTCGTGATTGAGCATCGCGTGTGCATACCCGAAACAAACTGCGAAGTATCGGTCGTGCACCTTGAATAGGACGGCGACCGAGTTGTTGGAGTTCTTGAGGTCACTTACGGTGGTGAGCTTGGAAAGCATGGTGGCCCATTTAGGTTCCCGAGGCTCTGCAGGGAGGACCCAAATCTCACAGTCGAGGTCGACCCCGTCCCTCAAACCACGCTTCTGTGGCGCACGCGATTCTTCCGGAAAATCTCGCAGCAGTCCTTCAAAAGAATTGGCTTCGGCCCGGAAAAGATAGATCGAAACGCGCATTGGCCCCCCTCGCGCCCACCTTCTGGACCGCCGATAGTCTCATGCCTCGCACTTTTGCGGTAGGGGTCCGTGTGCCGTGAAGTTAGGTTCGGAAGAATTGGGAATATATGTTCGAGCCATCTCCCTGGTCGGTTGTGTTCGTGTCGGATGAGTCTTACGGGGCGAGTCAGGATCTGTCCTCTTGCCCTGGGTCTTGTCTGGGATCTGGGTGAGCTGGTTTCTGCTGATCAGGGGCGGTGGGCTCGTGCTCCTGGTGGTCGTCATTGGGTCGTCATTGGGCACTGGCGAGCGGCCTCGGACGGCTCAGGGACGGCCCAGCTCCGCCACACTCACTTGACGGCGGCCTGCACCCCTCGATGCGCCCTGTCTGAACCTCAGCCGGCGACAGCCAGCCACGACGGCGGGTCAGCCGACCGACCGCACACGCGTATGCCTCGCCGCACCCCCGCGGGTCTCAGCCACGCAGCCATGCCGTCGACCAGAGTGAGCCGCGCCGGCGGAAGCGTGGCGGTGAGACCTTGAGTGATGACCTCTTCGCCCCGAAGGGACTTGGGTGGAGGAACTGCCTTGGGCTGGTGGGCCTCTCACGTGCGCTGATGGTCCGCAGACTTCCGCGCTTGTTCGCCGCTGTCCATCGGCGTTGTCACCTCAGCCGCCACACGCTCAAGGCCGTCCGCCCTAGATGTGCGGACGTCTGGTGGGCTTTGACGCCTAATCACCAGATCGGGTCCCAAGTGTCAGTCCGGCCCTCTAGCCTTCCAGGCAACACGAGTCGACCTTGAAGAAGGAGCCGCAAGTGACCCGGCAAGCTGAAAGCCTCCCGAAGTCTTGGCGTGATCGCGTCAATACGCTTGGCTACATCTCTGGCGGCATCGAGTCTCAGGCATCCATGCTTCGACAGATTCTTGGCCAATTGCCGTGCAGTGGCGAATCGACTCTGATTTGGAAGAACTTGGAGGGAAAAGAAGTTTCGGCTCGCTGCGAAAATCTATGCCGCAGTCAATTGTCTGCGGCCGGTCTGGTCGTCCGTCGCGAGAAAGAAGGCCAATGGGAGGCAAGCGAGTTTGCAGTGAAGTGGCTTGAAGCTCCCGAACCAGAGGCCTTGGCCATCCACTTTCACAACAACGTAAAATTCATCGGTGAGCTCCTTAATGGCATTGGGGTGAGGACTTCCCAAACGGATCTGCTCAACCTTGCGCGGGATACCTACGGGTTGCCGTGGTCCAGTCTTGATCAAGTCCGCCGTCGGACGGGATGGCTCAGAAGTCTGGGTATGGTGGAACTCTGGGGAACTCAGGTAGTACGCACTCCAGCAGGAGAAGCACTGCTTAGTAAAATCGAATTGTGTTCCCCTGAAGAGGCTAAAGGAGAAGTGGCAGTTGCCGAGGAGGTAGCTACTGTAGATTCGGAAGCCGTACGATATCTGTCTGACACTCCAGAAATGGACCAGGACGCACTCCGGGGGCGGCGCCCCTTGATTGGGTATATTCCGCGAGGAACAAAATCGGCAAGCCGGGATAGTGATGAATCTTCACTGTCTGCTTCTGAGGCCGTTCGGAACCTGATCTCACTTCTTGGCGACGGAATGACCACTGAAGACTTCCGCAATGCATGCGCCGAGCAATTGGGAATCACACATTCGTCCTTCCAGTCAACTTTGCATGCGCTGCGGCACATGGGCCTAATTGAGCAGGTGGCATTCAATGTATTTGCGCCGACGGCAGACGCTCAGTGGCTGACCGACGTCGGGAATGAGCAAGTCCTTGTTGCATTCTTGCATTCGCGGTATTCGTTCTTTGGTGAGATTCTGAAGGTTATCGACGATCCCTCGACGACGTCTAGTCTCACCACCCAGGCAAAAGAGCGCTTTGGGTACGCACAAGCTTCCAATGGAGAGATCCGCCTTAGATTGGGTTTCCTGCAAGACGCTGGTCTTGTCGAGCGGGTGGACTGGCAAAGGTTCCGTGTCACGGGCGTCGGCAAGGCTTTTGCCGAGCTTCTGAGCCTACAAAAGGAATCTGTGGCGGCAGAGGCGCAAGTTGCAGATCCGGTCCCCGACCAGGAGGACTCTCCGAGGTCCTTGATCGGAGATATCGTCCGTGATCTGCAAGAGTACGGAAAGGATGGAAACGAGAGTAAGGCCTTCGAAGAGGCGATTGCCCGAGCTTTCCGGTTCCTTGGGTTTCATGCCGAACATCTCGGCGGCCCAGGCAGAACGGACGTCCTTGCTGTAGCCCAGTTGGCTCCTGGTGATAGCTACCGCGTTATCATCGACGCTAAAAGCTCCGGGAGCGGTATTGTAGCCGAGTCGGGCGTTAAATTTGACGCTCTGCGTGATCATAAGCGGAAACATAAAGCCGAGTATGCACTGGTTATCGGTCCTGATTTCGCTACCCGTTTGAAGGATTGGTCCGTAGAGAACGGTGTCGTGATGCTTCAGGTGGACGATCTCGTTTCCGCGTTAAAGCGCCATGCACTCAGCCCAATTTCCCTACGTGACATGCGGGACGTTTTCAGCCGCCCGGACGCCCATAGGGACGAGATCGCTGAGCAATACGCAGCTTCAGAGCGTCGCTCCTTGCTGATCGGAAAGATTCTGGCGCTTGCCTTGCAGGAGGCAGTCGACAACGACCCGATTGCATCTGGATTCATCAGCGTAGAGAACATTATTTACGCGCTTCGGAAAGAAGTTACTCCACGTCCAACAGCAGACTCCGTGCGGGAGTGCTTGGACTTCCTTTCAAGTCCTTTGGTTGCCGCCCTAGAGGAAAATAAGGGACGCTATAAACTAGCGGACTCACCGCATAATGCAGCCCTCAGGTTGCGCGGAATTGGCGCTTCTCTCGTTTCAGAGTCACGAGATATTGCGGGTGAGTAACGGCCGTTTTGTTGTAGCGCAAGGCCGGCGGAGCGGGTTTGGCCGGTGGCCTGCCCGGTCTGGGGTCGTGCATGATCAGGGGGCCGTACGCTGGTTGGCAACTCGGGCAGGCTTTGGGCCTGACCGCAATGTGCACGAGTGGCCCCCTGGTCTTGCTCGACGCGGGACCCAGACCGGGGAGGTGGCTAAGACGGTGTCCTATGTGGTGATCGCTCGTTGGTCCGTTCATGGGGCGGGGTACGTGGAGTTGGATTGTTCCGGACGGCTTGTGGGAGCTCGCCAG